>JBBRLR010000010.1:0-75559 GCA_038231255.1 Thermomicrobiales bacterium | reverse complement strand
TGTCGTGGCGGGAGATGCCGAAGGAATACGGCAAGCGGGACCGGGCGTACAAGCGATATCGCCTGTGGTGCGACCAAGGACTCTGGCCGCGCATTATCGCCGCCTTGGCACACCCGACTGCCGAAGTGTCCCTGTAGGGACCATGATCGGTGGTGGCAGGCTTGAGCCTGCCGCTCCTCTTTACCCATCCCGGCCACCGTTTTCGTTGTCACGTTCACTGCTGGCACGGCGCTTGCTTTTATGCAACACGGATCGAAATGATTGGTGTTCGCGGCAGGAATGCAGGCGTTTGCCGAAAAGGAGCGACAGCATGACGTACCGGAGAGAAGAATCGAACGAAGTGTACCGCGACGCCAATGGGGCGCCGGTGGAGCGGCGCGTGGTTGCTGAAGAGCGCGCGGTCGGTGAACCCGTAGCATACGGTGCGTCGGTACCGTATGCGGAAACGACGCCTCTCCCCACCGAGGTCGTGCGGGAGCGCGTTGCGGAACAGCCGTACGCTGCCCCTCCCGTGCGAAATGAGGTCGTGCGGGAACGGGTTGTGGAGCAGCCGTATGCTGCGGCTCCGGTGCGCGATGAGTACGTGAGCGACCGCGTTGTGGAGGACGAATCGGTCGGTCGGCTGTCGGTGCTCGACCTCGCGACGCGGATCATCTGGTTCCTCACTGGTTTGTTGCTCGTTGGGCTGGTTGCCCGCTTTATCCTCAAGGCGACGGGCGCGAACACGGCCAGCAGTTTCGTCAGCTTCATCTACAACGCGACAGCGGCCTTCGTCGCGCCCTTCCGGGGCATTTTCTCGGACAGCGCCTCGGGCAGCAATGTCCTCGAAGTTAGCACGATCGTCGCGATCGTCGTCTGGGCGCTGATCGCGTTCTTCGTCACCTGGCTGCTCGGCATCCTGCTTGGTGGGCCGTCGCGCGGCGTCCGCGAGTATCGTCGGGACGTGCGGCGATATTGATCGCTGTAGTGTGAAACGATCAGGAGGGGCGCTCTGCCCCTCCTTTTTCTTTGTGGTGGCAGGCTTCAGACTGCTATCCCGCGCTGTGGCAGGCTGAAGTCCGCCACCACCAATACTACGCAACCCGTCTTAGCTCTTGTTCGCTTCCGCAAAGATCGTTGCGGCCTTGTCGCCGACCTTGAAACTCCATGAGACAGTGTTGCCGTTCTGCTGCGCGAGCGCATCGGCGCTCGTGACCTTGCCCGGCATCGTGAAGGAGAGTTGCACCTGGCCACCACCGCTGAGCAGCGCGGTGAGGTCGAGGCCGGGGATGGCATTCGGATTATTCGGGTCGTTGAGCGTGCTCAATGGGTCCACCATGCCGTCAATACGCAGGCCGGCGTCGGTGCTTTTCGCGGTGATCTGGATCAGCGCGCTCTGGCCGCTGCCGGAGAGCGGATTCGAGGAAGGCGTGCTCGATGAACCTGATGCATCGGGCGAATTGCCGAGGATGCTGTTAATCTGGTTCTGCATCTCATCGAGCGAGTTGAAGGACATCGTGATGTCCACGCCCATGAAGTTGCCGTTGTCGTACGGCTTCGTCGTGCCGCCCATGCCGGTCACTTGATTGTTGAGGTCGCCGAAGATGTTGTCCGGCATCGCGCCGGAATTCGGCGTCGGTGTGCCGCCGAGACTATTGCCGATTGAGGTCAGTGTCTGGATAGCGACCTTGGAAATGCCGATGCGCAGATTCGTCGTACCCTTGAAGTCGGAGCCAATCGTGCTGCTCGAATTCGCCTCGATGCAGGCGCTCAGCAGCGCCGCCGTCAGCAGGAGCATCCCGATTGCCATCCCGCGTCGCGCCCATCGTTGTGTTGCCGTAATCATCGGGCCCCCTCTCGTATCATCTTTCTTCTTCGCATCAACGCATACGCTTCGCATGATAACACGCGCATTGGGTGCAATAAGTGATGAGCAACGAGGAGAACGTGATGCCCTTCATTGCTCATTGCTCATCACTCATTGCTCGGAAGTATCCAGCGGGCAGGTTCCCAGTAGGGTTGCCAGCCGCGTTCCTCCTGTTCGTCGTAGACCGGATCGAGGTGCTTAGCGTAATTCTTCGGTCGCCAGGCGACATCTTTGCGGCAGTCCTCCTCGATCAAGGACATCGTGCGCTGATACCACATGTCGTTGCCAAGTTCGTCAATCACCTCATAAAGGACATCGCGCGCCGCTTCGTCCTCGGTCAGCCACTTGCCCGCCGCCTCGGCTTTCTTGATCTCTTCCTCGACATCGAAACGGAGCACGCCGAGTCGCTTGAATCCCTTGTAGAAGTTGCCCGGCTTGTGCTGGTACTCGTCAAAAAGGGTGTTCCAGACATCGAGCGGCAGCAGCGCAGGGTCCGCCGCATCGTCCACCATGAATTTCCGGTAATCGCGTACTTTCAGGCCCATCGCTGCACTCTCTCCATGGCCGCTCCGACGGATGATGCGGTTCACAGCCCAATCTCGTAAGAAACGAACGAGTTCTTCGACATCAATATCCGCCTGTCGGATGATCGAACGTAGCGTCCCGGCGGGGAGGTCGCGGTTCCCATGCACCGGAACGACAACTAGCCCGGCGCCGTCAGGTTTGCGAAGGTAGTGATGGCTGCCGCGCACATGTGAGCGTGTGAACTGATTGCGCTCCAGCGCCTGTACAACCTACTTCCCGCTGACGCTCGGCAGTCGTGTCACGGAACCGCAACTTCGACCTGCACAACTTCCGGCGCGATGCCATAGGCGGGAATCGCGATCCCTTCCTTTGTCGCCGCTTCGAGGTAGCCCTCGATGGCTTCTTGTGTATTGGCGAGCGCATCTTCTCGCGTCTCCCCATAGGTAGAAAGGTCGTTGAGCGCGGGAACGAAGGTCACCCATACCTGATCCTGCGGATCCCATTCCAGTACTACGTGATACTGACGCGTATCCACCCCTCCCCTACTTTCCGTCGTTCGCCCCATCATTTCCCGTGCGCAGTATAGCGTCAGAGCCATGCGCAAGCCAACGGATGGCTTCGCCCCACGCATCTGGCGTATTGACGCTCTGAGGCGAACGGCCGACGGTATCATACAAAAACATTTCGGCGGCGGTCAGGGGTTGTACATGGATAGCAGGGAAGAAGGCAGTCGCCTGCCGGTCGCCCCGGTCGAGCGCGTCGCGCATCGGGGCGAGGCAGGCGCGGGCATAGATCGCGTGCAGCGGCTCCCAGCCCGCCTTACCATTTTCATTCGGGCGGTACGGCACGAGCGCATCCCACGTCCGGGGCAACGCCGCCATCCACGCCAGGAGCGGCACGGAGAGATAGGGCAGATCGCAAGCGAGCGCGAGGATGTCCGCGTGCCGCGCCGCCCCAAACCCCGCGATCAGCCCCGCCAGCGGCCCCGCCCCCGCAATCGCGTCCGGCACCGTGCGCGCGTCCATCGGCGGCAACCGTCCCGCATCCTCCGCGACGACTACGACATCATCCGCCACCGCCCGCGCCGCCACCACGACCCGTTCGATCAGCGTCGGCCCCCCGGACGGTAGCCGCAGTAGCGCCTTGTCCGTCCCCATCCTCCGGCTCCGCCCCCCCGCGAGGATAACGGCGGTGAGTGGCAAATGCTCCGTCATCCAAGTTCGTCGTAGGGGATGTCCTCGCCTTCGGTATTTTCAGCGATGTGCTGATTGATCTCGTCACGATGCTCGTGAGAGTACTGCAATGCCGCCTGAACATCTTCGGTGGTAAGCGTTGCGTGCGCGTCGAGAATATTTTTCATATCGGCGTGGTATCCGCAATGGGTGAGCAGGACGGTACGAACCGAGATGCGCGTTCCCGCGATCGTTGGTTCGCCCGACAACACACCCGGTCGCGATACGATTCTTTCCATTGATGCGGCCTCCATTGAATCTATCCAACTTCCTCGATCCCGACAACGATCTCTTTCACCGTCACCCCAACGAGAATCGAGAGGTATTCCTGCAATGCCCGTAGCGGATCGTCGTGGTTCAACATCCACCGCGCATCGTACTGATGTACCACTAAACGAGAGGAAACCTAGCCAAGCAATAAACGCTCCAGTAAATCCGTCTTCGTGGCCGTCATACTCCCATGTGTGTAAGGCAGTATCCAAGATCATTCGCTGTTCAGTACCCATTGGCCCGTCTGTGTAGATATTGAGAACGATCTGGCTGTCGGTTTCCCTGTATATCGGCAATTTCCTCAGAGGAACGAGCGGCGACTGCTTTAACATCGGATCGGAAACGTCATTGAACCACTTCGTTGGAAAAGTCGGCGGCGATACACGATGCATCTTATCAATATCACCGCTCGTGGCGAGGTCATCCTTTGTCCAACTCAGTATCGGAGCGAGGTCGCATGGTGGCAAAGAATATCGCCCACCCCGAAGAAGCGGGGCGGGCGATAGGGGCATGTGTCTTCTCGGTTACTGCGCGACGCCCTGATCGTTCACGACCACCGCGACGAACCCGCTGGTCGCCGTCGCGTTGCCGCTCGCCATCGCATTCGCTTGATCCCCCATCTTCAGGTCCGCGAAAGTGGCCATCTGCCGCAGGGTGACTTTAGTCGCGCCGTCGGTCGTCACGGTCGTCGTTTTCCCTCCCGCCGTGGCCAGCGTCAGCATCGCCCCATTCGCCTTCGTGACCGTGCCGATCGTGAAATTGCCACCGGTCGGCACGAACGGGCAGCCGGCAGCCAGGGCGGTGCGTTGCCGCTGCATCATCTGCGTCCCGTTGTCGAAGATCATCGTCGCGGTGATGCTGTCGCCGCTGGTGGTCCCCGCGACCATGAGCAGGTCGCCCGCACCGATCACGCCGACGCTCGATGCACTTTCCTTGTTGTAGATCGTGTTCGGGGTGGTCATGACGAGCTGCGTGGTCTTGTCCGGCTGGGTAAGCGTGAAGGTCGTGCCCGCGATCGTCGTGATCGTCCCGCTCGCGCGCGCGGCGGGCGGGGCGCTCGTCGCGCCGCTCGGCACCGGGGTAGGACAGGCGGAGGCATCGGCTGCCCCCCCATTGCTTGCAGCAGCTGTCGGCGCCGGGACCGGCGTGCTTGTGGTGGCTGTACCACCGCACGCGGCAAGGAGAAGCGTCATCAGTGCGACGGCGACTGCCGACTTGAATTGCATGGCAAAGCACCTCCGGGGATGAGAGAACATGGTGTTGATCGCCTGGCGAACGGATGATACTCGCTACTCATTGCTCGTCTTCGCCTCGCGGTCTTTGCGGCGGGTGGCGCGGAGGAGATCGCGGTTCATGAAGGAGATGACGTCCATCGGGATCTCCTTCGGGCAGACGGCGGCACACTCGCCGATGTTCGTGCAGGCGCCGAAGCCCTCGACATCCATCTGCTCGACCATCCGCAGCACGCGGTCGTCGCGCTCCGGCTGGCCCTGTGGCAGGTGGCCGAGATGGGAGATTTTCGCGGCGGTGAAGAGCATCGCCGAGGCGTTCGGGCACATCGCCACGCACGCGCCGCAGCCGATGCAGGCGGCGTAGTCGAACGCGACATCCGCATCCGCTTTCGGGACGAGGATCGCATTCGCGTCCTGCGCGCTGCCGGTCGGGGCGGTGATGTAGCCGCCGACCTGGATAATCCGGTCGAAGGCATCGCGATCCACAATGAGGTCCTTGATGACGGGGAAGGCTTTGGCCCGCCACGGCTCGATCGTGATCGTCTCACCGTCGCGGAAGTGGCGCATGTGCAGTTGGCAGGCGGTCGTCGCGCGCTCCGGTCCGTGTGCGACGCCGTTGATCATCATGCCGCACGAGCCGCAGATGCCTTCGCGGCAGTCGTGGTCGAAGGCGATTGGCTCCTCGCCGCGCGCGATTAACCCTTCGTTGACGACATCGAGCATCTCCAGGAAGGACATGTCCACGCTGATGCCCTTCGCATCGTACGTGACCATCTTGCCTGCGCTGTTGGCGTTCTTCTGCCGCCAGACTCGGAGGGTGAGGTTCAGCGTACGGCCCACATGACCGTCGTGCGTTGCGGTGGCGCCCTGTGATGCGAGCGTTGCCATTACACGTAGCTCCGTTGTGAGGGGTGAACATACTCGAATTCGAGGGGTTCCTTGTGCAGCGCGGGGATGTTGCCGACGCCGGTGTACTCCCAGGCCGAAACGTGCGAGAAATGCTCATCATCGCGTAGGGCCTCGCCGTCCGCCGTCTGGCTCTCCTCGCGGAAATGGCCGCCGCACGATTCGGTGCGGTTGAGCGCATCGGTGCAGATCAGTTCACCCAGTTCGATGAAGTCCGCGACGCGGCCCGCCTTTTCGAGCGACTGGTTCAGTTCCGCGTTCTCGCCGAGCACATTGACGTTCTGCCAGAACTCCTCGCGCACTTCCCCGATCTGTGCGATTGCGTGCCGGAGGCTGGCGTCCGTGCGCGCCATGCCGCAGTTGTCCCACATGATGTGACCGAGTTCGCGGTGGAACGAATCCACCGTCCGGTTGCCGTGAATACCGAGCAGCCGCTTGACGCGGGCATTCACCTCCGCTTCGGACTCCGCGAAGGCGGGGTGCGTCGTGTCTGCTTTCGGCAGTTTGGCGGTCGCGAGATAGTCGCCAATCGTGTAGGGCAGGATGAAGTAGCCGTCCGCCAGCCCTTGCATCAGCGCGCTCGCGCCGAGGCGGTTCGCGCCATGGTCGGAGAAGTTCGCCTCGCCCGCGACGAACAGGCCGGGGATCGTGCTCATCAGATTGTAGTCTACCCACAGCCCGCCCATCGTGTAGTGGATGGCGGGGTAGATGCGCATCGGCGACGCGTAAGAGTTCTCGCCGGTGATCTTGTTGTAGATATCGAACAAGTTGCCGTACCGCTCCTCGACGACGCGCTTCCCGAGTCGCTTGATTGCGTCCGCGAAATCCAGATAGACGCCGCGCCCGCCGGGGCCGACGCCGCGACCCTCGTCGCAGACTTCTTTCGCATTGCGGGAGGCGACATCGCGCGGGACAAGGTTGCCGAAGCTCGGATACTTCCGTTCGAGGAAATAATCGCGCTCGCTCTCGGGTATCTGCGCGGGCGGTCGTGCGTCGCCCGCTCGGGTCGGCACCCAGACGCGCCCGTCGTTGCGCAGCGATTCGCTCATCAGCGTCAGTTTTGACTGGTGATCGCCCGACACCGGAATGCAGGTGGGGTGAATCTGTGTGTAGCAGGGGTTGGCGAACAATGCGCCATGCTTGTACGCCCGCCAGTCTGCCGTGACGTTGCACCCCTTTGCATTCGTCGAAAGGTAGTAGACATTGCCATAGCCGCCGGAAGCCAGCACAACGGCGTCGGCGACATGCGGCGTGGTCTCGCCCGTTACGAGGTCGCGCGCGACGATACCCCGCGCCACGCCGTCCACGACGACGAGGTCGAGCATCTCGTGGCGTGAATACATTTCCACATTGCCGAGGCCGATCTGCCGCGACAGCGCCGAGTATGCACCGATCAGCAGTTGCTGCCCCGTCTGGCCCCGCGCGTAGAAGGTGCGCGACACCTGCGCGCCGCCAAAGGAGCGGTTGTCGAGCAGGCCACCGTACTCGCGCGCGAAGGGGACGCCCTGCGCGACGCACTGGTCAATGATGTTGACGCTGATCTGCGCCAGCCGGTAGACATTCGCCTCGCGGGAGCGGAAGTCGCCGCCCTTGACGGTGTCGTAGAAGAGGCGATAGACGCTGTCGCCGTCGTTGCGGTAGTTCTTAGCGGCGTTGATGCCGCCCTGCGCGGCGATGCTGTGTGCGCGGCGCGGCGAGTCCTGGTAGCAGAAGCACTTGACGTGGTAGCCGAGTTCGGCCAGCGTCGCGGCGGCGGACGCGCCCGCGAGGCCGGAACCGACGATCAGGATGGTGAACTTCCGCTTGTTCGCGGGGTTCACCAGTTTCATCTCGAACTGGTGCTTCTCCCACTTCTGCTCGATTGGCCCGGACGGAATTTTGGCGTCCAGCACGATGTCGCGCCCGCCCGGTGCGCGGCGGCCAACGTCAACGGTCGGAGGGGCAATTGTCGTTGCCATCGCTGATTCACTTTCCTAACTGACGATTCCGGTCAAGACGGCGAGCGGAACGGCGCAACCGCCCCCGGCGATCAGTACCGCCGAGACGAGGGCGAGGCCCCGGAAGAAGCGATTGTACTTGCGGCGATTGACGCCGAGCGTCTGGAACATGCTCCAAACGCCGTGATACAGGTGAAATCCGAGTGCGAGCATCGCGAGAAGGTAGAAGATCGTCACGTACCAATGGCTGAAACCGGAGACGACATTGCCGTAGACATCGCCCTCCCGGTACGCGCCGGTGTGGGCGACGCCAACCGTCAGGTCGAGGATGTGGTAGATGATGAAGAAGAAGATCACGAGGCCGCCCCAGCGCATCGTGCGGGAGGCGATGGTGGCATCCGTATCCTTCTTGTTGACGTAGCGCACCGGGCGGCTGGCGACGCTCTGCTGCGTCAGTTGTACCGCCGCGACGATGTGCAGGATCACGGAAACGAGCAGGACGACGCGGATGATCCACAGAAGTTCGGTGCGGAAGAAGATCGGGTTGCCGACGGTGCGGATGTAGTCGCTGTAGGCGTTGAATTTATCGTGCCCCTCGACGACCTTCAGGTTGCCGTAGATATGGAGAATCATGAACAGGTACATGATGATCCCCGTCACCGCCATGACCGTCTTTTTGCCGATTGACGTGCGATAAAGCGCTACCGTCGCAGCCATACGCTCATCTCCGCTCCGCTCGTCCGGGGCAACGCGCCCCGTCGCCCGTGTTCAAACCTCGCCATGCCTTCGCTATGGCATGGCGCGATCATCGCGATAGCCAACTTCGACTTCGACTGTCCACTATCTGTCGTGTGTGCATTCCAACGACGCATCTACCTGTTCTTATTTCCGTCCGGCTCCGCGTGCATCGTGTCCGTGCATGCGCCCCAAAAAGCCGTCGCAGGATCGTCACAGTCATCACAAAGGAGAGTATAACACCGCCGCTGCCAATCGTCAGGCACTCAGGCGCGATAGCATTGCCTTCTCCTATGGAGCACATTGGCCGCTCTGCTGCACTTTCATTGAAATAGTTTCAGACGAAAGTGGAGCATAGCACGCGATGCGGGACGTCGCGGCCATCTTCTTGCCAACCTCCATTCTGAACGGGTGTCTTCGGCATGAACTTCGGCAATCAACTCGGGTGCAGAAGGACTTCGGCTGGCTCTTCCGGGCAAGCGTGCTGGTGATGATCGTGATCACCGTCGTGCAGATCGTGTTCTATCACCGCAAACGGCGGATGTAATAGATCGGTAGCGGAGGCTTCAGCCTGCGTCCCCGTTCCTCGTATCGCACTGGGACGTAGGCTGATGAATCTTAAAAACTTGATCGGGTACTGGCTTCACAGGCTGGAAAGCCGGTGCTACCGGTAGGGCAGACTTTCCAGCCTGCTGCCCCACGATTACCCGGTTACGTTGTAAAGGTTCATCAGCCTACGCCACTGGGTCTGGTGAAGCGTATGCGCATCACGGTCAATCCCGCGTACCTGCCCGATCCCGCCGAGCCGCCGCGCGAGGCGATTGCCCGGCAGCGCGTCTGGGCGGCGCTGGTGCGGGAAGAGCCGCTGGCGCATCCGACGGAAACGATTGCCGCCGTTGATGTCCACCTCGGCGCGGATCGGGCGATCGGCGTCGCGGCGCTCGTCACCTTCCCCGATCTGACGCTGATTGCCGTCGTTTCCGCCGACGCGCCGCTCGCGTATCCCTACGTGCCGGGGCTACTCTCGTGGCGGGAACTGCCCGCCGCCATCGCCGCGCTGGAACAATTGCCCCAGGCGCCCGACGTGCTGATCGCGGACGGCCACGGGCGGTCTCATCCGCGCCGTTTCGGGCTGGCGTGCCATCTCGGCCTCGCGGTGAATGTGCCGACACTCGGCTGCGCGAAGTCCATCCTCGTCGGGCGATACGCGGGGCTGGCGGAGGAAGCGGGCAGCGTCGCGCCTCTCGTGGACAAGGGTGAGGTCGTCGCGATGGCGCTCAGGACGCGGACCGGCGTCGCGCCCGTTTTCCCCTCCGTCGGCCACCGCATCACGCTCGACGCGGCGGTTGAAATCGTCCGCCAAAGCGCGGTGCGCACCAAGCTCCCCGAACCCTCTCGCCTCGCCCACAACGAAGCCCAACGCCTCGCCCGTGCCGCCCGCCCGTAAGATATAATGGCGCGCACATCTTCCCGCACAGCAAGGGGGCACACCGTGGCGACGAGAACGAAACTGACCTACAAAGACTACGAGACTTTCCCGGACGATGGCAATCGCTACGAGATCATTGACGGGGAGGTGATCGTGTCGCCGCCGCTGATCACCGCGCATCAATGGACGAGCGCCGAACTAACGTGGTTGCTCGGCGCTCATATCCGGCAGCACGGGCTGGGTCGTCTCTTTTACGCCCCCTTCGCGGTAATGTTGAGTCCGCACGACGTGTTCGAGCCCGATATCGCCTTTATTTCCCACGACCGCATGCCGCTCGTTGAGGTGAAAGGGATGCACGGTGCGCCCGATCTGTGCATCGAAATCGCATCTCCTTCGACGCGTGGCTATGATCGCACCGTCAAGTACGAACGATATGCGCGGTTCGGTGTCAAGGAATACTGGATCGTTGATCCCGAAGCGAAAACCTCGACGGTTTTCGCGCTTGTGCGCGGAACATATGTCGCGATCGCGCTGGCGCGAGGAGAAGATTCTGTCCCCTCGCGCGTTCTGCCGGGCCTCGAATTGCGGGCAGACGCGCTATTCATGGCGCCATGATGCAGGGTATCAAATGCGACGTGGCCATCGTTTCGTATGTCGCGGTCCCGATGCCCGTCGGCGATATGCTCGTGGCGGGGACGGAGCGGGGGGTTTGTGCGCTGATCATCGCGGCGCACGCGGAGACGACGGCGGCGCGCGATTCCCTCCAGCGATATTGCCCCGCGCCGCTCGTGCCGGATACCGGCATGCTCGCGGATGCGACGGCGCAACTGACCTATTACCTGAGCGGCGCGCGTCAAACCTTCGATCTGCCCCTCGATCTGGTCGGGACGCCGTTCCAGCGGCGGGTCTGGGAATCGCTGCTCACCATTCCCTACGGCGACACCGTGACGTACCGCGATCTCGCGCGCGCCCTCGGCCAGCCGGGCGGCGCGCAGGCGGTCGGCGGGGCAGTCGCGCACAATCCCGTCTCGATCATCGTGCCGTGCCACCGCGTCCTTGGCAGCGATGGCAGTCTGACGGGCTACGCCTGGGGCGTCCACGTTAAACGCTGGCTGCTCGACCACGAACGCGCGCATAGCGGGCAGCGGGTAGCAGGTGGCTGGCAGTACGCGCTTAACATCTGACTGGCATCTTCGCTGCCCGCGCCTATTGCCTACTGCCTGCTATCCGCTTGTGATACGATGATCTGCCCGGCGTACTGGGGCGGAGACGTGAATCAGCCGACGCGGAGGGAGTGCGACGATGGCAGGGGCGCGGAAGAAGATTACCGTCGTGGGTGCGGGGATGGTCGGTGGCACGACCGCGCAGCGGCTCGCCGAGCGCGATTACGCGGACATCGTGCTCGTGGACATCGTCGAGGGCTTGCCGCAGGGGAAGGCGCTCGACCTCAACCAGTCCGGCCCCGTTGAGGGATACGACACGCTGCTGACCGGCACGAACAGCTACGAGGAAACGGCCGGGTCGGACATCGTCGTCATCACCTCCGGCATCGCGCGCAAGCCCGGCATGAGCCGCGACGACCTGTTGCGCACCAATATGAACATCGTCCGCAGCGTGACGGAGCAGGTCGTCGCGCAGTCGCCCGACACCATCCTCCTGCTCGTCTCCAACCCGCTCGACGCGATGTGCCATATCGCTTTGGAGGCGTCCGGCTTCCCGAAGGAACGCGTCATCGGGCAGGCGGGCGTCCTCGACAGCGCGCGCTTCCGCAGTTTCATCGCGCGGGAACTCGATGTGTCGGTGGAGGATGTGACGGCGTTCGTTCTCGGTGGCCACGGCGACACGATGGTGCCGCTGCCACGCTACACGACCGTCGCCGGCATCCCTCTGCCCGCGTTGTTGTCGCAGGAGCGGATTGACGCGATCGTCCAGCGCACGGCGAACGGCGGCGCGGAGGTCGTCAACCTGCTGAAAACGGGCAGCGCCTTCTATGCGCCCGCCTCCTCCGTCTGCGCGATGGTAGATTCGATCCTGCTCGACAAGAAGCGGATCATGCCGACCTCGGTGCTGCTCGAAGGGGAGTACGGCATCCACGGTTTGTTCGTCGGTGTGCCGTGCAAACTCGGTGCGAACGGGCGCGAGCAGGTGATCGAGATCGAACTGACCGCCGACGAGTACGGCGCGCTGCAACGCTCCGCCGGGGCGGTGCGCGAACTCGTCAGCGCGATGGAAAATCTCAAGACCCAGCCCGCCTCCTAGGGCATCATGCGGATGGACGCGCCGCGCCCCCTTTCCGTCGCGGAGGCACAGGCGCGTCTCCTCACTCACTTTCGTCGCGGCGAGGCCGAATCCGTCGCCCTCACCGCCGCGCTTGGCCGGACGCTGGCGGCGGATGCGTTTGCGGCGCGCGATCTCCCATCGTTCACGAACAGCGCGATGGATGGTTACGCCGTCCATGCCCTTGACACCAATGGTGCGTCCGCCGCGCGACCCGTCACGCTCGCTGTAATCGGCATGCACGCCGCCGGGGATGCCGCGTCGTTGACGATCCGGGCGGGCGAAGCCACCGCGATCGCGACCGGCGCGCCGCTGCCCGCCGGTGCGGACGCCGTCGTGCGACTCGAAGAAACAGACGGCGGCGCGGCGACCGTGACGATTCGCGCCTCAGTCGCGGCGGGCGCGAATGTCCGGCGACAGAGTGAGGTGGTGCGTGTGGGAACGACGCTCCTGCTCGGGGGGACGCGGCTTTCGCCCGGTCAGATCGCGCTCCTCGCCGCAGCAGGGGACGCGCATGCATCGGTGGTGCGCCGACCGCGCATCGCCATCCTTTCCACGGGCAACGAACTTCGTGCTGCCGGGGAGCAACCGGGGCCGGGGCAGATCCCGGACACCAACGGCCCGCTGCTCGCCGCGCTGATCATCCAGTACGGCGGCGATCCCATCCATCTCGGCATCGCGCGCGATACACCGGACGATTTGCGGCGTGCATTCGATGTGGCGCCGGATGTGGATTGCATCATCACGACGGGCGGTGTATCCGTGGGGGCGTACGACGCCGTGCGCGCCGTGATCGCGGAGCGGGGCGCGCTCGATTTCTGGCGGGTGCGGATGCGGCCGGGCCATCCCGTCGCCTGCGGCGTGATCGGGGCAACGCCGATCCTCGCCCTGCCCGGCAACCCGGTCGCGGCCTTTGTGTCGTTCCATGTGCTCGCCCGCCCCGCCCTCGCCCGCCTCCTCGGTCAGACGCCCGAACTACCGCCGACCGTCCCGGCGCGACTGATGCACGCGGTCGAGCATCGCGGTGAGCAGCAGACCTACGTGCGCGCGCGTCTCCGCGTGACGCCGACCGGCTGGGAAGCGGATACAACGATGGATCAAGCGGTCGGTAATGTCGCAGGGCTTGGGGAAGCGAACGGGCTGGTGATGATCCCGGAAGGCACTGCACGTGTTGCCGGAGGAGAGATTGTGCAAGCAATCCTCTTCGCGCATTGCTTTTGAAGGCTGATCCTCTTTTTTCGGTGGCGGCGGGCTTCAATCTGTCGCAGAGGCAAACAGTAGGCTGAAGCCCGCCGCCACCAACCTCGTTGTTTCACGCAGAAGGAATGCCACCAGCGATCAATCCGATGGCATCCGTATTCTCCGCTTTTTCTGGTATTTAGAGCGCGCTGCCGCGCCGACCGCTGAGTAGCTGAACAATCAATACCACGACAGCGATGACGAGCAACAAATGGATGAATGCACCGCCGATGCTACCGATGAACCCAAGCAGCCAGAGGATTAACAACACTGCTACAATTGCCCAAAGCATGCTACTTCTCTCCTTACGTCGTCCCGCATCATGCGGGAGTTGCGGAAGGGTCCTTCGTTACCCTTCACCGTTGACTATCAGGGAGTAATGCAGGAACTGTGCCACATGCTTTGTAAGTCGTAATTCTGTTACAATGATGGCGGAATTATCGTGGCACCTTCCGTGCATTCAAGGGAAGGAACGAAGTCACGCCGAAAGGGGTACAACACATGGCGCTCAGGAATCACGCAAAGGACTTTTTCAGTATCATGCGCACGGTGCAATTGGACGATTTGCAGGCGCAGATCGCCCAGCCGCCGCTCGCGCTCATCGTCGGGCCGGACGCACGGCTCGCACAGCAATTCGCCTTCGCCCTCGCCGGTGGCGAAACGCCGGACGAAGCCACCGCGCGCCGCACGATGACGGTCGCGACGCCAGAAATACTCGATGGCTTGCAGGTCGGGCCGACGCCGTACGACACAGTCTTGCTGCTCGACCCGACACCCGCCATGCGGCAAAATCTCGCCCTCCGGCGCATTATCAGCGATCAGCGGCAGACGGCGGTGCTGGCGATTGTCACTGGGCCGGGCGCGGCGATGGACCCCGGCATCCCGTCCATCGTCGTGGCGGATCCGGCGAACCCGCAAGCGCTCCATACGCTGCGCACGCGGCTCGTGCCGATGCTCCATCCGAACCGGCGGGTCGCGTGGGGGCGGACATTTGTCGGCTTCCGGCAGCCGATGACGGACTACCTGATCGAGCAGACAGCGCGGGCGAACGCGCAGTTCGCGATCATGACGGACATCACCGCGCGCATCCCGATGGTCGGCGGCCTCGCCTCCACGGGCGCGGACTTCTTCGTGTTGACCAAGAACCAACTGATCCTTGCCTATCAACTCGCGGCCATCCACGGGCGCGATCTGAGCGACCAGAAGACCATGCTGATGAATTCCGCGCCGTATTTGGTCGCGGGCCTCGGCTGGCGCGAGCTGGCAACC
Source organism: Thermomicrobiales bacterium (assembly GCA_038231255.1). Taxonomy (GTDB): domain Bacteria; phylum Chloroflexota; class Chloroflexia; order Thermomicrobiales; family JALYUS01; genus JALYUS01. The sequence goes on along the minus strand of JBBRLR010000010.1, from coordinate 60,662 downwards.
CGCGCGGTGCGTGTCATTCCGGGTGCGTCATTCCTGCCCAAGGGCGTGATTGCCTACGGCGGCACGGTCGCGTCGGGTATGCTCGCCCGCACGCTCGCTAACCCGGACGGCGTGCGCGCCTGGCTGCGTGGCGTGCAGGAAGGGACGAAGACCTCTCTCGGCGTCGGCAATACGCGCATGCAGGGGTTTAAGGAGCGCATCGGCGGCCTGATCGGCGGGGTCGAAGAACGCTTCAGCAGCCGCACCCACCTCGCCTCGAAATGGCGCCGGCCCGACACTCATCTCGCTATCGTTCCACCTGTCCACGTCATCCCCGCCGCTGACTGACAAACCGGGGAGAACCGCAGAGGCGCAGAGCACGCAGAGTAGGGAGGAGAAAAAAGAAAGAGGACCAAAAACGATCCTCCTTCCATTTCCTCTACGCTCTCTGCGTCCTCTGTGTCCTCTGCGGTTCTCCCCGGCTTCACCCTCCGGTATACTGCGGGTGAAGGGGGATGGCGATGGTGAGAGAACGGGCGGAGGTCGTCATTATCGGGGCGGGAGTGATGGGGGCGAGTCTCGCCTTTCATCTGACGCGGCTCGGTGTGCGCGACGTATTGATCCTCGAAAAGAAGCATGTGGCGGCGGGGGCATCCGGCAAGACTGGGGCGTTGCTGCGGCAGCACTACTCGAATGTGCCGGAGGCGACGCTCGTTCACCGCTCCGTGCAGGTCTTCAAGCAGTGGAACGAGATCGTCGGCGGCGACTGCGGATACGACGGCAGCGGCCTGATCGCCACCGTCTACCAGACCGGTCCGGACGATCCGAATGTCGCGCGGATGCACGCCAATATCGCGATGCAGCGGCGGGTCGGCATCAAGACGGAAGTGGTCACGGCGGAGCAGTTGCGCGAATTGCAGCCCTTCGACCGGGTGGATGACCTTGTCTGCGCGGCGTACGAAGCGGAAGGCGGCGCGGTGGATGCCGTCGCCACGACGCGCTCGCTGATCGCGGCGGCGGAGCGGCAGGGCGCGCGGCTGCGCGAGGGCGTGACCGTCACGACGATCCGCACGGCGAACGGGCGCGTGGTGGGCGTCGAGACGAGCGATGGGCCGGTGGATGCGCCGGTCGTCGTTTGCTGCGCGAATACCTGGAGCGCGCCGCTGCTCGCGACGGCGGGCGTTGCCGTGCCAATCGAGGTGATGCGCGTGCCAGTGGCGATTCTGGAGCGGCCCCCCGCGATGGCGGCGGGGCATATGGCGTACGTGGATACCGCTGCCGGCATTTTCTGCCGCAAGTGGAAGCCGGGGCAGACGCTGATGGGCGTCGCGACGGCAGAGCATCATTCCTACGTAAACCCCGACAATTACGATGAGACGGTGGACGCCGCTTACGGTGCGGCGGCGATCGCCCAGATTGCCGGGCGGATGCCGCCGATGCGGGAGGCGCGCTTCCTCACCGGCTGGGCGGGCCTCTACGACATGTCGCCGGACACGCATCCGATCCTCGACCGCGCGCCAGATGTGGGGGGCTTATTCATGATGGTCGGATTCAGTGGCGCGGGCTTCAAAAAGGCGCCGGCAATCGGCGAGTGCATGGCGCAGTTCATCACCGGCGAACCGCCTGCCGTGGACCTCACCCCCTTCCGCCTCGCCCGTTTCGCCGACGACTCCTGGCGGCAGCCGTGGAGCGAGAACGAATATGTCTTCACCACCGACTTCGGCCACATCTTTTGAGGAAACCGGGGACGAATCGAAACTGGGGAGAACCGCAAAGGCGCAAAGGACGCGAAGAGCGCAAAGAAGAGAAAGATAGCGTGCATCTCCCAATCTCTTTCGGTTCTCCTTTGCGTTCTTTTTGCGTCCTCTGCGTCATTGCGGTTCAATCGGTTTCAGGAGTTTAGATTGCGGTATCAGCGGATTGTGCTGGTTGGGCTGAGCGGGAGTGGGAAGAGCACGGTCGCGCGGCGGCTGGCGGAGCGGCTCGGCTGGCAGGCGGTAGACTCGGACGACCTGCTGGAGCAGCGGGCCGGGAAGCCGATCCCGCGTGTCTTCGCGGAGGATGGCGAAGCGGCCTTCCGCGCGCTCGAATCCGCCGCGCTCGCCGATGCCTGCCGGGAGCCGCAGACGGTTGTTGCCACCGGTGGTGGCGTCGTGACGGTCGAGGCGAACTGGTCGCTGATGCGGCGGGATGCGCTCGTCGTCCATCTCGGCGCGTCGCCGGGGACGCTGCTCTGCCGGTTGGAGGAGCATGCGCGGCGCGACGGGCGGGAGGTCGCGGCGCGACCGCTGCTCGCCGGGGCGGAACCGGCGGCTGCCCTGCGCGCGATGATGGTGCGCCGCGCCGCCGATTATGCGCGGGCGGATGTCGCGCTCGATACCGAGGGGCGCGCGCCGGAAGTGGTCGCCGATCTCATCGCCGCCCTCGTGCGTGGGGAACCGACTGCGCTCTGGGAGGATCGGTTTGATACGGCGTCGCACGCATCGCATCTCGCCGTCGGCTATGGCCTACTGAACCAATTGCCGGAGCGGCTCGCGGCGCGCTGGCCCAGTGGACTTTCCGGCATCGTACTCATTACTGATGAACGAGTGAACGCGGCCCTCGGCGACCGGGTGCGGGAATTGCTCGCGGCATCGTCGCATCCACTGAAGATGACACTGACCGTGCCTGCCGGCGAAACAAGCAAAAGCCTCGATCAAGCCGGCGCGCTCTATACCGCGCTCGCAACGGCGGGGATGGATCGGAAGACGGCGATCATCGCGCTCGGCGGTGGCGTCGTCGGCGATCTTGCCGGCTACGTGGCAGCGACCTATCTGCGCGGCCTGCCACTCGTGCAGATACCGACGACGCTGCTCGCGATGGTGGATTCGAGCGTCGGCGGCAAGACGGCGGTAGATTTGCCCGCCGGCAAGAACCTCGTCGGCGCGTTCTATCAGCCGCATCTCGTCCTTGTGGACCCGGCCTGCGTACGGACGCTACCGGAGCGCGAGACGCGTTCCGGTTGGGGAGAGATCGTCAAGCACGCCTTTGTCGAGGGGAGCGTGCCCGGCGTCCTCGCGCCGACGCTCCTGCCGACGCTCCGGGACCGGGCCGCGCTGCTCGTCGCGGGCGATTCGCTGGCGCTGACGAGCGTGATCGCGCGGAATGTCGCGCTGAAACTCGCCGTCGTACGCGGCGACGAGCGGGAGGAGACGGGGCTGCGCGCGATCCTTAACACCGGTCATACGGCGGGGCACGCTATCGAGGCTGCGGCGCTTGCGGATGCGTCGGCGGGCGAGGCGACACCGTTGCTCCACGGTGAGGCGGTCGCGCTCGGCCTGCGCGCCGAGGCGGCGATAGCGGCGATGCTCAGCCACTGCACGGCGGATGTCCCGGCGGCATACGGCGCGCTGCTCGATGCCGTCGGCTTGCCGCGCCGCGCCGCCGATCTCGGCCTGTCGCTCAACATCGAACGCGTCCTGCCGTATATCGCGCGCGACAAGAAAACCGTCGGCGGTACAACATCGTGGCTCCTGCCGACTGGCAGCGCGACCGATGCCCGCGTCGCCGCGCGCCGTGATGTGCCGCTGGATGCCGTGCGCGCCGCGATAGCGGATGTGCTTTGATTGGGTAGTGGCAGGCTGTAGCCCACCGCCACTGGGGATACTGGGGGCAAAAATGACTGACACCGTTGCACCGGATGTACTGACCGACATGGTGGATTACTACCGGGCGCGTGCCGCCGAGTACGACGAGTGGTGGTACCGGCAGGGGCGCTACGATCACGGGCCGGAGCAGAACGGGCGATGGTTCGCGGAAATGGCGGAGGTCTACGCCGCCTTCGACGCGCTCCAGATCGCTGGCGATGTGCTCGAACTCGCGCCCGGCACCGGCATCTGGACGGAGCGGTTGCTGAAGACAGCGGACGCGATCACCGCCGTTGACGCCTCCGAGGAGATGGTGGCGATCAACCGCGCGAAACTCGACAGCGACCGCGTTTCCTACATCATCGCGGACCTCTTCGCGTGGCAGCCCGACCGGCAGTACGACGCCGTCTGCTTCGGCTTCTGGATTTCGCATGTGCCGGCTGAGCGGCTGGATGGCTTCCTCGCGACGGTTGCGGGCGCGCTCCGGCCGGGTGGCAAGGTCTTTTTCGTGGACGGTCGCCGCGAGCCAACCACGACCGCGAAAAACCACGTCCTGCCCGAACAGGGCGCGCAGGTGATGACGCGCAAACTCAACGATGGCCGCGCCTACCAGATCGTCAAAAACTTCTACGTCCCGGATGCCCTCGCTGCCCAGTGCGCCCGTGCCGGGCTCACCGTGGACGTTCGCGAAACGTCCACCTTCTTCCTCTACGGCGCGGGCACACGGCGATAGGGACGAGTTGAACTCAAGAACGTCAGGAAAACACTTAACGCAGAGTGCGCAGAGTGCGCAGAGGTCACAGAGGGGAATCTTTTATGACGACTATGTACTTGACAAACCCACGATGATCGCGTACAATGAGTACGGTTGAAACGGATTGCACTCGACAAGGCGGTACGCGAGATGGTTCCAGAGATTGCCTTTGCTGGCCTGAATCTTAGCACCATCGCCAAGCACTTCTCCGATGAGGACGCGGCGTACCAACTGGTCGAGCGGATGCGCTGGCCGTCCGGCCCGATCTGCCCGCATTGCGGCGTTGTCGGCAATGCCTACTATCTCGCGCCGAAGGATGGCACACGCACGACCAGTACGGGCAAGGCGACGTTCCGCCGCGTGTGGAAGTGCGGCGATTGCCGCCAGCAGTTTTCCGTCCTTGTCGGCACGATCTTCGAGGATTCCAAAGTGCCGCTCTCGAAATGGCTCCTTGCCGTCCACATGATGCAGGCGGGTAAGAACGGCGTTGCCGCCCTCGAATTGCAGCGGACATTGGGCGTTTCGTACAAAACGGCGTGGTTTATGGCGCATCGTATCCGTTACGCGATGGCGCAACATCCATTGGTTGACATGCTCTCCAGCATCGTGGAAGCGGACGAAACGTACATCGGCGGCGTCGAGAAGGGCAAACGCGGACGGCCCGGCAAGGATTCCAAGAAGACGCCCGTTGTCTCGCTTGTCGAGCGCGGCGGCAACGTCCGCTCGAAGGTTGTCACGGATGTTTCGGGCGCGACGCTGAAAGAAGTGCTGGACACGAACATCCATCCCGATGCGCGGCTGATGACCGATTCGTTCGCGGCCTATGAGAGCCGGGCAAGGCATTCGCCTCGCACGAAACCGTTGACCACGGCAAGGACGAATATGTGCGCGGCGACGTATACACGAACACCGCAGAGGGCTATTTCTCGCAGTTGAAGCGTTCGATTGACGGCCCGCACCATAGCGTCTCGGAGAAGCACTTGCCGTCCTATCTTGGCGAGTTCGACTACCGCTACAACACGCGCAAGATGAAGGACGGAGAGCGGACGGAGCGGGCAATCCGGCAGACGGCGGGGAAGCGGTTGCGATACAAGGAGCCAGTAGGCTCTTGACAGATTGCTAATGTTATGCTAAGGAACAGGTGGGGCAGGCGGGACTTGCACCCGCGATCCTGGGAGGGAACTGGATTCCAAGTCCGGCGCGTCTGCTGGTTTCGCCACTGCCCCGAAATGGTGCGCCGCGAGAGACTCGAACCCTGCTAACGGTTGAAGGTTATGAACCTTCACGATCTTCCTCGACTACGGCGCATTGTGTACCGCGAAACGGGCGAGTCTCCGTCGAAAGCGGCTCGCTCGTTTTGTTTGCGTGTCGGCCCCCTTCCGTAAGCGAGTCGCCGATGGAAACACTGCGAACGCCCATGAGCCCGCCGTCACGACCGCAGATTTTCTCCACTTCGTCTGCAATGGCTATTGCGCCCGTGCCCGATGAAGGGGCGGAAGTCCTCTCTTTTAGGCTTGCGGCGCAAAGCACGGCTAGAGTTGTGCTGACCGGCACGGTGACACAAGAAGCAATCGAGAAGTTGATAGCCTTGCTCAGCCTGAGCAAAGATGTGTATCCGACAAAGGCGGCGGCACTCACGGCGCATGTGGAGGATAGCGGGCATCTGCTAGAATCGAACTATGACGACAGACAAGAAGAAGCCTGACCAGTCGAAGATCAGCCTCGCACCGCTCTCCTTCGAGGAAGCGTTGAAGGGGCTTCTAGCGACGCCGCCACCGCCGAAAGAGCCGAAGGCCAAGAAGGGCGGCGGCAAGCAGGACGAATAAGAAAGGAACGGCAGACCGCTGTTCCTTTCTCTGCAATTGCTGTTCTTTGGGTTTACGTCGTGAAGAGAGAGGGAGCGAACGGCGAAAGGCCATGTGCGCGGCTTCGTAGCGTTGTCGGGCGTTACCGAGCCGTTTCCGTCGTTTGCTGGCGATTAACATCGTGGCACTCCCTTCGTTTCACTAAACGCGAGGTTTGTCCCTCAGTCTATAGGTACGCGCATGGGTTTGTCAAGTACATAGTCGCCTCCTTTATTTTTTCTTTTCTGCGCTCTCTGCGTCCTCTGCGCTCAATCTTTTTCCCTCTTGGCGGGCTAATCTTCAACAGCCATTGCCGCCATTTCCTCGGTCGGGTTCGCTTCCGTCGCGATGCGAGAGGCGCGGCGCAGGAGGACGAAGGCGACGAGACCGCCGAGAAATTCGAAGCAACCGGCAAGCGTAAAGATGGGTACGACGCCGAAACGGTTGCCGAAAACACTGGCCATAGCTTGTCCAACGAGTGTCATGAACGCGATGGTTGTCCCATAGGCCCCGAAGACGCGCCCGCGATAGGCGTCCGCCACACTTGATTGCAGGAGTGTCTGGAGGCCGACGGAAAAGCCGACAACAGGGGCGCCGGCGAGACTAATCGCCACGACGCCGACGAGCAGAGGCGGTAGCCCGCCGCGACCGGGAAGGTTGGCGAGGGCGATGTCGCTCAACCCGAAAAGGAAGCCGCTCAAAGGGATCAGGATGCCGGGTCGGACAGTCCTGCCGATCCGACCGATAAAGAGGCTGCCGATCAGCCCGCCAATCGCCTGCGCGCTCGCGAGTAAACCAAAGTCTTGCGGGCCGCCGTGCAGTATTTCCTTGACGAATGGCACGAGCATAACGGTAAAGAACCCCTCCCCGATCATTGCCGCACCCGTTGCCGCGAAGACTGCTGTGATCGTCGGATCGGCGCGCATCAGGCGCATGCCATCCCGCCATTCGCCCCAGACCGCCGTCCACGACCTGCCGCGCGACGCGCTGGTCATGTTTCGCGCTCTCGCTGGCAGGACGATCCCGGCAATCAGCAATCCCGAAATCAGGAACGACACGCTATCAATCCAGACGATGCTGGCGAGGCCGAACAGCCCGAAGAGCGCGCCGCCGAGCGCTGGCGCAATCAGGCGCGTCAGATTCTCACTGAGCGAGTTGAGCGTGTTCGCGGGGATCAAATCCGATTCGCCGACGAGCAGCGGGATGACGGCGTTCTTCGCGGGCGTGAAGAACTGCGCGATCAGCGCCTGCGTGAAGGCGACGAGGTAGACAATCCACAGCCAGTGGATGGAATGGACCGTCAGCAAAATGAGGATGAGCGCCGCACGGAGCAGATCGGCGGCGATCATCGTCCGTTTGCGGTTCCAGCGGTCCACAAATACACCCGCGACGGAGCCGAGCAGGACGCGCGGCAGGTTCGCCGCCATGAACATCGCCCCCGTCGCCAGCGCGGAGCCGGTCAGATCGAAAATGTAGAAAGGGAGCGCGATTAGCAGCACCCAGTCGCCGAAGACCGAGATCAGTTGCCCGATCCACAGCAGCGCATAGTTCCGCTGACGCAAAACCCCAAACATCATTCCTCTCCATGGGAAGAAGCCGGGGAGAACTGCAAAGACGCAGAGGATGCAAAGATCGCAAAGAGGAGAAGAAGATTATGCATCATTCAAGACTCTCCTTTCCCTCTTTGCGTCCTCTGCGCTCTTTGCGTCTTTGCGGTTCTTCCCGGTTTCGTCCCGGTTCATGTCATAGAGGGCGGGGATAAAGAACATCGCGATGCCGAGCGAGAGTTCGGCGAGCGTCAGGGCGAGGATCGTGCCTTTCAGGCCGAATGCCTCCACCGCGAAGCCGCCCACGGCCAGCCCGATTGGTTGCGCGACAGACGCGATGGCGGAAAAGGTACTGAAAACCCGTCCGCGCAATGCCTGCGGGATGCGCTCGTGCCGGATCGTCACCAGGAGCGGATTGGTCGGCCCGGAAACGATGCTGCCGAGTGCAAGCGCCCCGACGATCAGGGGTAGCGAGGTCGTGAAGAGAAAGACGAGCCATGGCAGCGGCACGACGATGAAGGAGGTGATCCAGAGGGCACGCCGGGGCAACCGATGGCCGACCACGCCGTAGAGCGTCGCGCCGATCACCTGACCCCCACCCGTCGCAGCGACGAGGATGCCGAGTAGCGCGGCGCTTCCGTATGTCTGCCGTGCGAAGACGGGCAGGACGACGCCGAAGAGCGGGCTGCCGAGCATGTTGCCGATGGCGAGGCCGATGGCGAGCGCGAACAACAAACGGTCGCCGCGCAGAAAGCGCAGCCCCGCGATCAGTTCGTCGCGGTATTTGCCGCGCGCCGCGTCCTTCATGCCGGACGCGACGCGCGGGATCAGCCCGCCGACGATGATCGCCGACGCCGCGAAGGAGGCCGCGTCCAGCCACAGGACATTGCTCGTGCCGATGATCGCGATCAGCAGCCCGGCGATGGGTGGGCCGAGCAACACCGAAAGGTATTGGACGCCCTCGAACGACGCGTTGACTCCTTCAAGCCGCCAGCGGGCGAGGGTCGCCAGTTCGGGCAGCATCGCGCGGCGAGCGGTCAGGCCGGGGATGGCGAGCAGGTTGCCGACGAAGATGAAGGCAAGCAGTTGCCAGAAAGCGAGGCCGACCGTGTGATACAGGAGCGGCACGCAGGCGATGCCGATGCCGCTCACCACGTCCGCGATCACGCTCGACCGTTTGTAGCCGAGGCGATCCACCAGCGTGCCGCCGAACACCCCCGCGACAAACGCCGGCAGCGCGACAAAGCCGCCCGCAATGCCAGTTTTCGCCGCGCTGCCCGTCGTTTGGAGGACGAACCACGGCAGTGCGATCAATGTCAGCATGCTGCCGAGCAGCGAGATCACATTCGCGGCCAGCAGCGCCATAATCGGCGCGCGGCGCGCGGGTGCTGTCGTGGCCTCGATAGTCACTGTTTGCATTGCCGCTGCTCCCTATCCTCTACCGAATGCTGTGTCAGCACAGATCGAGCCTAATTGATTACGATAATATTGTCAAGATTATTGACGAACACATTGAAAAAATCAATCACATTGCGGTAAAACTCGATGATTCGTTAGGGGTTGTGCAACGCGATCCAGACATTCGCGACGATCAGCGCGCAGACAAAGAGGAAGAAGAGGATGCCAAAGGCGATGGAATGGAGAAGCAGCCCGACGAGCGCCGAGACGGCGATAATAAGGGAAAGGAGCGCCGTGGAGACGACCACGAGGCGTGCGACCATGTGGCCGCGTCGCTTCTCGCGCTTCAGGCTCGCAATCGCGTCGCGCACTGCGATCGCCGCCGGGGAGGGCGTATCAGTCGGTAGCGGCGCGGGCGGGGTAGCGGCGGCATGCGCCGCCCGTTCGAGGAGCGTTTGCACGTCGCCGTACGATGGATCGAGGGCGACCAATCGCTGGAGCGGCGGCATCGCCTCCCACGGTCGCCCGGCGTCGAGCGCGCCCTTGCCCGCCCGGTACCATTCCGCGACGAGCTGGTTGCGGGTCTTGCCGCAGGCATTGCAGAACTTGTCGCCGACGCGCATCGCCGCGCCGCAGTTCGGGCACGGTTTGGTGAGCGGTGTGCCGCACTGCGTGCAGAAGCGGTTGCCGCGCTCGTTGTCGTGACCGCAGTCCGGGCAAACCCAGCCAAGCACGAGCAGCGCGCCGCCACGCGGCAGCATCCGCGAGCGCGTCTGGCAATGCGCACAAACGAACTCGTGCGGATGCTCCGCGTCCCGCGCGAGGTCGCCACTGCCGCAGTGCGGGCAGACAAGCGGGGCGGCGTGCAGCGTGGGCGCGGTGGAACGATCTTCCATCCGTGCAGTATACGCGACGCGGGATGGTATGCTGCGCTCACATTTCGATCATCGTTTTGTGCGAGCATCACGCATGCGATGCTGCTGGGCGATGATGTACTGAAGTAGCGAATGCGAAGCAAGGAGCAAGGAGCAAGGATCATGGTGCAGCGCCTGTCACGGCGACATTTTTTGAGCGGAATCGCGGCGAGTGCGGCTGCGGCTGTGTTGGCGGCGTGCGGCGGGTCGAAGGCGACCGAGACGCCGAAGCCTGCCGCGACGAATGGAGCTTCCACACCCGCAGTTGCGGCGAGCACGAACGGTACCGCCGTCCCCGCCGGTAGTCCGACCGCGCCGCCGAGCGTGCCGACCGCGACTGCTGCCGTGACAGCGGCGCCGGGCGTCACGGCGACCACCGGCGCCTCGACGCCCGCGATCGCGGCGAGCACGAGCGGGACGGCGGCCCCGGTCGGCTCCGCCGTCTCATCGAGTGTGGCTGGCAAAGTGACGCTCTACACCTCGGCGGTGCAGACGGATGCGGATGGCCTCAAGACGGCGTTCAACAAGAAGTACCCAAATGTCGCCGTCACGATTTACCGCGACGGCACCGAGAAAGTGATCGCCAAACTGCGCGCTGAGCAGGATGCGAAGAGCATCCAGGCCGATGTCCTGCTGATCGCCGACGCGCCGACGATGGAGAACCTGAAGGCGGATAAATTCCTCCAGCCCTACAAATCGCCCTTCGCGAGTGCGCTCGACAAGCAATTTGTGGACGCGGAGGGATACTATGCAGGCACGAAAATCATCAACAGTGGGATCGCCGTCAACACGACCGCGAACCTGCCGAAGCCCGCGACGTGGAAAGACCTCCTGAAGCCTGAGTACAAGGGGAAACTTGTCTCGCCCAGCCCGCAGTATTCGGGCGCGGCGGCGCTCAACTACGCCGTTTTCCTCAACACCACGGCGTATGGCGCGGACTTCGTGAAGGGGTTGCAGCGGAACGGGATGACGGTCGTGCAGGCGAACGGTGACGCGCTGAACAAGATCATTTCCGGCGAAGCGCCCGTCGGCATCGTCACGGATAACGGTGTGCGGGCGGCGAAGGCGAAAGGATCGCCTATCGAGATGATCTACCCGACCGACGGCGCGATCCCGGTCACAGAACCGATCGCGGTCGTCGCCGGGACGAAGAACCTCGATGCCGCGAAGGCATTCGTGGACTTCGTCTTGTCGCCGGATGGGCAGGCGCTGATCGTCACGCAGAATTACATTCCGCTTGCGGCAGGCGTCGCTCCACCCGCCGGTGTGCCTACGAATATCAAGGAGTTCCCGGTGGACGCACCGGCGATTGCCAAGCAGTTACCGGACGCGAAGAAGCAATTCACGGACATCTTCGGGGCGTAGCGTGCGAACGCCGGAGAGCGTACCCGGTTTGATCGGCCCGGCCGGACGTCGAGCCGCCAGCCCCACACGCGGGGATGCCTGGCGCGCGCGCGGTCGCGACCTGTTTCGCGGCGAGCGGCTGGCGTACGCGCTGCTCGTCACGGTGATTGCGTTTATTGTCCTGTACCCGGCGTACCGGCTTGTCTGGCGCTCATTCCATGTCGGCGCGACGGCGGCCATCACCTTCGCGCCGTACCACGACCTCGCCACGGATGCGCGGACGCGGAGCGCGTTCGGGCATACGCTGGTCGTCGGTGTCGCCGCGACGGTAGTCGCCACGGTGCTAGGCGTCGCGCTCGCCTGGCTCGTCGTGCGGACGAACCTCCCGGCGGCGTCGTTTTTCCGTCTCGTCTTCGCGCTGCCGTTTTATGTGCCGTCATTCATCGGCGCGATTGCCTGGTTGCAGATCATCGGGCCGGTCGGCTATCTCAATCAGGCATACAAGCACCTTGCGGGGGTGGGCGATCCGCTCGTCCGCCCCTATGGTGCGGGCGGGGTAGTTTTCCTGCTCATCTTGCACCATTACCCGCTCGTTTATCTGCCGGTCGTCGCGGCCCTCGACCGCTTCCAGCCGGTGCTGGAGGACGCGGCGCGGGTGGCGGGTGCGTCGTCGCGCCGCGTCTTCCGCGATGTCAGCCTGCCGTTGCTCGCACCCGCTATCCTCGCGGGGACATTTCTCGTCTTCGTCACCTGCATCGCGGACTTCGGCATCGCGGCGGTGATGGGCATCCCTGGGCGGTATTACGTCCTGACGACGCGCATTTATCAGGTCGCGCTCGACTACGACACGCGCAACAACCTCGCCTTCGCCGCCGCGATGTCGCTCCTGCTCGTCGCCGTGGCGGGCGGCGCGTTGTTTGCGCAGCGGCGCTTGCTGGCGCGGCGGCACTACGCGATCACGGGCGCGCAGGGCCGGGCGGTGGATCGGTTGCCGCTTGGCAAGTGGCGTTGGCTGGTGACCGTTCTCGCCACCGTGTTCGCGGTCGGTGTGCTTGTCGCGCCGCTCGTCGCTGTCGCGCTTTCCGCGTTGACGCGAGTCGCGGGATACGCGCCGACGCCGGGGAATCTGACGCTGCACAATTTCCACATCGCCTTTGTGGAGACCGCCGCCACGCAGCGCGCGCTCCGCAACAGCCTCCTGCTCGCCGCCCTGAGCGCAACGGTCATCATGATCCTCGGCGCCGCGCTGGCACAGTTCCGGTTGCGCGGTCGGGTCCGGGGCAGCGGCGCACTGGAAGCGCTGGCGACTTTGCCGTACGCCGTGCCGGGAACCGTCCTCGCACTCGCCTTCATTCTCGCCTTCGCGCGACCGATTTTCGGGCTGCATCTTTACAATACCCTCTGGATCATTCTGCTGGCGTACCTCGCCCGTTTCCTGACGTTCGGCATTAGCACGGCGAGCGCGGCGCTCGCCGGTGTGTCGGAAACGTTGCCCGCCGCCGCGCGGGTCAGCGGCGCGTCGTGGTGGCAGGCGCAGCGGGATGCGGTCTTTCCGCTCGTCCGGCCCGCGCTGCTCGGCGGCTGGCTCTTCGTTTTCGTGCCCTGCCTCGCGGTCTTCAATCTGCTGGAAAGCGGTATTGTCGCGCCCGCTGCCGCTCTTGCGCTCGTCCTGATGCTCGTCGCGCTCGGCGGCTCGCTCGCGGCGCAGACGTTGACGCGGCGGCGGGGAACCTAACCCCGCCCCCGTCCGTTCCTCGGATACCTACGTCAATAGCGTATGATGAAGCAGTACTGGATCGTTGAACACGATGAGGAAGCGGTCGAATGGCGCAGGTTGTTCATAAGGTAAGTCCGGCAGTCATGCACAAGCGGATTCACGCCTTGCCGGAGGAGATCGCGGCGTTTTGCCGGGCGCACCATGTCCGCTGGCTGGCGCTCTTCGGCTCCGTGCTGCGCGACGATTTCCGCGATGAGAGCGATATTGATGTGCTTTATGCCCTCGAACCGAGGAAGAAACTCGACCGTTTCTCGGTGGCTGAAGAACTGTTCCGCCTGTTCGGCAGTGCCCATGAGGCGGATTTCATCTGTATCGAAAATCTCAAATGGCGCATTCGCGATCGTGTATACGCAGATGTGGAGACGCTTTACGGCGACCCGCCTGAGGAGGTGACCCTTGCACGGGAAAATCGCTCGGTGTATGGGCGTGATATGGTGAAAGATGAGAATTTGTACATTGGAGACATGCTCGACAAAGCGCGACATACACAGCGAATTGTCAGCGGACGCACGCGCGATATTTATGATACCGACGAGATTTTCCAGTTAGCGGTACTCCATCTTGTCCAGACGATCGGAGAAACGGCTACGCATGTCTCCCGGACGACGCGTGATCTTCACCCAGGAATTCCGTGGTCGGAAGTGAGCGGGATGCGTAACGTGCTCGTTCATCGCTACGGTGACGTGGATGACGATATTATCTGGAAAACTGTAACCGCAGATCTCGCGCCATTGATCGCTGAACTAGAGCGGATGCTACCGCCTGAGATGCGGGCGGAGTCATAGCGCATGGCTGAAGTGACGTTGGCCGGAGTGACGAAGTGGTACGGTGACGCGGTCGCGGTGCGGGGGGTGGATCTCGCGGTGGCGGACGGTGAGTTCGTGACGCTGCTCGGGCCGTCCGGCTGCGGCAAGACGACGACATTGCATATGGTGGCGGGGCTGATACCGCCGACGAGTGGCGTCATCGCCATTGGTGGGCGGGTTGTGGCGGACGTGGCGCGGAGGCGGTTCGTGCCGCCGAACAAGCGAAACCTCGGCATGGTCTTCCAATCGTACGCCCTTTGGCCGCACATGACGCTCGCCGCGAATGTCGGCTATCCGCTCAAATTGCGCCGTGTGCTCCCACAACAGCGCGCGGCCCGCGTGCGCGATCTGCTCAGTCTCGTCGCCCTCGACGGATTGGCGGAGCGGTACCCGCACGAACTTTCCGGCGGGCAGCAGCAGCGGGGAGCGCTCGCCCGCGCGCTCGTTGGGGAGCCGGATATCCTGCTGCTGGACGAACCGCTCTCCAACCTCGATGCCAAACTGCGCGAGGAACTGCGCGCCGAGATTCGCCGCGTGCAGCAATCGGTCGGCACGACGGTCCTATTCGTCACGCACGATCAGGATGAGGCGATGGCGCTCTCCGACCGCGTCGCGGTGATGCGCGCCGGGGCAATCGAGCAGGTCGGCACGCCGCGCATGATTTACGAGCAGCCCGCCACCCGCTTCGTCGCCGCGTTCGTCGGCGCGGTCAACCTGCTCGATGCGGTGGACGACGGCGGCGTGGTGCGGGCCATCGGCGCACCCGATCTCGTGGTGCCGCTCGCGCCGCCCGCGCCGTCGTTCAGCGCGGTCATTCGCCCGGAAGACATCGCGCTCACTCCCGATGCAGGCGGGGCATCGGGCACATTGGGCGAAATTGCCAGCCGGACGTATCTCGGTGACCATGCGAGCTACATGGTCCGCGTTGGCACGCTCGCGCTGCGCGTCACCGCGCCGAAGACGATGGAGAGCGAACCGGGCGCCGCCGTACGCCTCTTTGTCCGTCACGCGACCGCGTTGCCGGTCGTTCAAGAGGAAGGCGATGGAACCGCGCGTGCCTCGGGGCCGTTTGACCTGCCAGACGTGATGCGCGCGATATACTGAGCGCACACGTCATCATTGCATCGTTGCTTCATTGCCACGGGACGATTCGATGTGAAACCTCGGCGGCGCCGGGGAGGGGAGCGGGAATCAGGTGGATCGGTTTGCATCGCCGGGGATTCCGGCTGCCTCTATCGCGCGGATCACGGTGCGGCGCCCGGATGGGGAGCAGCAGGTGGTGCCGCTCGATGCCGGCCCGGTGACGGTCGGGCGGGCCGACGGCAACACGATTGTCATCAAGGACGACTGGATCAGCCGCAAGCACATGGAGATCGCTCGCAGCAGCGACGGCCTGTACTATGCACGCGATCTCGGCAGCGCGAACGGCATGCGTGTCAATGGTCAGCCCGCGCAGAGTGCGCCGCTCAAGCCGGGCGACCTCGTCCAACTCGGCCAGTATCTGCTCCTTTTCTCGGTGGACACGGAGCAGCGGGTTGACCCCACCCGTTTGCGGCAGGAGACGCGCATCGAGGGGGGATTGCCGCGCTCGGTTGCGACGAAGAGCACGACCTCCGCTGACGGTGCGCCGAACAACGCCGATGACGAGGGTGGCATCGCCGCCTCCTTGATGCTCTACGGCAAGGAACTGGCGACGATTGGCCGCGCGGGTGAAAACGACCTCGTACTGGATCATCCGCAGGTCTCCCGCCGCCACGCGCAGGTGCGCTGGAACGGTTCGCAGTACGTGATCAGCGACCTGAACAGCACGAACGGCGTCTACGTCAATGGCGAGCGGCTGCGCGAGGCGGCGCTGCCGGAGGGCGCACGGGTGCAGATCGGACCGTTCCGCTTCCTGTTCGCGCAGGGTGCGCTCCGCCAGCAGCACGATCAGATCCGCCTCGACGCGATCAACATCACGCAGGAGGTCGGCGAGCATGTCCTCCTGCTGCGGGACATCGCCTTCTCGATATTGCCCAGGGAATTTGTCTGCATCGTCGGCGGATCGGGCGCGGGCAAGTCCACGCTGCTGGACGCGATCAGCGGTGTCCGCCCCGCCTCGCACGGCGAGGTGCTCTACAACGGCACGGATTCCTACGCGAATATGGCCGAGTTCCGCGCCCTGATCGGCTATGTGCCGCAGGAAGACATCGTGCCGATGTACCTGACCGTCGGGCAGGCGCTCACCTACGCCGCCCGCCTCCGTTTGCCGCACGACACCCGGCCCGAGGAGATTCAGGCTCGCGTCGAGCGCGCGATGGATTTGATGGAACTGACGGCGCGCAAGGATGTCGAGATCCATCGCCTTTCCGGCGGGCAGCGCAAGCGCGTCTCGATCGGCGTCGAGCTGCTGACCGAGCCGACGCTCTTCTTCCTCGACGAGCCGACCTCCGGCCTCGATCCGGGGCTCGAAACGCGGATGATGCAACTGATGCGCAAGGTGGCGGACACCGGTAAGACGGTGATCCTCGTTACCCACGCGACGCAGAATGTAACACTCTGCGACAAGGTCGTCTTCGTGGCCCCCGGCGGCTGGCTCGCCTTTTTCGGGCCACCGCGCAAGGCGTTGGTGTTTTTCGGCGTCGAAACGTTCGCGGACATCTACGTGATTCTCGGGCAGCCGGGCGCGCCGGAGGAATGGGCGCGGCGGTATGCCGAATCGCCCTACCATGCGCGGTATGTGGACGCGCGCATCGGTCGGGCGCTCGCCGCGCAAGGGCGACAGCGAGGATTGCCGCCGCCCGCCGTCCGGCCGGATCAGAAACTGCAGCGGGCGCAGTCGCTCAGCCAGTTCCGAACCCTGACCGCGCGCTATGTCGCGACGATCCTCAAGGACAGCCGCAACCTCGCCATCCTGCTCCTGCAAGCGCCGATCATCGCGCTACTGTTGGGGATGACCTACGGTCGCAATGTCTTCACGGTGCTGATCGAAACCAACGTCATCGGCCAGCCGACCGGGCTGAGTTGGCGACCGAACCAGGCCTCCACCCTCACGACGCTGATCGTCGTCGTCGCGCTCTGGTTCGGCGTTTCCAACTCCGCGCGGGAGATCGTCAAGGAGGCGAGTATCTTCCGGCGCGAGCGGATGGTGAACCTCCGCCTCGGCCCGTACCTCGCCTCGAAGTTCGTCGTGCTGATGGGCCTGTGCCTCGTCCAGAACCTGCTGCTCCTCGGCATCCTCGGCGTGCTGTCGCCGTACCGCCTGCAGAAAATCGTCGGTACCCCGTCCCGGCTCGAACCGATTGGCGGATCGTGGATCAAGGCGTACGTGACGCTGATCGCCGTCTCACTCGCCGGGGTGGCGCTCGGAATGCTGCTCTCCGCCTTCGTCGCGAACCCGGATCGCGCTGCGAGCATCGTGCCGATTGTGCTGATTCCGCAGATCATCTTCTCCGGCACGCTGATCAAAGTGGCGGATTTGCCGGTCGTGGGCAAAATTCTTTCGTGGTTCGTGGCGGGGAAC
This sequence comes from Thermomicrobiales bacterium, assembly GCA_038231255.1. Classification (GTDB taxonomy): domain Bacteria; phylum Chloroflexota; class Chloroflexia; order Thermomicrobiales; family JALYUS01; genus JALYUS01. The sequence continues at coordinate 43,171 of JBBRLR010000010.1, read as the reverse complement.
TGGGGCGTGCAGGCAGTCGGGCAGGCGTCCGGCGTTGGCGCCGTCGTCAACGCGGCAGCGCGAATGGAGGCCGGCCAGAACAACGCTAATGTCAAAGAACCCTTCTACATCGGCGCGTGGCCGAGCGTCCTGATCTTGCTCGTGATGGTGGTCGTCTCGCTCGGCATCACCGTCTGGGCGCTCCGGCGCAAGGATGTGGAGCGGCAACTGGTGAAACTGCGCCCGCAGGCCGTCGTCCCCGAACCGCGCCTCGCCTGATGGCGCTCACTCTGTTCGGCGCGGTCGCGGTGACGATAATGATGGTCTCCTACGCACTCGAACGCCGATCCGCCTGGTGGCTCCTCGTCTTCGCCTGCGCCTGCGCCGCATCCTCGACCTATGGCTGGCTTATCGGCGCTTGGCCCTTCGGCGTGGTCGAGGCGGTCTGGGCGATGGTGGCGCTGCGCCGGTGGTGGACGCAGCGCGACGCCGCATGAGCAAGACGATGGCTGGGGTGTCATCTCACGATGACGGCGTGGTTTGCAGGGTCGCGGCACATTCTTCAAGTGTCAGGCAGTCGCACGCGAGCGATGCCTCGAGGAGGCGCTTCATCCTTTGCGCTTTGCCGATCAGCGCATCAACCTCCGGCAACTTCCCCTTCGCGAGCATTTGCCAGCGCGCCCAAGCGGGCGTTTCCGCACTGAAGCCGTGCAGGAGCGTGTGGATCTCCGCGATGGTGAAGCCCATCTGCTGCGCCGTGCCGATAATCATCAGGCGCTGCAAGACGCCCGCGTCGTATCGGCGGCGGCCATTCACCCGTGACGGTGGCGGGAGTATGCCGATGCTCTCGTAGTAACGGATGGCGGAGGGGCGGATGCCCGCGCGCCGCGCAATGTCCGTGATGGTGAGATCGGGTGGCGTCAATGTCGTTTCCCTTGACTTCAAGCCCACTTGAAGTTCTATCGTATCACTAACGGGGCACGCGGGTGCCCTCGATAGGGAAAGGACGGATGAAACATGACACACACGGAACTACCCATCGCCTGCACGCTGACCGCCAAGGAGCAAAGGGCATGGCAGGGCGGCATGGGGCGAACGATTTTTGAGGGTTACGACGAGCGGCGCGAACTGCCCGATGGCTATGCACTGCGCTTTCCCGGCGACGATGCGCGGGCGAATGCCCTGATGGAATTCATCATTCACGAGCGAGAATGTTGTCCTTTCTTCACCTTTGGGCTGGTGTTCGAGCCGAATCATGGGGCAATCTGGCTGCACCTCACCGGGAACGAGGGAGTCAGGACGTTCGTCGAAGCGTTGATGCTGCGCCCGAAAATCGAGCCGTAGTATGTGTCAGGTCGAACAAACGCGACGTGGCTATCGCACGAGCGCAATAAATCTCGCAGCGCCGAGATACGCAGTTGGGGCGATTCCCTGGTGGTGATGGGCTTTAGCCTGCTTCTCTGTGGCAGGCTAAAGCCCATCACCACCAGACTTCTCTCGCGAACTCCGTAACTCCTATCCGCATCGCTATACGATCGATGCTACTTCTCAGGATATAGTGGCGCACTCCCCAACCCACAACAGAATAAGCGAATCCTACGAAAACTACTCAACTGCACGCGGATACTTGACAGCCTGTACGTACACGTTTACACTGTGTGTACGTTCTATGCACGCGGGCAATTTTGCGGTCGATGGGGAAGGGGTAGGGGTCATGATCGGACGGACAATCGTCATGCTCGTGAGCATAGCATTCCTGACAGTGGCGGGAGTCGCGGTGCTCGGTCGGCTGTGGCGATTTGTGCTCGTCCGACCGCCCGGCCCGGCGGAGTCGCGCGCGGTGGTGCGGCGAATCGTCGTCCTGCCGCCCGGCCCGCGCGATTTCGCGGAGCAGCAGTCGCGGCTAGTGCGCTTCGATCTCCCGTTCGCCATCGTCTTCCTCATCGGTAGCCTGTATCTGCTCGCGACGCCGGGGGTCGGCGGCGCATGGCTGATCACTTTTGTGTTCTGGTGCGGTGGCGCGGTGACGCGCTGGCTGACGCCGAGCGCGCGTATTGTGCCGATCCGCTGCGCGATGGTCGTCCTGCTAGTCGTCGAGGCGGTGCTGGTGCTACTAATCCGGGGTGGCAGTGCGCTTCCACAGGCGCTCGCGTATCTCGTCGTCGCCCTCGTCGGCGCCTTGCTCCTCTATGTCGCGAACGAACTGCCACTGCCATTCGCACCGCAGGGGCCCTATACCTCGTATCGCCGTGGCGCGCGGCCCGAGCGCGCGCCGATGCCGCAGCAGGAATACGGGATGCACTTCGACACGATGCCCGCCGTCGCCCCGCGCCGCCCGATGGCGCAGGTAACGCCGATCAATTACGCACACGCGCGCCGCAACCCCCTGCGCGTCCGCGAAGACGAAGGCGCGGTCGTCTCGCCACCATACTATGCGAGCAGCCAGTAAACGCTCCGCGATAATCCTCCGGTGATCTTCCTGCCCGACCTTGCGTTCGGGCAGGATTGCTTTTCGATACGCAGTTCCCGATACTCATGGGAGCATGTGGGTCGTGACGCCGGTAGCCGGGCCTTGATGACAGTGCTGAACGGGAGGCAGGATGGCGAGTGGGGTCAATGCGAAAACGCGGGGCGTCATCGTGCCGATGCTGCTCGTGCTGCTGCTCGCAGCATGCGGTGGGTCGAAGGCGACATCCACACCGCAAGCGGGGAGCGGCGCGCCCGGCCTCCCGGCGGCGACGGGCAACCCGACGGGCGGGCAGAATCTCGACAAAGTAGACAAGATTTTCCTCCAACTGATCGCCATTTACCAGTCGCAGGGCGTGGACGCCGCCAAGCAGTTCGCGCGCGATCAGGGCCTTGTCACCAAACAGGACGAGGTGCGCGTCACGCTCATTCTGGATAGCGACGATCCGGCCGTCGCGGACAGCACCGCGCTTTCCGTCGGGCGGCTCGGCGGGCGTGTGACGGCGACGATGGGTAATCAACTGGAATTCGTCGTCCCGGCGCAAACGCTGATGGAGTACGGCAAGCAGGCGAACAAGCGGAATTTCTTCGCCGATCTCGCCGATTTCCCGCACGTCCGAGACATCAAGCGCACGCCGACCATGACACCTTCGGTGACACCACCCGCCGGGTCGGGCACGCGCAGCGCGCAGGGCGCGAAGAGCGAGGGCGTTGCGCTGACGGGCGCGGACAAATGGCAGGCGGCGGGCATCACCGGCAAGGGCGTCAAGATTGGCATCATTGATGGCGCGTTCAACAACTATCAGCAGTTCCTCGGCGGCGTGAAGGTGACGACCAAGTCCTTCCGCACGGATGGGTTGATCGAGGACCCGGAGGAGGCGGAGGCGATCCACGGCACGGCCTGCGCCGAGATCGTCGCGGAGATGGCCCCGGACGCCGAAATCTACCTCACCGCCTTCGATACACCGGGCGAGTTCGTGACGGCGATCCGCTGGCTCGTCGGGACGGTCGGCGTTTCGGTGATTAGCACCTCGATCGGCTTCGACGGTCGCTTCCCGCTCGACGGCTCCGGCCCGCTGGCGCAGGAGATTGACCGGGCGAAAGCGGCGGGCGTCTTTTTCGCCATCTCGGCGGGTAACGAGGCGAGCGGCATCTTCGGCTCGGATGGCGCGGAAGGACACTTCGGCGCGACTTTCGCGGACGGCGACGGCGACGGCTTCCACGATTTTGCCGGCGCGAAGCAGAAGAATGGTCTGCAAGTGAAGACCGGCACCGAACCATTCCGCATCATCCTCAATTGGGATGACTGGCAGCGGCCGCACGTCAACTACGATCTCTTCCTGTACGACATGGCGGGCAAGGAGGTGGCCCGCAGCGACGACAATCAGGCGCGCACCGGGAAGTCGCCCGTCGAGGCGATCCGTGGCAAGGTGGCGCGGGGCACGTATCTGCTCAAGGTGAAGAAAGTTAACCCGAACGACCCCGACCTTCCCTTCAATCTCTTCTTCGGCGGGTCGCAGTTCGAGCAGGTGACGGCGGCGAACAGCCTTTCCACACCCGCCGACGCGAAGGGCGCGTTCACCATCGCGGCGGTTGATGTAAAGACGGGTAAGGTCGAGGAATATTCGTCCCAGGGCACGACGATGGACGGGCGCAAGAAGCCGGAAATCAGCGGGCCGGACAACAACTCCAGTTTCGCCTACGCGAGTGCGGGCAATCCATCCTTCCCCGGCACGAGCGCGGCGACGCCCCATGTCGCGGGGGCGGCAGCACTCTACAAACAAGCGGTGCCGAATGCGACACCGGATGCGACCTTCCGCTTCTTCGCCGACCACGCGCGCAAGCCGCAAGGATCGCTCGCCGGCGACAACATTTCCGGCGTGGGCCTACTCTTTCTCGACGCTGTGCCGCAGAGTGGCAGTACCCGCCCCGCCCCGAGCGCCGCGCCGACCGTGCCGACGCTCGTCGGCACGCCGATGACGGCGGGTGTGACCTTCACGGACAATTTCGCTTCGTCCACCAGCGGCCTGCCCGCGCCGGGCTACCAGAACGGTGAGTACCGCGTCCACGCAGACACCGGCAGCCTGACGCCCGTCACCTATCCCCGCTTCGTCCAGCGCGCGGCAAGTGAGACGTACGAGGTGCAGGTGCGAAAAACAGGCGGTGCGGACGACGCCCTGATGGGCATGGAAGTGCGGCGGCTGGACAAGGATAACTACCTGCTCTTCGTGATCGCCAACGATGGACTGTACGGTGCGTTCGCGCGCGTCAACGGTAGCCTCCACGCGGTTGGGACAGCCGGAGCAAGCCCCGCGATCAAGGTGAACGGCGCGAATTCGCTGCGCGTCACCATTGATGGGACGAAGTTCGCCTTCGCGGTGAACGGCCAGACGGTGACGCGGGTGGACATCGGTGATATCTGGACGCAGGGTGCATTCGGATTCGTCGGTGGCGGCGGAACGAACGGCCCGGCAGATGTCGTGTTCACGAACTATAGCGTCGTGCTGGGGTAGAAGGGGAGTTCACGGTTCGCGGTTCGCGGTTCGAAGAAGGGAAAGTTCTCCCCGAACCGCGAACCGCGAACTCCCGTGGTATCATTCCGGCATGGTCATCGGATCGCTCACGCGCACGTCTGCTCACATTATCGCCGCGCGGACCATTAGCGCCGTCATGCAACCGACGGTAACGATCATCCCGCTTCTAGCGTTGTTCAACGGTTTTCACGAGCCGCGCGTCACCGTGGCCCGCTGGCTCGTTTGGTGCTGCGCGACGATCACCTGCGCGGCGACGCTCCCGGCGATCCTCTTCGTCGTCATGCTGAAGCGCGGCACGATTACCGATCTGTACGTCTCGAATCGGAACGAACGCCCGCTCGCGTACGGCGTGATGATTCTTTGCTACATCGTCGGGACGGAACTGACGATCCGGGTCGTCGCGCCACGCCGGACGATGTTGCTGATGGTAGCGATGACGCTTTGCCTCATCATCGGTGCGGGCGTGAACCAGTTGGTATGCAAATTCAGCCTCCACGCGATGAGCGCTGCGGTCGCTGCGGTCGCGCTTCCGATGGCCTATGGCGCCGCGTTCTTGCCCGTCCTCGTGGTGATCGGTGCGGTTGGCTGGGCGCGTCTGACGCTTCGGGCACACACGCCGGGGGAGATCTCGGCGGGGGCGTTTGTGGGGGCGGTCGTCGGCGTACTCGTCTTCGTGTTGCTGTAGGAGGGATGCGAGATGGCGCACCAGTACACCGTTGCGGTGCTATCGGACATTCACGGCAATCTCGCCGGGTTCAACGCCGCGCTCGCGGCGCTCGCGACGCAGCGATACGACGCGCTCGTGATTGCGGGCGATCTCGTCTTGAACGGGCCGCGCCCGGCGGAGTCGCTGGCGCGGGTGCGTGAGCAAAACGTCCCGACGATCTACGGCAACACGGACCGGTTCTTCACCGATGCCAACAGCCCGATGGCGAACGATCCGGGCGTACGGTGGGTACGCGAGCGGATCGGGGCGGATGGTGCCGCTTATCTCGCGTCGCTGCCCTTCGAGCATCGCATCACGCCACCCGGCGGCAGATCGCCGGAAGATGACCTGTTGATCGTCCACGCGACGCCGACGGATGTGAACGCGACGTTGATTGTGCAATTGCGGCCCGGGGCGACCGATCAACAGATTACGTCGGAAGACGAGGCGACGGCGATGATCGGCGATGCGCGGGCCGATCTGATCCTCTACGGGCACATTCATTACGCCTCGGCGGGCATGGTGCGCGGCTGGCGCGTCGCATCCATCGGCGCGTCCGGCTTCCCCTTCGATGGCGATCACCGCGCGGCGTACGCGCTTGTTGCGTGGGACGGCGACCACTGGCAGGTCACGCACCGGCGCGTCGCCTACGATTACGAAGCGGTGATCGCGGAGTTGGCGGAATCCGAAGCGCCCTTCCCGGCGCTGTCCGCGCGCCGGTTGCGCGCCGCGAGTCCGTCATAAGCGCCCGTGGGCACGCGCCTGTGAGATAGCGCCGCCGTCATGTTACGATGCATCGCGCAGGGAAAGCAGGAAGAGTGCGATGACGATCGCGAGGATAACACAGGCGTTGACGCCGAGGTCTACGAGACGGCGCATGAACTCTTCGTGCGGGATGCTGGGCTTCTGTTGATCGGTGATCGTCGCTTCCGCGCCGATGGCGAGGATGCGCCGGGTCGCAGAGATCGCGCCGATGAAGAGGAACGGACGGAGCGACGCGCCACGTTCCTCGATGTACGAAAGCACGGTGCGCAAGACCTCCATAATAATCATCACGAGTAGCAGGTCGTTGACAAGCGTAATGATCGCCTGCGGAAAATCGTCGTTGAAATGCCCGATGAAGGTGTACACGGTGTAGCCAAGCATCGCCAATGCGCCCGCGAGAAAGACGATGCCGACGAGAACATAGACGAGTGTGTCCGCGCCGCTCAACCACGGCGTGATAGCGCGCCGTACCGCTTCCGATTGCCGACTATGCTCCTGTTTCAATGCAGGATGTTCGTCAATCGTTTTGGATTCGTCCGTCTCGTTTTTGCCCGTCTCGCGGCGTTCGGTCTGCACGTACCCGCCCCTTCCCTGCGATAGCCACCCTCCCACTGTGTACGAACACACGCCAGTATAGTGGCAAACACATCCTGGTGCTAGAGAGGTGAAGCCAGGGAGAATCGCAAAGGCGCAAAGGACGCAAAGAGCGCAAAGAGTGAGAAAGAAGATTCCATTCTCATTTTCTTATTTCTCTTCCCTCTTTCTTCTTTGCGTCCTTTGCGGTTCTCCCCGGTTTCGCCTCAGCGTGTTTCGAAGGGCCAGATGGTCATCGCCGTGCGACCGAGGATCCACTGCTTGTCGTCTTCGAGCAGGAAGGGGAGGTGCTGCGTGATGATCGCTAGTTCCTTATCGAGCGGTAGGGCGCGGCGCACACCGGGATAGCCGGTGCCCCAGAGAAGCCGCGACGGGCCGAACGCCTCGTAAAGCATCTTCACCCAGGGAAAGACATCGCGGTACGGGTATTCCCTGGTGCGCGAGGCGAGCGAGAGCGCGGAAACCTTGACGTAGGTGTTCGGCAGATCGGCGAGCGCGAGGACCTGCGCGAACTGCGCGTACGGCGGCGGCTCGGCGATGTCCGGCTTGCCGAGATGGTCCACGATCACCTTGACGCCGGGATAGCGACCGGCGATCTCGAGGAGCCGCCACGCCTGGGGTGGGTGCATCTGCACATTGATCACCGCCCCGAGTTCCTGCGCCGTCTCCCAGAGGGCGTGGTTGCGCGGCGCGTTCACCCATGCCGGGTCACGGTCGCGCACCATGTTGAACCGGAAACCGGCCATGCCCGCCGCCATCCATTCGCGCAGATCGGCGGCGTTCGTCCGCGAATTGGGATCAATCAGCCCGTGCGCCGCGAAGAGGCGCGGGTGCGCCGCCGCGCTCTCGACGACGTAGCGGTTGTTCCACCCGGATGTGCTCGGCTGCACGAGGACGGTATGCGCGACGCCCGCCGCCGCGTTGTCGGCGAGCAGGTCCTCGATCGGCGCATCCTCCGTTGGTAGCGGGACATCCGTGAGCGTTTGTTCGAGCGTATAGCGTGGCGGGTCAATCTTCCAGACATGCATGTGCGTATCCACGATCAGCCCTCGACTGGCGGTTTGCATCGGTGCATCTCCCTCCTTCACCCTGGCGCGGTCGTCGTTGATCGGTAGTGTACATGCTCCGTTCCCCTCCGCGCCGCGAACTGCCGAATAACAGGCCGGAAGGTGGGAGCCGAGACCAAGTGACAAAGCTGTCATACTTGAGGGCTGTAGATCAGAAATAAATGTCAGGATAGGGATGCATTATCGTCCATGGAAGGGGAGACGTGGTGTCAGTGTCATATGGGGCATGGGCACGTACGGGAAGGAAAAGGCCGCGATGCGCTGGACCATACAGGGAAACGACAAATGAACACGCACATTTTACTTATTGACGACGATCCCCTCATCGGTAAATTGCTGACGTTTCTGCTCGCTGATGCGGGGTATTCGATCACCGTCCTCGCGGACCCGCGCGGCGCGAGCGCGTTCCTGCACAATAACGCGATTGACCTTGTCCTGCTCGACATCACGCTGCCGCATGTGGACGGTTATGTCGTCGCGAAAGAGATGCGCGACGCGCACCCCGACATACCGATCATTTTCCTCAGCGGGCGCTCGCATGTGAGCGACAAAGTGGAAGGCTTCGAGCACGGTGCGGACGATTATGTCGCGAAGCCGTTCGAGCCGACCGAACTCCTGGCGCGCATCCAGGCAGTGCTGCGTCGCTATCACCGCGTCGAGCGGAATGTCTACGGCTCCGTCATCAAAGTGGGCGAGATTTGCCTCGACCTCGGCGACTTGGCATTCTCCGCGCCGGGCCGACCCCCTGTCCTGCTCACGCCGACCGAGATGAAGATTCTCGAGTGCCTGATGCGCAACGCCAACGGCGTCATCACCCGCGAGGCGCTGATCGAGCGGACCTGGGGCTACGACTGCGACGACTTCGGCAACCGCGTGGATGTGTATATCCGCCGCGTGCGCGCGAAGATCGAATCCAACCCCGCCGCCCCGACATACATCCATACCGTGCGCGGCATCGGCTACATGTTCCGCGCCGAGAATCGATCTGCGGTGGCGTAAAGGGTGAGGTTCCCCTCCCCGTTGCACTCCCCCGGCCATCGCGCTACACTCGCGGCAGTGTTCGTACGGGTGTTCGGAAGCGGTGTGTATGGGCGGGGGCGCGCGAATTTTCGCGGTGTCGAATCAGAAGGGTGGCGTCGGCAAGACGACGACCGCCGTTAATCTCGCGGCGTGCGTTGCGGCGAAAGGGCGGCGTGTCCTTTTGGTGGACACCGATCCGCAAGGGAACGCTTCCAGCAGCCTCGGCATGGATAAGGCGGCGATGCTGACGACGCTCTACGACGTGCTGCTCAACGAAGCGCCCGCCGCCGAAGTGATCCGGCCAACGCGCGTGCCGCATCTCGATCTCCTGCCGAGCACGAGTGTCCTTGCAGCGGCGGAGATCGAACTGGTGGACCTGCCCCGGCGCGAAACCTACCTGCGCGCCGCGCTCGGGACGGTTGCTGAATCCTACGATTTCATCTTCGTGGATTGCCCGCCCTCGCTCGGCCTGCTCACCGTCAATGCGCTGACCGCCGCGCACGGCGTTCTCATCCCGATCCAGTGCGAATTCCTCGCCCTTGAAGGGCTACTGCAACTGGTGCAGACGGTGGATCGTGTCAAGCGCACCGTCAATCCGACGCTGGATGTGACGGGCGTTATCATGACGATGTACGACGCGCGCACCCGGCTCGCGCCGCAAGTCGTCGCGGAGGTCCGCCGTTTCTTCCCGACGCGCATCTTCAAGAGCGTCGTACCGCGCACTGTCCGCCTCGCGGAAGCGCCGTCGTACGGGCAGGCGATCACCGAATACGACTCTTCCGGGCGGGGCGCGCAGGCGTATCGGGAATTGGCGGACGAACTCCTGGAGCGCGTTGCGGCTACGCTCTCCCCGGTAGTGGCTGGAGCGCGATGACGTTGCCCGATTCGGGCGATGGCGGTACAATCGGAGCGAAAACAAGGCGTTGGTTCGCTGCATGGAGGACGAATTTCCGCATGTATCCGCATCGCGCCGTACCGGGATATTCCGCACCGAAAGCCTGCCGCGAAAGGCGTGCGCCAGATGATCGAATCAGTCGTCGAATCTATCCGCGTCAGCCTCGTCACGAGCCAGCGCGTCGTCATCCTCAAGGAACTGGAGGGCGAGCGCTACCTCCCTATCTGGATCGGGCATTTCGAGGCCGAGGCGATTGCGATGGAGTTGCAGGGGGTCGAGGCGGCCCGGCCACTCCCCTATGACATCATGAAGAATATCATTGGCGACCTCGGCGGGCGCGTTCGGCGCATCCTCGTCACCGGCCTGCGCGACGATGTCTTCTACGCCACCATCGTCATCGAGGCGGCTGGGCGGCAGGTGGAAATTGATTCCCGCCCCTCCGATGCCATCGCCCTCGCCGTGCGGACCAAGGTGCCGATCTTCGTGGACGAGGTCGTAATGGAGAAGGCAGGCGTCCTTTTCGGTGAGGACGAGGAGGAAGCCGACGGAGAAGCGAAGCCGAAGCCGTCCCCCGACGACGAGAAGCTTAACTCCTTCCGCAGTTTTATCAACGGTCTCGACTTCCCGGACGAGAAAAAAGAAGGCAATTGAGAGAGGACGAAGGACTGAGGACTAAGTTGGATGCCGTCTTAGTCCTCAGTCCTTCGTCCTCAAAAAGGAGAGCGACGTGGCAAAAGAACGAATCGTCCTGATTGACGGCCACGCCCTCCTGTATCGCGCCTTCTTTGCGCTGCCGCAGACGATGGCGACCTCGTCCGGCGAACTTGTCAACGCGACCTTTGGGTTCACCGCGATGATGCTCGACGCACTGCGCGCCTTTTCGCCAGCGTACATCGTCGTCGCCTTCGATAAGGGCGGCTCATTCCGCGACGACCTGCTCGCCACCTATAAGGCGCACCGTCCGCCAATGCCGAATGAGATGCGGCAGCAGCAGGAGCGCGTCAAGGAGGTCGTCGAGGCCCTTAACATCCCGATCTTCATGATTCCCGGCTACGAGGCGGACGATGTGATCGGCACGCTCGGCCGGGTCGCGGCGCGCGAAGGGGTCGAAACGTATATCGTCACAGGCGACACGGACACGCTGCAACTCGTCTCGGACGACGGCGTGAGCGTCGTGCTGCCCGGCGTGCAGAATCGCTTTTCGGACTTCCGTATCTACGATATGGCGAAGACCGTCGAGCGATACGGCTTCGCGCCGCCGCTCGTCGCTGATTATAAGGCGCTCGTCGGCGACAAGAGCGACAACATCCCCGGCGTCAAGGGAATCGGCGAGAAGAGCGCGACCGCGCTCCTCAAGCAACTCGGCCCGCTCGAAAACTGGCGCGATCATTTCGACGAGATCATGCCCCCGCGCATCCGCGACCTCATCACGTCGCAGTACGAGGATGCCCTGAAGAGCAAGGTGCTGACGACAATTGTGACGGACGTTGACCTTCAGCTCGACCTCGAAGCGTGCCGGACGCACGAGTACGACCGCGAAAAAGTCGTCAGCCTGTTCCGCGAGTTGGAGTTCCGTTCCCTGCTGACGAAGTTGCCCGAGCACGTCTCGGCGCAGAAGAGCACGAACCACGGCGACCACGACCATATCGTTACGACAGTAACGAAGGCGGCGGATTTGCCTGCGTTGGCGGCGCGGCTCCGCGAGGCGGGGACGTTCGCCTTCGACACTGAGACAACGAGCACGAACCCGGTGACGGGCGCGCTGGTCGGCATCTCGCTCGCCGTGGATGGCAAGGAGGCGTGGTATCTGCCCGTCGGCCATTATCTGGCGGACGAGCAACTGAGCGTGCCCGAGGTGCGCGAGTGTCTTGGCCCGGTCTTCGCCGACCCGGACATTGTCAAAGTGGCGCACAATGCGAAGTTCGACATCCTCGCCTTCGAGCGGGCGGGGCTGGAACTGAACGGCCTCGTTTTTGACACGATGCTCGCCGCATATTTGCTTGGCGAAACGTCGGTCGGATTGAAGGAACTCGCCTTCACGCGCCTCGGCATCGAGATGACGCACATCACGGACTTGATCGGCACGGGGCGCAACCAGATCACGATGGCGCAGGTACCGGTGCCGCAAGCCGCCGCCTATGCCGCCTCCGATGCATACTGCACCAATGCCCTTGTCTCGCCGCTGCGGGACGACTTGCAGAAGCGCGAAATCCTGCACCTGCTGGACGAGATCGAACTACCGCTCGTGCCGATCCTCGCAGGTATGGAGCGCACCGGCATCACGGTGGACGGTGATTACCTCCGCACGCTCTCCGTGCGCCTCGATGAGCAGATGGCCGCGCTCGCCGCCGATGTCTACGAATTGGCGAAGCATCCGTTCAACATCAACTCCCCGATGCAACTGGGCGCGGTGCTTTTCGATGAACTGAGCCTGCCGCACGGCAAGAAGACGAAAACGGGCTATAGCACCGCCTCGGATGTGCTGGAGCCGTTGCAGTGGGAGCACCCGATCGTCAAGCAAATTCTCGAATACCGGCAGTTGTCGAAGCTAAAAGGTACATACGTAGACGCGCTGCCGCTGCTCATCAACCCGGAAACGGGGCGCGTGCATACGTCGTTCAATCAGGCGGTCGCCTCGACAGGGCGGCTCTCTTCGACCGACCCGAACCTGCAAAATATCCCCATTCGCACCGAAGTTGGGCGCGAGGTGCGCCACGCCTTTGTTGCGGGGAATACACCGGAAACGACGATCTTTGACGGCGAACCGGCGGTACTGCTCGCCTGCGACTACTCGCAGATCGAACTGCGCATCTTCGCCCACGTCTCGCGCGATGAATCGCTCCTGGAAGCCTTCCGCGAGGGGCGGGACATCCACACCGCGACTGCGGCGGAGATGTTCGACGTGCCGTATGAGTCGGTGGACCCGGACACGCGGCGGCTCGCGAAGACGGTCAACTTCGGCATCATCTATGGCATCAGCGCCTTCGGTCTCGCGAACAGCGCGGGCATCTCGCAGGGGAAGGCGCGCGACTACATCAAAATCTACTTCGAGCGCTTCCCCGGCGTGAAGCGGTTGACCGATTCGATCCGCGAGGAAGCATTAGAGAAAGGGTACGTCTCCACTCTGCTCGGTCGCCGCCGCTATTTCCCGGAGTTGCAGTCGCGCAATCCGAATGTCCGCCAGGCCGCCGAGCGCGCCGCGATGAATGCGCCGATCCAGGGCACGGCGGCGGACATCGTCAAGCGGGCGATGATCCGCGTGGACGAGATGCTGCGGCGTGATAACCTGCGCGGCAAGATGCTCCTGCAAGTGCACGACGAACTGGTGCTGGAAGTGCCCGCGAGCGAACTGGAGCGCACCTGCGAAGCCGTCACCGAGGCGATGACCGGCGCGTTCACACTCGTCGTCCCGCTCGAAGTCGAGGCGAAGGCCGGCCAGAACTGGGACGAACTGAAACCGATCAATCAGGCCGAGCGCGAAGCGAAGCGGATCGCCGTCGTCGCGCAGCAGGGACGGTTGCTCTGAATGATAGATGAACGCGTTCGCTCAAATGGAGGTGGCGCGTGGTTGACCTCGCGTACTACCTTCGGCATCGGGCGGTCATTGATGCACGGCGAGTGGCGAATCACGTTCCCCGTGTCGCGTAGTGAACTTCTTAGGACTTACGCAGATGGGGCAATTTCCTAGTGGTGCCGGGCTTTAGCCTGTCTCGCTATGGCAGGCTAAAGCCCCCCACCACTGGGTTTCTCTCGCGAATTGCGTAGCTCCTATCGGATCAGACCTGACTGAGGATTTGTGCGCCCCGGCGCGTAACGATCACGGTATGCTCGAACTGTGCGGCATAGCCGCCGTCCGTCGTGCGCACCGTCCAGCCGTCTGGGTCAATCCGGTAGCGCGACGACCGCTCGGTGATCACCGGCTCGATGGTGATGACCTGTCCTTCGGCGAGGAGCAGGCCGGTGCCCGCCTTGCCGACAAACGGGATCGCGGGCGCTTCATGCATCACATGGCCGACGCCGTGCCCGGTGAAATCGCGGAAAACGCCGAACCCGCGCGACTCCGCGTACTGCTGCATCGCGGCGCCGACGTCCCCGACGCGGTTGCCGGTGACAGCGGCAGCGATCCCGGCCTGCATCGTTCCGCGCGCCGCCTCGATCAGCCGCTGCCGCTCCGGGCTGACCGCGCCGATGGCGACGGTGGTCGTCGCGTCGCCGCAGTAGCCATCGAGCTGCATCCCCGCATCAATGCTCAATACGTCGCCTTCGCGTAATGCGTCATCGTTCGGTACGCCGTGCAGCGCGGCGTCATTGACGGACGTATTGATTGCGCCGGGGAAGCCTTCTTCAGTGTGGAAGACGGGGACCGCACCGAGGTCCGCGATGTATGCCCGCGCGAAACCGTCCAGGGTGCGCGTCGTCACGCCGGGCTTCGCCATCTGGGCGAGATGTTTGAGCAGGCGGGCCGTGGCGCGGTTCGCGCGGCGCAGACCGTTGAGGTCGGAACGGCTCTCGATGACCATGTTGCTTCATCCTTTGCGCGGTGCGTGTCGTCGGTAGCGGCAACACGATAGCACGAAAAGACGGAAAAATGCGCTGGTGAGGCCGGGAGTGCCCCACCAGCGCGAGGGAAGAGGAGTGGAAGGGTTGTTCAGGAGGTCTGGCGCGATAGCGGGAGTAGCGCCATCGCGTTATGTGTACCCTACCGCAGTCACTGTAGCCCATCCCGATGCCAAAATACGTAATTGCGGCATGATGATTGGGTAATGATTTTGGATATGGTCGGCCTCGCGATGAATATCGGCGATTGCTTGACGCGAGAGGGTTTCCGCTGCTATGCTTTATACTGACAATTGAATGCGGCTCGTATCCAGAGTGGTGGAGGGTAATCGGCCCGTTGAAGCCCGGCAACCGGCGGCGCAGGCAATGCGCGTGGCTAAGGTGCCAACTCCTGCCCCGTCGGGGCGAGATACGAGGGATGCCGGAGTGAGCCGCCGTCGCAGTGAAGCGTGACGGCGAGGATCATATCCGGCCCCGCATGGCGTGGACGCGGATGAGTCCGCAGGGGAAACGCTCGCAGCGAATCGGGGCATGGTGGAAGCCCGAGGAGCAGGACCCCCGCTGGATATGCCCGCCGAGCTACCGGCTGAATGAAGTTCGATGTTCGCAGTTCGCAGTTCGATGTAGGGGAATCCCGCAATCTTCGAACCTCAAACTCCGAACTGCGAACTTCCCCACGTAGGCCGCGTCGGTTCGCCCCCGATACCGGGCGAGGGTCGGGCGTGCATCTCTGGCACGCCGTACCCGTCGAGGCTGTGGTCGCGAGGCCACGGCGAACAGGGTGGTACCGTGAGCGTTGCGCGTCAATCGCTTGCCCCGTGGGGTGAGGATTGGCGTTTTCGTTTTTCGGGCGGTGGCCCCCTGGTTCGGAGGTTTCGGATGCATACTGTCGCGGCAACGAGCGCGGAGCCTGTCTGTGCACCCCTCGCGCACGACGACCGCTTCCCCCCATACAGGGCGGAGGGGATGGACCTCGCGCATACCCGCTTTTATTCCGTGCCGAACCATCAACTGCCCTTCTCACTGGATAGTGGCGGCCGCCTCGATGCAGTGACGATTTCCTACGAGACGTGGGGCACGCTCGCGCCCGCGCGTAACAATGCGATCCTCGTCCTCCACGCGCTGACGGGTGGACCGCATGCTGGACCGCATGCCGACACTGAATCCCCCGCGCCCGAACCGTGGTGGGGCGACCTGATCGGCCCCGGTCGGGCGATTGATACGAACCGCTTTTTTGTCATCTGCCCGAATATCCTCGGCGGCTGCTACGGCAGCACCGGCCCGCTGAGCGTGAATCCCGCCACCGGTCAACCCTACCGCACGAGCTTCCCCGCTGTCACCATGCGCGATATGGTGCGGGCGCAGGCGGCGCTTTTGGACGGATTCGGGATCGAAGAACTCCATGCCGTTGTCGGTGGCTCGCTCGGCGGGATGCAGGCGCTCCAGTGGGGCGTGACCTACCCGGAGCGCGCCGGGGCGATTGTCGCCCTCGGCGCGTCGGGACGCTTCCACGCGCAGGGGATCGCCTACAACGAGGTCGGCCGCCGCGCGATCATGGCGGATCCGAAGTGGCGTGGCGGCGACTACGACCCTGCCGACCCACCGCGCGACGGCTTCGCGATTGCCCGGATGGTCGGCATGATTACCTACCAGTGCGACGAAGGGATGACGGCGCGCTTCGGACGCAGGGCGGCGACCCGGCCATCGCGGCACGCGCCGTTCGCGGGCAAGTTCGACATCGAGGGCTACCTCCATTATCAGGGGGATGGCATCGTGCGCCGCTTCGACGCGAACGCGTACCTGTATCTGACGCGCGCGATGGACTTGTTCGATCTCGGCAATGGCTTGGCCTCGTACACCGACGCGCTGCGCCGCCTGACGATGCCGACGCTGCTGGTCGGCATCAGCTCGGACATCCTTTTCCCGCCCGGCCATGTTCGCGCCGTCGCGGAGGAGTTGCGCGCGCTCGGCGCGCCCGCCCACTACTGGGAACTCGTTTCGCCCGACGGCCATGACGCCTTTCTCAAGGAATTCGCCCAGATGACGCCCGTCATCCGCCGATTCCTCCAGCCCTCTCCGGCTTCGAGTTTGCGCGGGTTCCCGTAGATTTCGGGCCAACTGTGGCGCGCTGGCACGCGTTGTGGCACACTGAAGGGACCACGGGCGCACCGAAGCAAGGGTTGGCAGCGTCGCCAGTTCGCCCCCGCCGTCTTTGTATGGGGGTGTCCGATGGTTACGTCTTCTCCCGTCTCATTCCCCGCCGTGCCGCGCGCTGCCATGAAGGAGCGATTCGGCCCTGCCGTCATCTCCGGTTTCGTCGCGACGACGGCAATGGCGATCACCGCCTTGATCGGCTACGGCTTCGCCCTCGGCATCGGCACGGCGAGCGGCAATCTCTTCCAGCAATGGCTCTATGCCCTGACGCACAACCCGGTGACGGAGCACGCGCGCTCGTCGCTGCTCGCGGTCGTCGGGCTGAATCTGGCTGCCGGGATCGTCTGGGCGTTGCTCTTTGCTCTGGACGCGAACGACCGTTTGATCGCGTTCCCCGGCTGGCTGCGCGGCATCCTGTTCGCGCTGCCGCCCGCCGTGCTCTCGCTCGTCGTCTTCCTGCCGCTCGTCGGCGGCGGCATCTTCGGTATTAAGATCGGCGCGGGGCCGCTGCCGGTGATTGGCAACACGATCCTGCATCTCGTCTACGGCGCGACGCTCGGTGCGATGTTCTCTCTCGATGGGAGTATTGACCGGATCGGCATGGGCGATCCGGCGACGGAAGCGACGCTGCGCCAGGCGGAGGCGGGGGCGGGCTGGGGTATCCTGCTCGGCGCGCTGCTCGGCGGTGGCGGCACGTTGCTCGTCATGCTGCTCGTCACGGCATCGTCGGCGGCGAATGTCGCGGGCGCGATAATCGGCGGCGCGGTGATCGGTGCGGCGCTCGGCGTCGTCTTCGGCTCGATGACCGCCATGACCAGGCCGGCGCCGTCAGAGCGGACGATCCCCACCATCAGTCTGTGAGCGTGCCCTGTCCAGACCGTGTTTGCAATCCACGGCGGAGCGCGCAGGTTGCGAGCAACGCCGCGCCGCCCATCGCGAGGATCACCGGCGGGTCCCCGGATGAGCGCAATGGCGACGTTTCCAGCCGCGTGAGGGCGCAAAGCACGAGCGTCGCGAGCAAGCCGCACACCATCGCGAGCGTTGCCACGGCGGCGGGGACGAGCGCGTAGCGCGCCATCCGCCCGTCCGGCTCGCTCCGTGCGACGGCGACCGCAAGTGCGAGGGCACTCCCGACAATCGCCAGCCCGACGATGGCGACAAGCCCGAGTTGGAGCGCGACTGCGAGAAGCGTCAGCGGTGCATCAGGCGCGGCTGTTTGTCGCTCTGTCCATGCCGACGATGCGAGCAGGCTATAGCCAGCGAGGATCGCCGCCGCGAAGAAGGGGACGGTGAGGGGGAGCAACACATCCCGGCGACGGCCACGAACCGCGCGTACGGCGAGCAGGGTGAGCACGGGCACTCCTCCCGCCGCGACAGCGAGGAAGGCGACGACACCCGCGATTTGGGCGACGACGAATGCCGCCCGAATCTCCGGGTGGGGCTGCACGGCGCTTTCCCAGAGGGGGAGCGGATCGCGCATCCCTAGCAGCGGCAACCACGCGATGCCGAACAGGACGAACGCGCAGAAGATCGCGATTTCGCTGTTGCGGAGCCGCTGTGCCATACCGATGAGCCTCCAGTCCTGCGTATCGCCCGGCTATCCGCAACGCGGTGGATGTGGCGGAATAATGCCGACGAATGTCGCGGCCGTCAACCCACGCCGTGTCGTGATGTAAGGCGGTAATGGCGCCAATAGTTAAGCACGGCAGACAAGGAGCGCGTTCGTGTGGAGTGCGCCATCGGTATCCAAACGGCAGCGACCGAGCGTGGCGAGACGCGGGAGCGCGTGACACCGCCAAGCCGGTGCGCCAGCCCACGACGCGGCATTGCCCGTCATGCCGCGCGGGCCGTCGCCGATCAGCAGGTAGGCGCGCACGGACGACGCGGCGCGGAACAGGGCAGGCCAGTCCGTGCCGCGCGGCGGCCAGACGCAGAGCACAGTGCGTGGTCGGTACCGCGCCAGCGCCACTTCGACCGCGCACTGTTCGACATCGGCGGGCAGCGGATCGGGCCACCACGCGCCGTCGTCCGTCGCCGTGATCGGCACGCCGACTGTGCGGAGGTCGCGGGCGAGATCGCCTTGCCCCGCGCCGACTTCCAGCCACGGTCCCGGCAATCGCAAGAGGAGACGCACGAGGGCGGCGACAAACTCGACGGTGGGCAGATGGAAAAGCCCACGCGCCCGGCAAACGGCGACGAACCCCGCGCGGGCGGCGGGATCGGACAGGCGAGCATCGAGGGCGGCGTTGGTCGGCAACGGGTGATCGGCGAGCCACGTCTCCCAGTCGCGCCCGGCGGCATCGTAGGAGATGCGCGCCGGGGCGAGCGATTCGCCGAGCAGCGCGTCGAGGTCGCTCATCGCTCCGTTGTCCGTTCCTCGTTCGGCAAATCCGCTCCCTCCCGTCATCGGTATCGCGACTGATTTCCCTGCTATACTATCGCCATTCGGCGGCAAACGTGCGCTGCCACAGGGCAGTTGTGGGACCGACACAGGAGGATGTGCATGGCTGGGACGCCCGGTTCCGGTTCAGATTCTAATTATCCGTGGTCCCCCTATCCTTCGCCATCAATGCAAGGGGGCGAGAGCCAGCGCATGCAACTCGAGGCGGCGCTCCATGCATTGCGGGAGCAGCGCCCGCAGATTGCGGCGGAGATCGGCGAGTACCTGTTCAGCCTCGTTCTCCAGGGCCAACTACGCGATCCGATTGTTGTCGCCACCTGTCGGCGTTTGTACGACCACGAACAGCAGGTAGTGCAGTTGGAGGCGAACCTGCGTGCGCTCCCGGCGGTGTCAATGCCCATTAGCCAACCGTCCGTGTCTGTGCCTCCTGCCGCGCATCGCCCTCCCGGCCTGCCGCCCATCCCCGCCTCGTCGGGCAGCGAGGATTCCGCGACGGTGATCGCCCCCACCGGTCGGTCCTCGCGCGACGCGGGGCCTACCCGCATCGCGCCCGGCACATCGTCCAACGACGTGAGCAGGCCGACAACAAAACCGGTGGAGCGGCGCTGCTCCCACTGCCGGATGCCGCTGCGGGCGAACGACACCGCGTGCCCCGTCTGCGGTCGCGCCGTCGCCGAGCAGGTCGCTGAGTCCCCGCAGTGCCGCCGCTGCGGCACCGAACTGCGCTCCCAGGACCGTACCTGCCCCGTCTGCGGCACCCCGCGCGCGTAATACTGCGCTCCATTCGCCGCATTTTACCCATTGTGCTGAGTGTACGTTCAGTGTATCGTCCACCATGACATTGAGAATGTTCCGAGCTTCATGAAGGGTGTTGATTTGCATGGCGTACCAACGGGTGATGGCGGATCTCATGCATCCGTTTGAAGAAATCCTGAGCGTTAGCGCCGTAGATATTGAGTTCGAATTGCGCGGACACAATTCAGTGCCGTGGGCAGAATATCTGCTGAATCCACGTCGTTTGCGCGGAAGCGACTTTCTCATGCGGTGGTCGCAGGGGGTATGGAGCGAGGAGCGGCTTACCGAAGCAATCAATGAGACGGGCCGCTACGTCGCTTTTCCCTATGGTCCGAGCGGAACCGCACCAGATGAGGATGTGCGTGCGTTCGAACTCTACTTCGAGCGGTTGGAGGCGGCAGGCCTCGGTCAACTGAAACGCCCTGATCTCCTCATCTTTCGTGATGACGACAAGAATATTATCGCCGGGTATTTGGAGCGGCTTCCGCTGCCGGAACACGTCGTCGCGGCGGCAGGGCTGCGAACGGTCGAACGGCTTGGTCAGCTTCGCCTCGAACTCGTGTAATCGCTCAATACATGCGATGGCGGACAGATCGCGCGGCGATCATCAGGTGCGATCACGCTTCGGAGTGCATCAGGTGGTCGAGTGAGGGGCCGAGGTCGCGGCCGAGCCATGCGCCGACAGCGGCGACGAAGAGGATCGCGTCGCGCGTCGTTTCCGCCGGGCCGGGGGAGCCGCCGCCGAAGACACCGAAGCAGCCGCAGCCACCCGTGTAGCCTGTCGCCCACAAATAGATGACGAAGAGGAGGAAGACGCCGAGCAGCGCCACCGAGGCGAGGGCGGACCAGCGCAGGTTCAGGCCGGCGACGAGGTGGATGCCGAGCAGGATTTCCAACACCGACACGCCGATTGTCAAGACTTGTGCAGTCGTGCCGCCGACGTGCAGCGTCGCCTCGGTCGCGCGTTGCGCGGCGGTGGCGTCCGTCAGTTTGCCCGCCCCGGCGACGATGAGCGTCAGGCCGACCGCGACGCGGAGCAGGAGGGCGAGGAAAGGAAAAGTTGCAATACGCGCGCGATCCATCGTTTGTATCCTATAATCATCATGGTGCGACGAACAACACAAGGAAGGGAACCTCCGCAATGGCGAAGCAATCATATTCTCAGGCAAACACACGGGCGAATGCAACCAAACCCCCTGCCCCCGCCGCGAAGGACGGTGAGCAGCGCACGACACGCAAGCAAATTCCCCAGGCGCGGCGCGGCTCGGTCACCAAGCCGATCAAGAACACGCCGTGGACGTTGATTATCTCGGGTGGCTTGCTGATCGCCGCCGTCGTCGTCGTGGTCGGCATCGTCCTGGCGACACGAGGGAACCAGGACCGCTCGACGATTGTCCGCCCGCCGCCCGTTGCATCTCCCGTCGCCGGGGCCACCGCCCCCGATTTCAATGTTGTGGCGAAAGACGGCTCGACGCTGACCAAGGCGCAGACCCTCGGCAAGCCGACGATGATGGTCTTCTTCGCCTCGTGGTGCCCGCATTGCAACAATGAGGCGCCGCTGATCAAGGACCTCGCCGCGAAGAACCCGGACGTGCAAGTCGTGATGGTCGGCGTCGGCGACCGCGAAACGGTGAGCGACATCTACGACTTTCAGCAGAAGCACGATCTCCCCTTCCCGACCTATCAGGACGGCGGCAAAGCCGCGGCCGCGTACGGCATCGCCTCCTACCCGACGATCATGGCCGTGGATAAGGGCGGTGTTATCCGCGATGTGCAGACCGGCGAGAAGTCCATGGTCGAATTGAACTCGATGCTTGGGCGGGCGAAGGGGTAGGGAAGTTCGGGGGTCGGGGTTCGGAGATTCCGGTTCTACGAACCTCGAACGTCCTTACTCATCCTTCGGGCGAAAGGCGTTCGGATCGAAGGTGAAGACGCGGCGTCCGTGCGTCGGGACGGGCGGGGGCGGCGGGCGAAAGAGGTAGTCCGCAACGACTGTGCCCGTTACGAGATGCTCGCGAACGATGCGGCGCATCGCGTCGGCATCG
This sequence comes from Thermomicrobiales bacterium, assembly GCA_038231255.1. Lineage (GTDB taxonomy): Bacteria > Chloroflexota > Chloroflexia > Thermomicrobiales > JALYUS01 > JALYUS01. The sequence goes on along the minus strand of JBBRLR010000010.1, from coordinate 21,193 downwards.
AGGTCGTTGTAGTAGACGTTGCCGGGCATCACATTCATCGAGGGCGCCCAGTCGCACCGGTTACGGCATGTCGTCGGGACAATCGTCACGCGGTCGCCGATACCGAGCGCGGCGACTTCCTCCTCCAGCACATGGAGAAGCCGCCGCGACCCGGCCAGCGTGCAGTTCGATCCGAAACACAGGTGGATAAGATACTCGGTGTCAGCTGTCATATATCAAGACGGGGCAGTCGCGTTCGATGCGTTCCCCGTTATCCCTCTCGTTCGCGACTAGCGCCCGATACCGGAGGGCACGCGCGCCGCGAGTGCGTCCGCGATGATCGCGTGGTCGGCGTCGGAAATCTTGTGAACATTCCCCTGAAAGGCGAGGTGCCAGTGTTCTATGGGCCATCGCTTCGGATAGTCCATCGCCGGGACGACCGTAATCGCGGGCAGCCAGTCTGCTTGATCGAGGATTAGCACGGGCGCGATCGAGATGCGGAAGGGGTAATCCTCGGTCGCCTTTTTCGGGTCCTTGCTCTTCCAGATCGGCGTGTGGTGATCCTCCCAGTAGTCGGACATCACTTCCACGATGCCGCCGAATGCCTGCACGCCCGTCAGGTAATAGATAAAGGTATCGCCCGCGTGCATCTGCTCGGCCTTCTTGCGGTGGCGGGATTTGATGCCCTGCACCGTCCAGCCGAGATCGCGGCTCTTCTCGAAATTGCCCGGTGATCCGACAAGTATCCAGTGATTTGCCATCGGCTCGTTCCCTTTCGCTCGTGCGCAGTCAGCCTTCTTCATCCGTGGGTAGGTCAGGGGCGAGTAACCCTTGACGGAATAGCCGCCGCGCTAACGTATAGATGTCGTTCTTATTACCTTGCTTGCGTCTACCGATAGCGACGACATGGACAATCACTGTTTGATTGTCGAGTTGATAAATGATGCGATAGCGTTGCCCGTCCGCACGAACGGAGTAATGACCGGCGAGTTCCTCGAAGAGCGGCTTCCCGCGCTGCTCCGGTTCGTGCGTGAGATCATCAATGCGCGCGATAACCGCTTTCCGTACCCGCACGTCGGTGATCGCACGAATCTGTGCCCGCGCCATCGGGGTAAGGATAATCTGCCATGTGAGATTCACACGCCGAGCTCGACCTTGACGGTTTCCCAAGGAATGGTTTCGCCGCGCGCGATCTCCTGAGCACTCTGACGCAACGCTGCCATCAGTTCCGGATCGCCGAGAATTTCCAGTGTCTCTGTGATTGACTCATAGAGTTCCCACGAAAGCACCGCCATCACCGGCCGCCCGTGTCGCGTCACTTGTACGGTCAGTTCCGGTTCTTGCTCGAATTGCTCCGGCAACCGGGTGAATTGCTCGCGCGCTTCGGCCATCGAGAGCGTCGCAACCATGATCGTGCTCCTTTATTGCAATGTTCTGTACAAATATCTGTACGTCTTCCGATTGAGCATACAGCGTTGCCGCATGATTGTCCACTCAGTGATTGCGTTAGGCAGCGCCTCACAGAGATCTGTAATCGGTCAACAGTTGTTTAGTGCAGGGGATCATATGATCCCGAGGGTTTTGCCTTGGAACCGCTACGGTAGCATAGTAAGAACCAGGAACAAGGCGTATTCGCCGTGTGTTATACTTTTCAGGAGGGCGGAACGGCCCCGCCTGACCTCGGCAATACACTGCACACAACAGGAAAAGGTGACACGCACGAATGGCTACCGCTCCCGCCGTTTCTTCGGTACATCCACCCACCGATATGACGTACTTCCTGCCGCTCGAAGCGCAGTTGCAGGGCGCGGGCATGGGCGTCTCCGATCTTTCGCTTGTCGCGCGCGCCTACCCGATGGCGGCGGATGCACACGCCGGGGTGGAGCGCAAGTCGGGCGAGGCGTACATCACGCATCCCGTGGCGGTCGCGACGATCCTCGCCGATATGCAGATGGACGCCGAGACGATTGCCGCCGCCCTGCTCCATGACGTGCCCGAAGACACGACGATCACGCTCGACAACATCCGCAATCAGTTCGGCGAGAAGGTCGTTCGGCTGGTGGACGGTGTCACGAAACTCGAGCGGATCGAATGGACGGCGGGCAAGGAAGATTCCTCGAAGGCGGAAAGCCTGCGCAAGATGTTCCTCGCGATGGCGGATGATGTGCGGGTGGTGCTGATCAAACTGGCGGATCGCCTGCACAACATGCGCACAATCGCCGCGATGTCCGAACGCTCGCAGATGGCGAATGCCCAGGAGACGCTGGAAATCTACGCGCCGCTGGCGAACCGGCTCGGTATCTGGCAGATCAAGAGCGAGTTGGAAGACCTCGCCTTCCGGACGCTCGAACCGGACCGCTACCGCACGATTGACGCCTCGCTCGAAGCGCAGGGCGGCAATCGCACCGCCTATATCAACCGGGTGATCGAGACGCTGAAAGAAGCGCTCGGCGCGGCGGGCATCCCGGCCGAGGTCTACGGCCGGGCCAAGCACCTCTGGTCCATCGCCCGGAAGATGGATCAGAAGCGCCGGACGCTCGAAGAGATCTACGACGCGATCGCCATCCGCGTGATCGTGCCGGAACTGAAGGATTGCTACGCCGCCCTTGGCATCATCCACACAATGTGGCGGCCGATCCCCGGCGAGTTCGACGACTACATCGCCTCCCCGAAGGAGAGTATGTACCAGTCCCTCCATACCGCAGTCCGTGCCCTCGACGCCCGCCCGGTCGAGGTGCAGATCCGCACCAAGGAGATGCATATTGCCGCCGAGTACGGCATCGCGTCGCACTGGCGCTACAAAGAGGGCGGCAAGCGGGACGCCGGGCTGGAGGCGCGCGTCGCGTGGCTGCGGCAACTGATGGACTGGCGCGACGAGGTGGTGGACGCGCAAGCATTTGTCGAAACGCTGAAGAGCGATGTCTTCCAGGAGATGCTCTACGTCTTCACGCCCGCCGGGGACATCATCGAGTTGCCTGCCGGTTCGACGCCGGTGGATTTCGCCTACCGCATCCACTCGGATGTCGGCCATACCTGCGTCGGCGCGATGGTCAACGACCGGCTCGTGCCGCTCGACTATAAGCTGCAAAATGGCGAGATGATCAAGATCATGACCTCGCGCGCGAAGGTCGGGCCGAGCCGGGACTGGCTGCTCACCTCGTCCGGCTACGTGCATACGGCGCAGGCGCGCGAGAAGATCCGCCAATGGTTCCGCCGCCAGCAGCGCGACCAAAATATCGCCCAGGGCCGGGACATGCTGGAAAAGGAGCTGAAGCGGCTCGGTGTCGAGATGAAACTGGACGAGATCGCCAAGCAGTTCACGCGCTACAACCGCCTCGACGACTTCCTCGCCGCTATCGGCTACGGCGCGGTGACGACGCAGCAGATCGCGCAGCAAGTCTCGGCGCTCAATCCCGTCGAGCAGGTGATCGCCCTGCCGCCGACCGAGGCCACGCCCCGCCCCGCCAGTTCGTCCTCCGGTATCGAGGTGATGGGCGTCGGCGATATGCTGACGCGGCTCGCGCCCTGCTGCAAGCCCGTGCCGGGCGACAAGATCATCGGCTACGTGACGCGCGGCAAGGGCATCACCGTCCACCGCACCGACTGCCCGAATGTCGTCAAGGAACCGGAGCAGGAGCGGCTCGTGCCCGTCTCGTGGGGAGGTACGACGCAGAGCCAGGCGTATCCCGTCGGCGTGCGGCTGGAGGCGTGGGATCGTGTCGGCCTGATGCGCGATGTGTCCAGCATGGCGGCGGACGAGAAGATCAATCTGCTCTCGATCAACAGCCACACTCACCCCGACCGCACGGTGACGATGCGCCTGACCGTCGAGGTGGCGGGCGTCGAAGCCCTCAGCCGCATCCTCCAGCGCTTCGAGCAAATCCGCGACATCTACGAAGTCCGCCGCGATACGCCGATCATCTCTAAGGGCGCGCGGGCTACGGATTAGGGCAGGTCGTCAAGGGGTCAGGGTAAATCCTTCGTAGCCGTTTGCCGCGACCTCGTCGCATTTCTTTCGGTAGGCGCCGACACCGCCGATGTAGGGCATGAAGATGCGCGGTTTGCCGGGGATGTTCGCCCCCATGTACCACGAGTTGGCGCGGGGATAGAGCGTCATCTCCGCGACCGCGTTGACGTGCGCCACCCATGCATCCTCCGCCTCGACGGTCGGCTCGATGCGGGTGAGATCGTGCGCGCGCAGGTAGGCGAGGCAGTCCGCGATCCAGTCCACATGCTGCTCGATCGAGACGATCATGTTGCTGAGTACGGAGGGACTGCCGGGGCCGGTAATAGTGAAGAGATTCGGGAAGCCGGCGGTCGCGACGCCGAGGTAGGTGCGCGGGCCGTCGGCCCATTTCCGCCTCAGTGTGTCGCTGCCCCTGCCGCGAAGATCAATGTTGAGCAGCGGCCCCGTCATCGCGTCGAAGCCCGTGGCGAAGACGATGCTGTCTAGTTCATACGCCGCGTCCTGTGTCCGCAGGCCCGTCGGGGTAATCGTTTCGATTGGCGCTTTCCGGACATCAACCAGGGTGACGTTGTCGCGGTTGAAGGTCTCATAGTAGTCGGTGTCGAGCGGGAGGCGCTTGGTGCCGATGGGGTGATCCTGCGGCGACAGCGCTTCGGCGACGGCCGGGTCGCGGACGATGTCGCGAATCTTGGCGCGGACAAACGCGGCTGCGGTGTCGTTCGCTTCCTCGTTCGTACTCAGGTCGGCGAACGCCGACGTGAAGCCGAAGCCGCCACGTACCCAGCGGGCCTCGTAGGCGCGCTGTCGCTCCTCGGGCGTCGCCTCCAAAGCGGGCTTGTCACCGACCGGGACGACAAAGCCGGCGCGCGACTCGCGGTTCTTGCGCCGGTGCTCGGTGTAGTTCGCCTTCAATGACCGCTCGTGTTCCGGGTCCAGCGGGGCATTCCACGCGGGGATGGTGAAATTCGGCGTCCGCTGGAAGACGAAGAGATGGGCCGCCTGCTGGGCGATGATCGGAATGGACTGGATGCCGGACGCGCCCGTGCCGATGATGCCGACGCGCTGGCCGGTGAAGTCCACGCCCTCGTGCGGCCAGTTCCCCGTGTGATACCACGCGCCCGCAAAGGTATCGAGACCTTTGAAGTTCGGCACCTGCGCGACGGACAGGCAGCCCACCGCCATGATGCAGAATTGCGCCGATACGACCTCGTCGTCATTCGTGCGGATCGCCCACCGATTCGCCGCCTCGTCATAGGTTGCGGCGGTCACACGCGTGTCGAATTGGATGTCCCGGCGCAGGTCGAAGCGATCCGCGACGTGGTTGACGTAGCGCAAAATTTCCGGCTGGGTGGCGTACCGCTCGCTCCACCGCCAGTCCTGCTGGAGTTCGTCCGAGAACGAGTACGAGTAATCTATGCTCTCGACGTCGCAGCGCGCCCCCGGATAGCGGTTCCAGTACCAGGTGCCGCCGACATCGCTGCCGGCCTCGTAGACCCGCACCGAAAACCCTAGTTCGCGCAGGCGGTGGAGCATGTACAGCCCCGCCAAACCCGCCCCGACGATCACCGCGTCGAAGTCGCGGGCCGAGTCCGCACTGGCTTCCGTTGGTTGCTGCTGCCCGTCGGACATCTCTCCCCCTTGGCGTGGATGCGCCCTTCGCCGCTGAGAGCGTCACTATAGCCGGAGAAAGGCGGCAGTGTCGACCGGCATAACATCTCTTCTGGTGTTGCTATCGGCCAAGCCGCAGCGTGACAGGCACACCGATAAACTGGCCGTAGCGCGCTGCCGCGACTTCGAGGGCCAGCACTGCTGCGGCGCCGAGCGGCGCGAAGGGGATTGCTTCGATGATTGCCGCGTCCTTCTTGAGCCTGCGCTTCCAGGTGCCGATCACCCGACCGTTAATAATCATCACGGGATTGAGGAGGAGACTGTTCCGTGAATCAACATTTTCGGCGGGCGGCGCATCGAGAATGGCGCTCCGGTCGGTATAGCCGACGGTGTACTCATCGAAATACGGCAGCAGGAAGGCGGTCGGTGATGGATTTCTCTCGATTGGCGCGGACGCGGTGAACCAATACGTCCGGTCGTCCACAACCTCATGCAGCAGTTGGGATTTTACCATTTCGAGCCCGGCTTTCGCGTCGGTCATCGTCAGTCCCGACCACCAGACGAAATCCTGCACGGTCGCCGGGCCGTGGCTCGTCATGTAACGCCGGGTGAGTTCCGCCAGGGCTTCGTCGCGTGCCAACGTTTTGGCGTGCGGCGCGCGCTCATCGAGCAGGGCGTAGGTGAATTGTTTGCCGCGCCGCGCGCCGCTGCACACAACGCCGTCCAGTTCGGCGCGCATCATGATGAGGCCGAGCCGTAGGTCGTTTGTCGCGATGTCGGCCTGTTGCAGCACGGACGCGAGTTCGGTGCGGGTCCGCTGCGCCCCGCCCCGCAGGGCGTTCGTCAGCGCGGCGTTGCTGCGGGTAAATGTGGCATCGTCGAGGCCGTGTTTCCGGTAGTGATAGGCATTGGTGGCATTGACGCGCGGGGCCGTGAGCGCCAGCAGCCAGCGAATATCGGCGGGAACGACGAAATGCCAGGTGGGCCGCATCATATGGATGCGAAGGATCGCCCCGTCGGCGAATGCCCGGTCTAGGGCGGCGTCGGTCGTGTCGTGCATGCGCTGGCCGACCGCCCATTTCGCGCCCGCGTAATCCTGGGACTGAACAGCGCCCATCCACCGCACGACCGCATCGGGCGCGGCGAGTTTCGTCCCTGCAATATGGTGGTTGTGTAGCCGCACGTGTGCGATATCCAAGTGTGTCATCGTGCGTCAGTATACCGCTATTCCTACGCGTTCACGCTCATTTCTTGCCCGATGCCGGTTCGTTGGCGCCCCCGTTCATCGGCGACGCATGGCGCACATGCATCTCCGTACGATAGACGAAAACGCGACTGACCTGAACAATTCGTCACAAATCACCACAGGATACGTTGTAAATGATGGACTGATGTATACAGTTACCGCATAGGGCTATTTTGTACACTCATCTCCGTCCGGTGGCGCAGTGGGGGATACGATGGCGAGAACGATGGCTCATTCGGCGTTGGCGGAAGATGCGATTACTGCAATGCCGCCGCGCACATGGCGCGTGCCGATGCACCCGGAACAAAGTGCGACCGATGCGCACCGCGCGGGGCGGCCGCCCGCGGCCGTCCTCACCTCGGTGGTGCCACGCCCCTTGCGCCTCCTGACACTGGCGGTCTGGATCGTTGCGGTCAGCTGAGCGATGCACGCCAGCCTGCTGCGCGCCTATGGGGACGCCCTCTCGCACGAGTTGATCGCCCGCCGTGTGATAGACAGCCTCAATCCGGGTGTTGGCCAACTCGGCACGGTCTGGCTCCCGCTCCCGTCGCTTCTGCTCACTCCGCTTGTCTGGATAGACCCGCTCTGGCATTCCGGGCTGGCAGGCGCGCTGCTCGGCGGCGTGTTCCTGCAACTTTCCGTCGGGGCGCTCTATCGGACGGGCGTCCTACTCGGCGGGGCGACGATGGGGTGGGTCGCCGCGCTCGTCTTCCTCGCCGCCCCGAACGTCGTCTACTTGTACGTCACACCGCTCCTGGAAGTGGCCGCGCTCACATTCACCTGCCTCTGCATCGCGGCGGCGGCGCGGGTGCTCGAAGGGCTGCCGCGTGGCGAGGTGCAACCCGACGCGCTCTTCGCCGCCGCCTTTTTCGCGGCCTGCGGGATGCTGTCCCGCTACGACAACTGGATGACCAGCGTGCTCGTAGGTTTGGGAATTCTCATCGCGACGGGCTGGTGGCTGCGCGACCGGCTCGCTGTGCAGGCCGTCGCCATCTGCTATGCATTGCTTCCCTGTTCCGCCCTCGCGCTCTGGTTGATCTACAACTGGGTGATCTTCGGTGATCCACTGGCGTTTTTTCGGGGCGAGTACTCCTCAGCGCGTATTGTCGCCGATCTGGCGGCGAACGGCGTGATCCCTACCATCAACGGGCATCCACCGGAGCGGGGGAACCCCGTGCATGCGCTGCTGACGTATGCGACGGCAGTTTTCGAGGTTACGGGCGTCGTGCCGCTGCTGATCGCGGTTGGCGGCATCGTTGCCGCAGTGCGGATGCGCCGCCGTCCGATTGCCCTGATCTATCCGATGCTGCTCGGGCCATTGCTCTTCTATGTGTTCGCGCTGACGACGAGCCAGAGCGTGATTGTTACCCGCGCGGCGCAACCGGGAGGCATCTTCAACATCCGTTACGGTGCGACGCTCGCGCCGCTGATCGCGCTGATGGCTGCGGCGTTCGTTGGCTTCTTCGGTCGCCACGCGCGTATCGGCGGGGCGATCATCGTTGCGCTCGTCCTCATTTCCGGCGTCGCCCAGTTGTTCGAGCCGCTCGGCCCGGTGATCGTGGCGGAAGGGCGATTGCAGGACCGCGCGCTGAATGCCCAGGCGAGCCATACGGCGGCGCGCTGGTTCAAGAGTCAGCCGCACGACGGCCTCACGCTCATGGATGACACACTCCAGCCGCAGAGCAAAATCATCTACACCGAGGGCGGGCACGCACTCCACGAGTACATAGACTCATCCGACCCGGTGGGATGGACGGCGGCGCTGGCGGCGGTACCGTCCTCCATCACGACGGTCATCACTCTCAGCCCGACCTCGCGGGAATACCGCAACGACCGCGTGAACCGCGCGGTGGTGCGCGATGGGGCAATCGCCGGCTTCGCACGCATCTATGACGATGGCGAAATTGTCGTTTTTCATCGCGTGAAGGACGGCAATGCATGAGCGAGGGCACGATGGTATCAACGCAAACAAATCTCCCAGAGCGCGCGTCTGTCCCGGTAGACGCCGACGGGCTTGGTCCCATCTCCGCCCCGCTCGCGCGGGCATTTCGCGTCCTGCCGCTCGGCGAGTTCGGCGACTATTTCATCGCGGTCTCCGATGCATACGCCCCCGAGGTGTCGCGCGAGTTCCTCGAAGCGCTCGTAACAAAACCGCTGCGCGTCCTCACTGTCTCGGCGGGCGAACTCGATGCGATGATGGACGAGTTCTTCGGCGCGGACGAGGCGGTGGCGTCCGCTCCAACCTCGCTGGCGGAAATCCTCGTCGCGAGCGACACCCTTTCAGCGGAGCAGGTGGCGGAGGCGGCGTTCTATGCGGCGCAGACGGGCACATCGCTCGGCCTGGCCGTGATCCAGATGGCGTACATCAACCCGTGGAACCTCGCGCTGCTGATCTCGCGCTATCTCGCCAAGCCAGTCGTCAATCTGCGGACGCAGCAGTTTCCCGATGCCATCGCATCGCTCCTGCCGCAGCAGTTCCTGCGCGAGCGCCGAGTGATCCCGGTCGGATTGACGGAAACGACGATCACGCTCGCGATGGTTGACCTGTTCGATGATGCGACGCGCAACGTGATTGCCCAGGAAACGGGGCGCGCCGTGCATGTCGCCCTGACGACCGACCGGGATATTGACTGGGCGCTGCGACAAATCTACCGCGCGGAGAATATCGTCCAGAGCACGATGGCGCTGCAACGCGACCAGGCGGAAAACAGCGCGCACCTCACCTTCGAGCGCAGACAAGTGATCGGGTTCGCCACACTGCTGCTCGTGGTCATCATTGGCGCGATCCTCAGTTGGCGCGCGACGCTCGCGGTGGTGAACATCGTCTTTATCGCGATCTACGCCTCGTTCGCCATCTACAAGACCTTTCTGATCTTGCAAGGCGGCGCGACGAACCTCGTGGTGAACGCCTCGCGGGAAGATGTCGCGTCGCTGGTGGACGACGAGTTGCCGACGATCACCATCCTCATACCGCTCTACCGCGAGGCGGCGATTGTGCCCGTCCTGCTGCGCGCCATCGCCAATATGGACTACCCGGCGATCAAGCTGGACGTGAAGATTCTCCTCGAAGAGGAGGATGAGGAGACCGCCGCCGCCGTGCGCGCCGCCCGCCCGCCGGAGTACTTCAAGATCGTCCGCGTGCCCGACGCCAAGCCGAAGACCAAGCCGAAGGCATGCAACTACGGGCTGATCGAGGCGACGGGGGATCTGCTGGTCATCTACGACGCCGAGGACATCCCGGACAGCGACCAATTGAAGAAGTGCGTCGTTGCCTTCCGCAACGCGCCGGACGATGTGACCTGCATCCAAGCGAAATTGAACTACTTCAACCCGTACGAGAATCTGCTCACCGGTTGGTTCACGCTCGAATACAGCCAGTGGTTCGACCTTTTCCTGCCGGGCTTGGGCGTCACGAAAGCGCCGATCCCGCTCGGTGGCACCTCCAACTTCTTCATCACCGAGCGGCTGATCGAGGCGGGCGCGTGGGACCCGTACAATGTGACGGAGGACGCCGATCTCGGCATCCGGCTCTTCAAGTTGGGCTACCGCACGGCGATCCTCGACTCGACGACGTTCGAGGAAGCGAACACGCGCTACGGTAACTGGATCCGTCAGCGCTCCCGCTGGATCAAGGGGTACATGCAGACGTGGCTGGTCCACAACCGGCACCCCCTCCGCCTTTGGCGCGAACTGGGCACGCGCGACTTCTGGAGCGTCCAGGCGACGGTGGGCGGATCGTTCGCGGTGCTGCTGATCAACCCGATCCTCTGGTCAACATCGGTCATCTGGTTCGTCTTCCACCCGGCGATCATCGCGGATCTGTATTCCGGTGTGCTCAGTATCATCAGTTTCGTCGCGCTGGTCTTCGGCAATTTGTACTTTGTGATCACCTGCATGATGGCGGCGATGCGCCGCCGCTATTACGGGCTGATTGTGCCCGCCGTACTGATACCGGTGTACTGGCTGATGATGAGCATTGCCGCCTACAAGGCGCTCTGGCAACTGATTACCAAGCCGTTCTATTGGGAGAAGACTTCGCACGGGCTGTCAACGACCGGCCATGCGGAGGCCGCAATTACGTCACAGCTCGCGGGCGGTAGCGCGAACGAGAAGGGATGAACTAGATCATGACCGCGTTTTTTCGTCGCACGTCGTTCGGGCAGTGGGCGGGCGGGCGGCTGATCGCGCGGGCGTGCCCGATCCGCTTCGCCTGCGTCGGCGGGACATCGGCCGTGCTCCAACTCGCGCTGCTGCATATCCTCACGGGGCATGGCTGGAATGCCATCGTCGCGGAAATTGTCGCCTTCTTCGTCTCCGCGCAGGTGAACTTCCTCCTCCACATCAACATCACCTGGCGCGCCTGGCGGGCAACGACGACGCGGCAGACGCTCGGTCGCTGCTGGCTCGCCTTCCACGGTTCGATCGCCGGGACGGCGCTGCTCAATCTCTCCGTCTTCACCGTCGCCCACCTGGTGCTCCCCGCCCTCTACGCCGCCGCGCTCGGCATCATCGCGGCGGCGGTCGTCAACTTCGTCACCTTAGATCGCCTCGTGTTCCGCCCCATCCCTGCGGAAGCCGCGTGAGCGGAAAGACGTGCGGATCGTGACGGGACACGAAGCGACGGACGGTAGCGGTGGCACGGTTATGTCCACAGTGTATCTCAACAACCGTATCGTCAGGCATATATCGCGCCCTTTGTCGTGACAAGTTGGCCAACTCCATCGGGGAATCGGAATCCCTCCGCGCGAAGTTCATCCTCGATGGCTGCGCGAATGTCGCGAGCGTTCGTAACACTACCTTTGTTGCGAGGCGACACGACACGGTTCGGGTCACGACTTCGCCGTTAGCCATTTGAAAATCGCCTTGCAGAATGAGTCGCTTGTGAGCAGCATCCGGTTTGCCGAGTAGTTCCACTAGCCGTCCAGTACCTTCAGGGAACTGATGTCCACTCGTCTGAAGTTGTTGCAGGAACGCTCCCGCCGCAATGAGAAACGTTTCATCATCGCTTTTGTCTGGCAAATACATCGGAATCGTACGCGTGATCGTTTCGCCGCTGTTAAGACGGAAGCAGCCGGTTACACGGAAGCCGGTTGGTCGGATCTTGCAACAAAGCACCAACACAGTGATTCCGGGTAACACCGCGAAAAGGAGGGCGACAATACGGGGAGCATGCAAGACTTCGATAGCAATAACGTACAAGGCGAGCGCGAGCGCGAGTGCAATCCACATTCCGGTATATATCCGCTGATTGCGTCTATCAAGCGTGGGATGCATCAGGTTCTCCATCCCGTAAACGGACGGTCATATCGCTATACAGCAGGCTCTATGGTGAAGTATCGCGTTCCTTGCGGTCCTCGCGGAGAGCGGCGACGAGTTTGGCGTTGCGGCGGTCGAGCGTCTGCGCGAGGCGGTCGGCGGGCCAGTCGTAGAAGCCCGCGCCGCTTTCCGCGCCGGTGCGGCCGGCAGCGACGGGTTCGGCGAGCGTCGGCGGCACATCGGTCGCACTACTCAGGGCGGGGAAGAGGTATTCGCCGACGAGTGCTGAGGTGCCGATGCCGCCGAGGTCGAGCGAGGCGAACGGCCCGCCGACGATCGACCAGCGGCGCGCCAGCCCCTGCCGCATCACCATGTCCACCTCCTCTTTCGTCGCGATGCCCTGCTCGACGATGTGGCACGCCTCGCGCAAGATCGCGTACTGCAAGCGGTTCCACAGGAAACCGGGCGCTTCCTTGCCCACGACGACGGGCGATTTGCCCATCGCCACGAGGTTGTCCCGCACACGGGCGACGATGGCAGGGTCGGTCATTTCGCCGGGGATCACCTCGACGGGCGGCATCAGGTGCGGCGGATTCAAGTAGTGCGTGCCGATGAACCGCTCCGGGCGCCGCATCCCCGCCGCGATCTGCGTGATCGGGATGCCGGAGGTGTTCGAGGCGAGGATCGTCGTCGCCGGGCAGATGCCTTCCAGCGTCGCGAACATCGCCCGTTTGAGGTCGAGGTTTTCCGGGATGCTCTCGACCACGAGGTCCGCACCCGCGACCGCCGCCGCCAAATCCGTTGACGCGCGCACCCGATCCCGCGCCGCAGGCATCGCGTCCGCATCGAGGACGCCCGCCGCCGCCAGCGAATCGAGCGCGGCATACGTCCGCTCCTTCGCCCGCGCCGCGCGCTCGTCGCTGCGCGCGAAGAGCGTCACCGTATGCCCGGTCGCCGCGTACTCCGCCGCCAGCCCCGTCCCCATCATCCCCGCGCCGACAATCGCGACCGTCTCGATGCCATTTCCGGTCATGGTCCATGCTCCTTTTTCCGATGATCGCGAGTAGCGAGTAGCGAGTAGCGTATTCTGCTGCGTATACCCACAACGGGTTTGCCGGGTATGATAGACGCTGCCACGGGCGACGATCAGTGTACTATGCGGGGGGAATCAATGACGCATCCGGTTCTGGTCACGACACCGAAATTCATCGCGCACGAGGCGTACGCGCGCGATTTTCTCGGCCGCAACGATTGCGCGGTGATCGAGCACCCGCGCACCGGGACGATTGACGAGGCGACGCTGCTCCGGGTGATCGGCGCGGCGGAAGGCTACATCGTCGGGTCGGAGAAGGTGACGGCGGCGGTCTTCGCGGCGGCCCCGCACCTGAAAGTGATCACCGCGCAGGGCGTCGGCTACGATCATATTGATGTCGAGGCGGCGACGGCGCGCGGGGTCGTCGTCTGCAACTGCGCGGGCTGCAACAACCACGCCGTCTCCGAGATGGCGCTGGGGCTGATGCTCGGCGTGGCGCGGAAAATCTACACGACGGACAAGGCGATGCGCGGGCGAGTGGCCGATGACGACCGGCCCGGAACTCTGGGGCAAGACGCTCGGCATCGTCGGGCTGGGGCGCGTCGGCAAGAGCATGGCGCTGATCGGTCGCGGCCTCGGTATGCGCGTCCTCGCCACCGACATTGCCTGGGACATCACCTTCGCGAATGAGCACCAGATCAGTTACGTGCCACTCGAACGGCTGCTGCGCGAGTCGGATTTCGTCTCGCTGCATTGCCCGCTCACGCCGCAGACGCGCGGCCTCATTAATGGCGACACGCTGCGGCTGATGAAGCCGACCGCGTACCTCATCAATACCGCGCGCGGCCCGGTCGTACACGAAGCGGCGCTCGTGCAGGCGTTGGGCGAAAAGTGGATCGCGGGCGCGGGCATTGACGTTTTCGAGACGGAGCCGCGACCGAGCAACCCATACATCGGCTTCGACACCGTCCTGCTCACCGCGCACCGCGCCGGCGGTACCGATGAGGCGATCGAGCGCTCGATCGAGATTTCGCTGCTCAACATCACCAACGTCCTACGCGGCGAAGCCCCGGTCAGCAGAGTAAATTAGGGAAGTAGCGAGTAGCGAGTAACGAGTAACGAGTAACGAGATGGGATTCAATTCACTCGCTACTCAAGGAGCGGAGCGACGCATGGCATTTTCCCTCGCGGATCGAGCGTATCAGGAAATCCGCTCGATGATCCTCGATCTGCGGCGGCTGCCGGGGCAGGCGGATCGCCGGTTCCATCGCCTCCTGATCGTGGCATCCGGGAACCGGCGGATGCGCGAACTCGTGCAGGTCTTCGACGGCCAGTTGCAGCGGACACGCGTCGCGACGATCCACCTTCGCGCCCGGCCTTACAAAAATACGGAGAAGCATCGGTCGCTGCTCGCCGCGATCCGCGCGCGGGATGTCGAGTCGGCGTAGGCAATCCATCGGGCGCATCGGGCGCGTGCATTGCGCGAGATGCTCCGGGTCGTCGCGGATTATTCCGGGCTTGTCCTGCGGGCGACGCTGCAATCTACTGGCAGACGCTGAAACCGGGGAGAACCGCAAAGGGCGCAAAGAGCGCAAAGAGGAAGAACAAAAGGGGAACAAAAGAATCATTCCTTCTTCCCACTTTGCGCCCTTTGCGGTTCTCCCCGGTTTCTCCCCCGATCATCGCGCCTTGAGATAGGCGATGCTGCGCGCGATCCGGTCGTCCGGGTTGTCGCCGCCGCCGAACTCGAAGATGTAATACAGGCGCTGGGGCAGGCGGTCGAGTTCGTCGAGGATGGCGGGCAGGGGCAAGGATGCGCCGCCGAGATAGGTCGTGCCGTGCGCGGGGTCGTCGTCTGCGTCTTTCAGGTGGGCGGAGACGGCGCGATCGCCGATGGCGCGGATGGCGGCGGGCACGTCCTGGTGGTGCCGGGGGTAGTTGCCGATGTCAATGTTGGTCATCAATGTCGGGATGTGCGCCAGCCCTTGCTGGATTTCGGCCAGCGTGCCGCCCGGCGTGCCGACGAAATTCTCCAGCGCGAGGACGATACCCTGCGCCTCGGCGTACCGGGCGATTGCGTGGCCCGTTTCCCACCCGGCGGCGTCATCGTCGGCGGGGCCGGGGCCGGGGAAAACGCGCAGGATCGGCGAGCCGAGGTCGCGGGCGTCGTTTATGTCCTGCCGCAGGGTGGCCGGGTCGGCGTCGAAGAGCCTGCCCATTGTCGCGTAGGTGACAAGTAAGCCGTGCTGGGCGGCGCGGTCGCGGGCGGCAGGCAATTCGCGCGACTTGTCCTTCCAGAACTGCGGCCGCAGTTCGACGCCGTCCGCGCCGAGCCGGTGCGCCGCGTCGAAGAGATCGGTGATGCCGGTCGTGCCCGCCGCAATCCCTTCCTGATACTGGATGACGGAAATGAGAACCGGACGTTCTGTCGCCACGATGCTGCTCCTTGCGAAAACGACGACACCCCAATGCGCGCCATCATAGCGCACCGATATACGAATGAGGTAAAACGAGGGACTTTGAACCACCAAGACACCAAGAGCACCAAGGGGGACGAGAGAAGAAGAAACGGCCTTTTCACCTTCTCCTTCTCTGTGTTACCTTGGTGTTCTTGGTGTCTTGGTGGTTCAATCCCCTCTGTTGCCACCGCGTGTCGGGTTCGGCACGAGGACGGCGGCACGGCGCTCGCACCGCCATCGCAGATTTATGATTGACCTTCGGCCGCTCTCTTTGCCGCCAACTCGGCTGCCCGTGCCTTCGCTTTGAACAGCGGGCGGAGGACGATGAGGGCGAGGACGGCGACGATCTGCCCGCCCATAATGACCCGGTTCAGATCGAGCGCCGGCGTCCAGGTGACGGAATCACCCTTGATGACATAGACACCGGCCGGGCGCGCATGCATCCCGAAGCCGAAGCCCCCCTTGCTTCTACCTTTGTGACCGCTCTCATCCTCATCCTCGCCGCTCCCGCCGCCACCGCCACCGGCGACGGTGGCGACGGGGATGAGCGTCACGCCGTCCTTCTCGTATGGCTCACCGAAGACGCGCTTGACGCTGATCGTATCCTGAGCCTTGCTGAGCAATTCCTGAATATCCATGTGCTCCCCTGTTCCTACTGACCGATCCGATCTCTCGCAGTCTCCCAGTACGCGACCCTTCACGTTCTATCCTACTCCGTCATCGCGATGATCGTGTGACGATCCGCGCCCGCCTCGCCGCCCGCGTGTACGATCCGTCCGTCGTCTCGGACGCGCGGCTGGAGATGTGGCCGGACTTGCGCGCGGCATTCGTGGATCCCACCGAATTCCCCGATGCGCTCCGGCTGGGCATGACGCAGCCGATAGATGTGGTTGTGGCGCGAGTGGTGGCAGGGCTTGAAAGAACCTCACCCCCGGCCCCTTCCGTCCCTCGGCGCGGGAAGGGGCCGGGGGGAGGTTCCCCCAAAACCGATGCATCGCGCGGTATTCCGCCTTCTCCGCTATACTTTCGCAAGCGTTGCAGTCGCTTTGCTGGCAGGTGCGCATGATTGGATCGGTACGAGCGCAATGGCGCGAACGGGCGGAGGCGCGGCGGCGGATGCCGGGATACGTCCCGCATTTTTCGCTTTCCGCCCCGGCCTACTGGTTTTATCTCCGCCTTTTGCCCATGCTCGCGCGGTTCGCGCCCTGCCCGATCTGGCGCCTGCCCGCCGCGCTGCTCGCGTGCGGACGCGCGCCCTTCGATGCGGAAGGGCGGCGACTCGGCGATGACTTGCTGCGGGCGTTGGATCGTCCTTTGACGCGCGGGGCGCGCTGGACACAGTACTGGCGGCGCTGCTATCAGCGCGAGGCGGAACTGTTGCTCGCCATCCAATCCGCGCGCCTCACGCGGGCGTGGGCCAGCGCGCGGGTCCCGTGGGACGGCGCCCTCCCCGCACGGGGCGCGATTCTCGTTGCCCCCCACCACGCGGGGCAGGGGATTGGCCTGCTCGCCCTCGCGAGTGGGGTCGAGAAGCTCGGCGGCGTCGCCGCATCGGTGCCCGACGCGGCCGAGCTGTCGGGCTGGGAACCGTCACGGCGCGCGCTCGTACGCTATAGTCGCCCGATCCGCGAGCGCGCCTTCGGCCCGTGGCTCTTTCGCCCCGATCACGCCGCGCGGCAGGGACTCGCCTTTCTCCGCGATGGGGGCTATCTCACCCTCACCGGGGACGACTTCTATTATCCGAACGCGGCGACCGCCCCGCTGCTCGGGCGAGCGATGGCGGTACCGCGCGGCGCGTCGTGGCTCGCGCAACAATCCGGCAAGCCGGTCGTGCCGTACATGACCATCCCGCGACGAGGCGGCTGGCGGCTCTGGATCGGGGAGCCGATGCCACCGACACAGGCGGGCGTGATCGCGGCCATCGAGGCGGGGATCCGCCGCGCGCCGGAGAGTTGGGGGCGGACAATGGCGATGGTGTGGCGCGAATCGCCCGTCTGGACGCCCGAAATGGATGGAGAAGGATGACGATGCAGATACCCTCGATGGTCCGGTTGGAATCGTTGATCGAATCTGTCGCCGCCGACCACCCGGAGCGGTTGGCGTTGATCTGCGGCGAACAACGGTGGACGTATGCGGCGCTGCGCGCGGAGATGGACCGGCGCGCGGCAATGCTCGTCGAAGCGGGACTCGGCGTCGGCGATGTCGTTGTCACCAATGAACGGATGACCGATACCCTGGCGATCACCTTCTTCGCCTGTTGTCGCGCGGGGGTGGCCTTGCTTGCTCTCTCACCACGGGCGACGGCGGCGGAAGTCGCGTCACTCAGCACGCGGGCCGGGGCGCGCGCCGTCCTCACCGCGAGGGGCGAGCGTCACCCGATGCTGCCGCTGCTCCCCGCTCTCAGGCTCGATCTGCTGGGCGATCCGCCGGATGCGGCGCTCGCGGCGGCGATGGAACGATCCGCCTCCGGCACGGCGGATGATGTCGCCATTATGCAGCCCACCTCGGGGACAACCGGGAGCGCGCCGAAACTGATCCCTCTGCCGCACCGACAATTGACGTGGCTCCACGCATCGCCGGAGGCCACGGACGACGTGAGCGAGATCTACTACATCCCACCGCCGAACCCGCTTTATGCCCTCGTCCTCGGTATCGGCGGAACGGTTGTTCTTTCGCACACGATCGAGCCGGAACAGATGGAGCGGGAGATGACCGTGACCGGCGCGACGGCAATCTGGGCGGTGCCCCCGGTGATCCGGCTACTCGCCGAGCAGGCAACGCCGCCACCCGCCGGGTTGCGCCTCCGCGTCGTGCGAACGGGCGCGATGGCCCTTTCCGCCAACAGCGCGCGCCAGATCGAGGCGCGATACGGCGTGGCGATTACGACGGAATACGGCGCGATGGAGACGGGGCGACTGATGGGGACGCCGCCCGGCGGGATGCCGGAAGGGAGCATCGGCACGCCCCACCCAGGCGTGGAGGTGCGGCTCTTGGACGAGGATGGTCGCGATGCGTCGGAAGGAGCGGTCGGCGAATTGATCGCACGCACGCCCGGCATGGTGCGCGGCTATCTCGATGACCCGCTCGCCACCGCGCGCGCCTTCCCGGATGGCTGGTTCCGCACGGGCGATCTCGCGCGGCGCGACGCCGACGGCTTCTACTACCTTACCGGGCGGACGACCCTCCGCATCAATGTCGGTGGGTACAAGGTGTCGCCGGAGGAGGTCGAAATGGTGCTGGAGCAGCACCCGGCGGTGCGGGAAGCAGTGGTGTTCGCCAAAACGGACGCGGCGCGCGGCGAGATGGTCTGGGCGGTGGTCGTCCCGCGCGGTGAACCCCCGACTGCGGCCGAGCTTCGCCGGTTCTGCCGCGCGCGACTGACGGGATACAAAGTGCCGCGCGGCTTCGAGTTCCACGAAGAACTGCCCCGCTCGCTGCTCGGGAAAGTCGTGCGCGGCGCGTTTTCTTCCTAACCCCTCGGCGGAGTTCTGGTACAATCATTTTCTTGTTCGGTCTGCCGGAACGGGGCGCTTTCCCGCCGAACATCCCTGAAATCCATCATGCCGCGCCCGTCGCGGACACCGCCGGGAGAACGATCTGTGTCACCCCTACCGCCGCCGAGCCGACCGCGCCCTGGTGGCATCCCGAACCGCCCGACAATGCATCCCGCCGCGCCGAGCACGCCGATCTACGTCGCCGTGGATGTCGAAGCGACCGCGAACGAGCGCAGCAACGAGATCATCGAGGTCGCGGCGGTCACATTCACGAGCGAGCGCATCCTCGAACGGTGGTCGTCGTTCGTCCGACCTGTGCGGCCCGTGCCGCTCAGCACGGCGCAACTGACCGGCATCACGAACGCGATGCTCCAGGCCGCGCCGCCCTTCGCGAGCGTCGCCCCGCAATTGCGGCAGTTCGTCCAGCGCTACCCGATCGTCGGGCAGTCGGTCGAGATTGACCTGAAACTGCTCGCCGCGCAGGGCGTGATCCTCGACAACCCAACCTACGACACCTACGAACTGGCGACGCTGCTGCTGCCCGATTTGCCCGTCTACAGCCTAAGGCGGATCGCCGAGCGGTTGCAGGTCGGCACGCCGCAGGAGCATCGCGCGCTCGGTGACTGCGAGTTGACCGCCGCCGTCTTCCGTGCCCTCTTGGA
The DNA here is from genome assembly GCA_038231255.1 of Thermomicrobiales bacterium. GTDB lineage: Bacteria > Chloroflexota > Chloroflexia > Thermomicrobiales > JALYUS01 > JALYUS01. The sequence continues at coordinate 1,489 of JBBRLR010000010.1, read as the reverse complement.
CCGGATCGCGGAGTGCGACACGGAGACGTTGGGCGAACTGGCGCGCCTCGCGGACCTCGGGCAGTCGCCGTTCGCGCGATTGTTCCGGCAGGCGCAGCGGGAGAAGCAGCAGGAATCGTTCGGCGGCGCGGGGGCGAGCATCCTCCAGCAGTTGCGCGCCCAGGCGGGCGGCGGGCAGGCGGAAAAGGAGGGCGGCGTTGACCTGATGTACCTGATGCCGCGCCCGCGCCCCGAACCGCTCCGCGACACCGGCAGCAAGCGCCCGCTCGACACCGCCGCCATCCTCGACGCCTTCCGGCCCGACGGCCCGTTCGCCGAAGCGTTCCCGCACTACGAGCATCGCCCGCAGCAGATGGACATGCTCGCCGCCGTCGCCGACGCCTTCAACAAGGAAGAAACGCTGCTCGTCGAGGCGGGCACCGGCACCGGCAAGTCGGTCGCCTACCTCATCCCGGCGGTCGCGCACGCCGTCGAGCACGGCGAAACCGTCGTCGTCAGCACCGCGACGATCGCCTTGCAGGACCAACTGGCGAAAAAGGACATCCCGGACTTGCAGGAAGTGCTCGCGGCGATCGGCGGCGTGCCCGCCGCGAACGGCGCGGGGCTGCCCGCCGACTTCCGCGCGACGGTCGTCAAGGGGCGGTCGAATTACCTTTGCCTGTATCGCTGGTTCAAACTGCGCGGCAACCCTGCCCTTTCGCCCGCCGAGGCGCGGCTGATGCTGCGCCTGCTCCTCTGGCTCCAGACGACGGACTCCGGCGATGTCGGCGAAATCCGCTTCACGGACGACGAGCGGCGGCTCGGCATTATTCAAGCGTGGAACCGCGTCAACGCCGGGCAGGACAGTTGCCCGTCGTCGTGCGTCTTCCAGAAACGGGGGCAGTGCTTCGTCCAGCGGGCGCGGCGGGCGGCGGAGAACGCGCACGTCGTGATCGTCAACCACGCGCTGCTGCTCTCCGACATGACGACGAACAGCGGCGTTTTGCCGCCCTACGAGCACCTGATTGTGGACGAGGCGCACCACCTCGAAGACGAGGCGACGAACCAGCTCGGCTACGCCTTCGAGCGCGCGACCGTACTCAACTTCCTGAATCTGCTCGCGGAGCCGCATGCCGAGGGGGCGCGTGGTCTGCTCACCGACCTGGCGATTCGCGTCCGCACCGGCAAAACGCCGAAAGATGTCCAGGAGGATGTTGCACGCCTGTGCGGCGAACTGTTGCCGCGCATTGATGAGACGCGGACATTGACGCTCGCGCTCTTCGACCGCCTCGCCGCCTTCCTCGCCCATCGCCCGCAGAACGAAACGGATACCCGCCTGCGCATCACGCAGAATGTCCGCAACGATACGGGATGGACGGACGTCGAGATCGCGTGGGATAATCTATCCTTCCCGCTCGGCACGATCCAGAATGCCCTCATGACGATTTTCGAGCAGGTCTACCGCCTGCCCGATGAGACGATGCAGGAGCAGGACGACACATTGCTCCTC
>JBBRLR010000009.1:0-78776 GCA_038231255.1 Thermomicrobiales bacterium | reverse complement strand
GTTCTACATCCGCACGACCGACGTGACGGGGGCGATCGAGCTGCCGGAGGGGGTGGAGATGGTGATGCCGGGGGACAACATCCAGATGCAGGTGGAGCTGATCACGCCGGTGGCGATCGAGGAGGGGCTGCGGTTCGCGATCCGCGAGGGCGGCCGCACCGTCGGCGCTGGCGTCGTTACCTCCCTCAAGTAGATCGTAGCGCGTCAAAAGTAACGAGGAGACAGCAATGGCGGAGGAACGACGCAATCGAAGTGGGAGTGGCGCGGGGGCGATAGCCGCCGCGCCGCGCCCGGCACCGGCAGCAGCGGGCCGCCCGAAACCGGGTGGGCAGCGTATCCGCATCCGACTGAAGGCATACGATCACAAGTTGCTTGACCAGTCGGCGTCCAAGATCGTCGAAACGGCGGAAAGCACGGGCGCGAAGGTGGCTGGCCCCGTCCCGCTGCCGACGCGCATCGAGCGGTACACCGTCATGCGGTCGCCGTTCGTTGACAAGGACTCGCAGGAGCACTTCGAGATCCGCACGCACAAGCGGCTCATTGACGTCCTGGAGCCAAGCCAGAAGACGATTAGCGCGCTCATGCGCCTCAATCTTCCGGCGGGCGTTGACATCGAGATCAAGCTCTAGGAGACGCAACGGATGTTGGAAGGATTGTTGGGCAAAAAGCTCGGGATGACGCAGGTATTCGACCCAACGGGTCGGGCGCTCGCGGTGACGGTCATCGAGACCGGTCCGTGCATCGTCACGCAGCTGAGGACGCAGGAATCGGATGGTTACAACGGCGTGCAGTTGGGCTTCGGCACGGCGAAGCGGCTGAATCGGCCAGACGCGGGGCATTTGCGGGCGAGCGGCGCGAATTCGCGCGATATCCGCGAGATTCGCACCGACGGCAACGGCGACCTGACCGTCGGCCAGACGCTGACGGCGGATGCGGTCTTCAAGGCGGGCGATACGGTAGATGTGACGGGCCAGTCCAAGGGCAAAGGTTTCGCGGGTGTCGTCAAGCGGCACCACTTCGCCGGAGGCCCGAAAACGCACGGCCAGTCCGACCGTCATCGCGCGCCGGGTTCGGTCGGTGCCGGCACGACGCCGGGGCGCGTCTTCAAGGGACTGAAGATGGCCGGACATATGGGCAACGAGCGCGTTACGGTGCAGAACCTTCGGGTGGTGGACGTGGACGTTGAGCGCAACCTCGTGCTGGTCGCGGGCGCAGTCCCGGGCGCGAATGGTGGGCTGGTGACGATCCGTCAGACCGTAAAGAACCGCCGGAACGCGCGAGCGTAGGGCAATAAAGGGAGAGGATTGGCTGATGGAGGCTGCGGTCTACAACGCCACAGGCGAAACAATCGGGACGGTGGCGCTGGACGATGCGCTGTTCGGCATCACGCCGAATGTGGCGGTGATGCATCAGGCGCTCGTCCGTCAGCAGGCGAACGCGCGTCATGGGACGCACGACACCAAGACGCGTGGCGAGGTGCGCGGTGGTGGCCGCAAGCCCTATCGTCAGAAGGGGACTGGCCGAGCGCGCCAGGGCAGCACGCGCTCCCCGCAATGGAAGGGCGGCGGCACCGTCTGGGGCCCGCACCCGCGCAAGTACACGCAGGCGATGCCGCGTAAGATGCGCCAACTGGCGATTCGCTCTGCGCTGTCGGCGAAGGCTGGCAATGTCGCGGTGCTGCGTGGTTTGGACAGTCTCGAAGGGCGCACGCGGGCGATGCTGGCGCTGCTCGGTGGCCTTGACAACCCGCGCTCGACGCTGGTGATCGTGCCGGAGCGCACTGAAAACCTGCATCGCGCGTCGGGCAATATCGGTAATGTCAAGGTGCTCAATGCCGGTTACCTCAACATGGCCGACCTGATGAAGTACGAGCGGCTGCTCTTCACGGTCGAGGCGCTCGATCACGTTTCACACTTGTGGGGAGATGCGAACTACGCTGCCGCAGTGACCGAAACGAAGGAAACGCCGACGCGGCGGACGACACGCACCGCCGCGACAACGCCGACACCGGAAGTCGTCGCCAGTGATGAAGAGGTCGAGGCGCCCGCCGTGATGACGGAGCCGGAGACGGAAACGGAGGCGAAAGCATGAACGTCTGGGATGTCCTGCGGCGCCCCGTGATTACGGAAAAGAACACGCGGCTTGGCGAAATCGGGCAGTACATGTTCGTCGTGGACCGGCGGGCGAACAAGACGCAGGTGAAGGAAGCCGTTGAGACCGCATTCAATGTCAAGGTGCGCGCGGTCAACACGATGAATGTACCGGCAAAGGTACGCCGTCGCGGTCGGGTGCTCGGCGAGCGATCCGGCTACAAGAAGGCGATTGTCACGTTGGTAGCTGGGAATTCGATCGAGTTCTTCGAGGGTATTTAGCCCGCGACCTGGAGGGAATAGCGTTCGATGGCGATCAAGAAATACAAGCCAACATCTCCCGGTCGGCGCGGCATGACCGTCTCGTCCTTCGAGGAGTTGACGACGAACGAGCCGTACAAGCCGCTCACCGAGGTGCTCAAGAAGCACAGCGGTCGCAACGTGCATGGCCATATCACGACCCGGCATCGGGGTGGCGGCAGCCGCCGCCTCTATCGGATCATTGATTTCAAGCGCAACAAGTTCGGTATCATCGGCAAGATTGCGACGATTGAGTACGATCCGAACCGCTCCGCCCGGATTGCGCTCGTCTCGTATGCCGATGGCGAGAAGCGGTACATCCTGGCGCCGAATGGTTTGAAGGTCGGTCAGACCGTGCAATCTGGTTCGGGTTCGCCGATCCGCGTCGGTAATAGCCTGCCGCTGCGCGAGATGCCGCCGGGCACGCCGATCCACAATATCGAGATGAAGCCGGGCCGCGGCGGACAGCTCGTCCGGTCGGCGGGTGTGTCGGCGACGGTTGTCGCGAAGTCGGAGGCGTATGCGCAAGTGCGGATGCCCTCCGGCGAGACGCGGCTGATTTCGCTCGATTGCATCGCGACGCTCGGTCAGGTCGGCAATATTGACCACGAGAATGTCGTGATCGGCAAGGCGGGCCGGAACAGGCTGAAGGGCAAGCGGCCAACGGTGCGCGGCTCGGTGATGAACCCGCGCGACCATCCACATGGCGGTGGTGAGGGTAAGGCGCCGATTGGTGGTCAGCCACAGACGCCGTGGGGCAAGCCCGCGCTTGGATACCGTACGCGCCGTAACAAGCGTACCGACCCAATGATCGTTCGGCGGCGCACGAAGGGGCGGTAAGGGAAAGTAGTCAGTAGTCAGTAGTCGGAAAGATACATGACGTACGAAGCATGAAGTACCTTCCGCCTCTGACTGACTACTGACTACTAACTACTCGCAAAAAGGAGTGAAGATCGGTGTCGAGGTCGTCTAAAAAGGGTCCGTTTATCGAGGCCAAACTGCTGAAGAAGGTTGAAACGCTCAACACGACCGGGGAGCGGCGAGCGATCCGCACATGGTCGCGGGCGTCGACGATCTTCCCGCAGATGATTGGGCATACGATTGCGGTACATGACGGTCGCCGCCATGTACCGATCTTCGTCACGGAAAATATGGTTGGCCACAAGCTGGGGGAGTTCGCGCCGACGCGCTTCTTCCGCGGCCATGGCAAGGACGCCGATAAGGCGTCGCGACGGCGCTAAAGGAGAGGGAGAAGGCGCAGCAATGGCAACGGTACAGCCGACAACGCGCGTGCGGGCGGTGGCAAAGGATGTCCACATCTCCCCGCAGAAGGTGCGCCTGGTCATTGACCAGGTGCGCGGCAAGCGGGTCAATGAGGCGCTGGCGATCCTTCGCTTCCTGCCGCAGGGCGCGGCGAATGAGGTCGCGCGGGTCGTCCGCTCCGCTTCCGCGAACGCGGAGCACAATAATGATATGGACCCGGAAGACCTGGTCATCGCGCTCGCCTACGCGGATGAGGGGATGAAGTTGAAGCGCTTCACCGCACGGTCACGCGGGCGGCCGGGGCCGATCCTCAAGCGGTTCAGCCACATCACGATCGTCGTCGAGGAGCGACCCCGACCGGTGCGCGGCGTGCGGACCGCAGCCACTCCGGCGCGACGCGGCGTGAATCCGACAGGCCGGGGCCGGAGCCAGACGCCTGCGGTCTCCCGCGCACGGGTGCCGGCACGGGCGGAAGCGCCCGGCAAGATCGAGCTCTTGCCGCCGAAGCCGGAGCCGGAAACGACGATCGAGACGCCGTCTGCGGAACTCGAAGCGGCCTCGACTGCCGAGAACATTGAAACCACGCCGCCCTCGATCGAAGCCGCACAGGCCGAGACGCAGGCGACGGAAATCGCCGATTCGGGCCTCGCACAGCCGCGTGATGAGGGCGGCGAGCGGCGGGATCAGAGGTAAGGGAGGTATTCTGTGGGACGAAAGGTAAATCCCATCGGCTTCCGGCTGGGGATCGTCACCGACTGGGACTCCCGCTGGTTCGCCGAGCGCAACTACACGCAACTGTTGCACGAGGACATCGCGCTGCGGGGTCTCGTGATGCGGGAACTGCCGAATGCCGGCATTGCGCGCATCCATATCGAGCGCGCGGCCAACAAGGTGGACGTGACGATCTACACAGCGAAGCCGGGCATCGTGATTGGCAAGCAGGGCAGCAACGTCGAGAAGCTGCGGAACACGATCAAGGCGGCGATGAAGCGCGATGTGCATCTGAAGATCGAGGAGATCAAGACGCCGGAACTCGAAGCGCGGCTGGTCGCGGAGAATATCGCGGATCAGTTGACCCGCCGCGTCGCCTACCGGCGCGCGATGAAGCACGCGGTGTCGCAATCCATGCGGCGCGGTGCGAAAGGCGTCAAGGTTCGCCTTGGCGGTCGCCTCGGCGGTGCGGAAATGTCCCGCACGATCTCGGAGAAGGATGGTCGTGTGCCATTGCACACACTCCGCGCGAACATTGACTATGCGGTCGTCCACGCACACACGACGTATGGTCGGATCGGTGTCAAGGTCTGGATTTACAAGGGTGATGTAATCCCGGAGCGACGGCCCGCGCAGCAGCGCGGCGCTGAACTCGCGGCGGACTAGCGGGAAGGGTTCGTAGCATGTTGTTGCAACCGAAACGGACAAAATTCCGCCGTGTACACCGCGGTCGCCGCAAGGGCGAGGCGCATCGTGGCACGACGGTCGCCTTCGGCGAGTACGGGCTGGTCGCCACGGAAAATGCCTGGGTGACCGGCAACCAACTCGAGTCGGCGCGTCGCGTCGTTACGCGCTACACGCGCCGTGGTGGAAAGTACTGGATTCGCGTCTTCCCGGATAAGTCCGTGACGAAGAAGCCGGCCGAAACCCGCATGGGGTCCGGCAAGGGCGCGCCGGATCACTGGGTCTCGGTTGTCCTGCGGGGCCGGATGTTGATGGAGATCGGTGGCGTTCGGGAGGATCAAGCGAAGGAAGCGCTGAAACTCGCCGGGCACAAATTCCCGATGGGCACGAAGGTCGTCGCGCGCGTCTTCGCCGAGGGCGAAACCATCGAACTTGGCAGGAAGGCCGAAATGCGTGCCCAGATGGCGGCCGAAGGTACCTTGCCGGACGACATGGAGCAGGGATCGGAAATCGAGGACGGCGCTGAGAACGCGGCCGATGTGCCGACCACCGAGGAAGGCGCGGATGCCGGGTCGCACAAGCACCACGGCGAAGAGGGTAATGACTGATGAAAGTTGATGAAGTGCGCGCGTTGACCGACAGTAATTTGGTCGAGCGGCGCAATGCCCTGAAGGAAGAGACGATGCGCATGCGGTTCGCGATCGCGACGAATCAGCAGACGAACCATGCACAAATTCGTTCGGTTAAGCGCGACATCGCGCGGATCAATACGATCCTGCGCGAGCGAGAGATTGCGGAATCGTTCCAGCAAGCGCTGGGAGAGTAATAAATTGTAGGCATGTAGACCGTAGGGAGTAGAAAAGACGAGGCGTTCCTGCTTCGACGATCTATTGTCTACCGCGTACTGCCTGCACGATGAGGAGCAGCGGATGGTGGCGGAACAGAACGATGCGGCGTCGGCCGCCAGTCAGTCAGGGCGACCGGCTCGGCTGACGAAAGTAGGCCGGGTCGTCTCAGACAAGATGGACAAGACGGTCGTCGTGGCGGTGGACTTCACGGTGCGGCATCGCATCTATCAGAAGGCGATGCGGCGCACGCACAAGTTCAAGGCGCACGATGAGCAGAACACCTGCAAGGCGGGCGACCGGGTCCGGATCGAAGAGACGCGCCCGTTGAGCAAAGAAAAGCGCTGGATCGTTCGCGAGATCCTGCACGCGGCGTCGCAGGACTGACGGAGGTAACGACGGATGATTCAGCCAGAATCGCGATTGCGCGTGACGGACAATACAGGGGCGCGCGAGATTCTCTGCATTCGCGTCCTCGGTGGCTCGCACGTCAAGTACGGTGGGGTCGGTGATGTGATCATCGGCACCGTCAAGCAGGCCCAGCCCGGTGCGGGCGTCAAAAAGGGTGATGTCGTGCGCGCGGTGATCGTGCGGACGGCGAAGGAATACAACCGGCCGGACGGTTCGTCCATCCGGTTCGATGACAATGCGGCGGTGCTGATCAATCCGCAGGGGAACCCGCGCGGCACGCGCGTCTTCGGCCCCGTCGCTCGGGAAATCCGTGAAGCGGGCTACCTGCGCATTGCGTCGCTTGCGCCGGAAGTGCTGTAGGAGGAAGCGATGCGGAAGATACGTCGTGGCGATGAGGTCATCGTCATTTCGGGTAGGAACAAAGGGCAGCGCGGTCGCGTGCGCGTCGCGATCCCCGATAAAGATCGGGTGATTATCGAGGGCGTGAATATCGTCAAGCGGCACCGTGCGCGTGGACGGGCGCGGCAGGCGGGCATCATCGAGATGGAAGCGCCGCTGCATGTATCGAACGTGATGTTTTGGTCCCCGCGCGCGAACAAGGGCGTTCGCGTCCATGTCAAGCAGGACGACAACGGCAAGAACGTCCGATACTACGTCCATGAAGAGAAGGATAAAGACGGCAAGGTGACGAAGCGTGAAGACATCACGATCGAAGCCGTCGTGGATGAGCGGTAGGGAGACTGAGCAATGGCTGCAGAAGCACAAACCCAGAGCGCGGAGCCGCGCCCCGTCCCGCGCCTCCGCAAGCAATTCGACGAGGTTGCCGCGCCTGCGCTCACCGAGCAGTTCGGGTACAAGAACCTGATGCAGGTGCCGAAGATTCAAAAGGTCGTCATCAACATCGGCATGGGCGAGGCGGTTGGCAATGCAAAGTCGCTCGACAACGCCGTCGGCGATCTCCAGACGATCACCGGCCAGAAGCCCGTCGTGACACGGGCGAAGCGCTCCATCGCGCAGTTCAAGATTCGCCAGGGCATGCCGATCGGCGTGATGGTGACGCTACGCGGCGCGCGGATGTACGAGTTCATTGACCGGCTCTTCAACATCGCGCTCCCTCGTGTTCGTGACTTTCGCGGATTGTCGCCCGATGCATTCGATGGGCACGGTAACTACACCCTCGGCCTCAAGGAGCAGTTGATCTTCCCGGAGATCGAGTATGACAAAATTGACCGCGTGCGGGGGATGGAAATCTCGTTCGTCACGTCGGCGCGCAACGATGCCGAAGGGCGCCGTCTGCTCGAAATGCTGGGCATGCCGTATACCCGCCCGCAAGGGCAGGTCGGCGGCGTTCAGCGCATCGCGTCATAAGGAGCACGAATGGCGAAGAAATCTCTCATCAACAAGGCGAACGCCGTGCCGAAATACCGGGTGCGCGGCTATAGCCGGTGCAAACTCTGTGGCCGCTCCCGCGCGTACATGCGCAAGTTCGGCATGTGCCGCATCTGTTTTCGCGAGATGGCGTCCAACGGCAAGCTGCCGGGCGTCACGAAGTCATCGTGGTAAGAGAGGGAACGCATGAGCGTCAATGACCCAATCAGCGACATGCTGACCCGAATCCGCAATGCCGGCATGATGCGGCACGCGGAAGTCATAATGCCTTCGACCAAGGTGCTGGTGGAAATCGCCCGTATCCTGCGCGAGGAAGGCTTCATCGAGGGTTACCGTGTCACGGAGCAGAAGCCGCAGAATCAGTTGACAGTTCGATTGAAGTACGACGACACGAAGAAGCATGTCATCCAGGAGATCAAGCGGATCTCCAAGCCTGGCCTGCGCATCTACCGGCAACGTGGCGCTATCGAGCGCGTTCGCAACGGGCTTGGCGTCGCCATCGTTACGACCTCGCAGGGCGTGATGACGGGCCGCGACGCGTACCGGCGCGGCGTCGGCGGCGAACTGCTCTGCACGGTTTCCTAGGAGGAGTTGCGATGTCCCGCATCGGTATTCGACCGATCCCGATCCCGGCCGGTGTCACTCTCGACCACGAGGGCGGCGCGATCACGGTCAAAGGCCCGCGCGGCGAACTGAGCCGCACGATCCCGGCCTCAATGATTCTCGAGCGCGAGGACGGCGTGCTGCATGTTAAGCGGCCGAGCGAGGCGCGTGTCCAGCGCGAGTTGCACGGCCTGACCCGCACGCTCGTTGCCAACATGGTCGAGGGCGTGACGACCGGTTTCCGCAAGGAGCTGGAAATTAACGGCGTCGGCTATCGTGCCGCGATGGACGGCAAGGACCTTGTCCTGACCGTCGGCTACTCGCACCCGGTGCGATTTAGCCCGCCGGAGGGTATTGCGTTTGCGGTGGACACGCCACTGCGCGTCGCCGTGATCGGCAATAACAAGGAAGATGTCGGCGATCTAGCGGCGCGCATCCGTAAGGTTCGCCCGCGCGAGCCGTATAAGGACAAGGGCATCAAGTACCTCGGCGAATGGACCCGTCGCAAGGCCGGCAAGACCGGTAAGACAGCGAAGAAATAGGACTCAGGACTTGGGACTAAGTGGAACTCGTCATACTTAGTCCTGAGTCCTTCACCTGGCACCGGCCCGCGATGTCGGGCGCGGAATGAAGGAGGGGCGATTTTATGCCCATGCAACGACTGAAAGTGCGCAAGGCGCTGACGCTGCGTCAGAAGCGGCATAAGCGAGTCCGCGCGAAGGTTTCCGGAACGCCGCTGCGGCCGCGATTGAATGTTTTCCGGTCCAGCCAGCACATTTATGCGCAAGTGATTGACGACGAGCGCGGTCACACGCTCGTTGCGGCGGGGTCGGCGGAACCGGCGGTTCGGCAGCAAGTGAGCGACGACCAAACGAAGACGGACAAAGCGAAACTTGTCGGTCGTCTGATCGCGGAGCGCGCAAAGGCCGCAGGGATCACGAAGGTCGTCTTCGACCGTGGCGGCTTTCTGTATCATGGTCGCGTCCAGGCGCTTGCGGATGCCGCTCGGGAGAGCGGGCTTGACTTCTAAGGGGAGGCACATCATTCATGGCACGGATTGATCCGGCAACAGTGGGAGACCTTGAAGAGCGCGTCGTGCAGATCAACCGCGTCGCGAAAGTGCAGCGGGGCGGGCGGCGCTTCAACTTCTCCTCGGTCGTCGTCGTCGGCGACGGCAAGGGCCACGTCGGCGCGGGGATGGGCAAGGCCGGTGAAGTTCCGGAGTCCATTCGCAAGGGCGTCGAGGATGCGAAGAAGCGCATCATCAAGGTGAATCTCGAAGGGACGACGATCCCGCACGACATTCAGGTGACGTACGGCGCGTCGCGCGTGCTGCTGCGCCCTGCGCGCCCCGGTACGGGCGTCATCGCGGGTGGCGGTGTGCGTGCCGTTATGGAAGCGGCGGGCATCCATGACGTGTTGACGAAGACAATCGGCAGCACGAACCCGGTCAACGTCGTCCGCGCCGCCTTGAAGGCGTTGGAGGAGTTGGAGTCGGTCGAGAGCGTCGCGGCGCGGCGCGGCAAGCCGGTCTCGTACTTCGGCCGCCGTCGCAACAAGGAACTGGCTGACGAAGCGGCGAATCACGCTGCCGCGCGGGCATAGGAGCGTCAATTATGGCAGAGAACGCAGCGTCGGTATTGCGCGTCACGTACGTGAAAAGCTCGATCGGCTACGCACACGATCAGAAAGCGACGGTTCGCTCCCTGGGCCTCCGGCGACTGCACCAGACAGTCGAGTTGCCGGACACGCCCTCGGTGCGGGGCATGTGTTTCAAAGTGCGCCATCTCGTGACCGTCGCGGATGCGGGCGCGGCGTCGAAGGAGTAATCCGATCATGCAGCAGCAGGACCTCAAGCCGAATCCCGGTTCGCACAAGGCGCGCAAGCGCGTCGGGCGCGGCATCTCGGCTGGCCAGGGCAAGACCGCCGGTCGTGGCACCAAGGGCCAGGGCGCACGCTCCGGGCCGAATGTCCGCCGGGGTTTCGAAGGTGGCCAGAACCCGATTTACATGCGCATGCCGTACAAGCGTGGCTTCACCAACATCTTCAAGCAGCCGTTCGCCGTCGTGAATGTTGCGCGCCTCGAGGAACTGTTCGAGGCGGGCGATGAAATCACGCCGGAGGTGCTCGTCGCACGGCGCGTCGTGACCGACAAAGTGCTACGCCCGCCGGTCGTCCCATTCAAGGGGTGGCAGGTGAAGGTGCTCGGCGATGGCGAGATCACGAAGGCGCTGACGGTGCGCGTCCATCGCGTCACAGCGTCCGCGCGCGAGAAGATCATCGCGGCGGGTGGCACCGTCGAGGAGACGGCTGCAGAGCCGACCGAGGCAAGCGAAGAGACCGAGTAGCGATGACGGAGCAGGGTGCATCAATTTTTCGCACATAATTCCGCTGCTTTCAGATTGAGGTAGCGGAGGGGACGACAGAACGATGTTGCAGGCCGTCTTCAATGCCTTCCGCATTCCCGATCTGCGCAAGAAGATCCTCTTCACGATCGGGATGCTGCTGATCTTTCGGGTCATCGCGCATATCCCGTTGCCGAACGTGGATCATGCGGCGCTGGACCGGCTGTTCCGCAACAACGCATTCCTCGGTACGCTGAACCTGTTTTCGGGCAGCGCGCTCCGGACATTTTCGATCGCAATGATGGGCGTGTACCCGTACATCACCGCCTCGATCATCGTGCAACTCCTGACGCCAATCATCCCGAAACTGGAGGAATGGTCCAAGGAGGGCGAGTCAGGTCGGGCACGCGTCAACCGCGTCACGCACATCCTGACGGTGCCGATTGGGTACTTGCAGGCGTACGGTCAGATTCGCCTCGCGGTCGCCAATCAGGTGATCCCGGCGGATCAGTTCGGTATCCTCAATATCCACACCTTCCTGCCGAGCTTTACGCTGCTCACCTCGACGGTCGCGGCGACGATGGTGCTCGTCTGGATCGGTGAGTTGATTACGGAGAACGGCATCGGCAACGGCGTCAGCATCATCATCTTCGGCGGCATCGTCGCCGGGCTGCCGGGTGGGATCGCGAACCTCGTGACGGGTGGCTCGTCGTTCAACCTCGTCTCGGTCATCTTGTTCGTGGGGATCGGACTGGGGACGATTGTCGGCATCATTCTGATTAGTGAAGGTGTGCGGAAGATTCCCGTGCAATACGCGCGGCGTGTGCGCGGCCAGCGCCAATACGGCGGCCAAGCGACGACGATCCCGCTGCGCGTTAACTCGGCCGGCATGATCCCACTTATCTTCGCGGTGAGCATCATGATCCTGCCGAGTACGATCGCGAACTTCCTCGGCTCGTCCGACCGTGGCTGGCTGCGCGATTCGTCTCGGCAGATCGCGGTCATCTTCGATCCGGGCAACTACCCGTACCAGATCGGCTACTTCCTGCTCGTTGTTGGCTTCACGTTCTTCTACACAATTGTGCTCTTCAACCAGCAGAATCTCCCGGAGAACTTACAAAAGAGCGGCGGTTTCGTGCCCGGCATCCGCCCCGGGCGACCGACGGCCGAGTACATGACGCGCGTCCTGAATCGGATCACCTTGGCGGGCGCATTGTTCCTTGGCTTCGTGGCGATCCTGCCGTTCATCGCGCGGCTGCTCACTGGGGTAACGCAGTTGGGCCTCGGTAGCACGGCCTTGCTGATCGTCGTCGGTGTCGCGATTGACACGATGCGGCAATTGGAATCGCAACTGCTGATGCGCAACTACGAGGGCTTCATTCGGTGAGTGCGTATCACGCGAACATCAACGTGCTCTTCTTCGGCCCGCAAGGGGTGGGGAAGGGCACGCAAGCGGCGATTGTCGCGCCGCGATTGCACCTTGCACATGTCTCTACCGGCGATCTCTTTCGGCAGCACATGGCGGAACGCACGGCGTTCGGCGAACAAATCCGCCCGATCTATGACGCGGGTGGGTTGGTCCCGGACGATCTGACGATCGCAATGCTCGGCGATCATCTCGTCAGATTGCGCGAGATGCAGCCGGAGTTGCGCGGTGTGATCTTCGATGGCTTCCCGCGCACCGTGCCGCAAGTCGCATCGCTGGACACCTTTCTTGGCACGCGCGGCGAGAAGGTGGACGCGGTGGTGTATATTGACGCGCCGCGACCGATCCTTGTCGAGCGCATCTTCAGTCGCGGTCGGGCGGACGACACGCGCGAGGCGGCCGAGGAACGGCTGCGATTGTATGAAGAAAAGACGCAGCCACTGCTCGCGCTTTTTGAGGAGCGCGGCCTCATCCATCGAATCAACGGCGATCAAACGGTCGAGGCGGTGACGGACGAAATTCTCGCCGCTCTCTCGCCGCTGTTCGCGGGGAGTGTGACGTAGTTATGGCGCGTGGCGGGACAATGACGCTGAAATCACCCCAGGAGATCGCGAAGATGCGCGTCGCCGGTCGCGTCGTCGCGCAGGCGCTCGAAGCGATGCGCGCCTACATCCGGCCGGGCGTGACAACGGCGCAGGTAGACGCGGTCGGCGAGTCGGTTATCCGCAAGGCGGGTGCGACACCGTCGTTCAAGGGGCTGTATGGCTTCCCGGCGAGCGTCTGCGTCGCGGTGAACGATGAGGTCGTGCATGGCATCCCCGGCAAACGGACACTACGCAATGGCGATATCATCAAGGTGGACACGGGCGCATTCCTCGATGGCTGGCATGGTGACGCGACGATCACCGTACCAGTCGGCGAGATAGACGAGGAATCGCGGCGGCTCGTCGAGACGACCTACGACGCGCTTTTCGCGGGGATTGCGCAATGCCGCCCCGGCAAGCGGATTGGTGATATCGCGCACGCGATCCAGCAATACGGCGAATCGCGTGATTACGGTATCGTCCGGCAATACGTCGGCCACGCGATCGGGCGACGCATCCACGAAGACCCGCAAGTGCCGAATTTCGGCAATCCGGGCACTGGTACGCTCCTTCGCAAGGGGATGGTGATAACGATTGAGCCGATGCTGACGATTGGCACCTACGAGACGCATACATTGGCGGACAAGTGGACGGTCGTGACGAACGACGGGAAGCGCGCCGCGCAATTCGAGCATACCGTCGCGATTACGGACGGTGACCCGGAAATTCTGACGCTGCCCTAGCGCGCAAGCAGGGGGCGTGATAGAATGGCAGTTCGCTGCCGTGAAGTCGGTGGCGTTTGTGCGGCCCGCGTGCGGCGGGTTCGCTTCGGTAGTGTGGAAGAAATGAGGAGTGCGTTTGGCGAAGAAGGATGTCATCGAGGTCGAGGGCAAGGTTGTCGAGCCGCTGCCGAACGCGATGTTCCGCGTCGAGTTGGAGAGCGGTCATGAAGTCCTTGCCCACATCTCCGGCAAGATTCGGTTGAACTTTATCCGCATTTTGCCCGGCGACCGCGTGCGCGTCGAACTGTCGCCATACGATTTGACCCGTGGCCGTATTGTGTACCGACATCGGTAGAGCAGGGAAGGACGACGCATGGCACGTATTGCCGGTGTAGACATTCCGCGCGAGAAGCGCGTCGAAATCGCGCTTACCTATCTGTATGGCATCGGTCTGACTACCAGTCAGAAGATTCTCGCGCGCACCGGAGTCAACCCCGATACGCGCGTCAACCAACTGACCGACGATGAAGTGACGCGGTTGCGCGACGTGATCGAGAAGGAAATGGTCGTCGAGGGCGATCTCCGTCGCGAAGTCGCGATGAACATCAAGCGGCTGATTGACATCAACTGCTACCGCGGCATCCGGCACCGTCGGGGGATGCCGGTGCATGGTCAGCGTACGAAGACGAACGCCCGTACCCGCCGTGGCCCACGCCGCGCGGTCGCTGGCAAGAAGAAGGCGACGAAGTAGTGAGCAGTAAGTAGCCAGTAATCAGTAGTCAGAAGGAAACGCACGCAGCATCGCCGCCTCCCTCTGACTACTGGCTACCGATTACTAGAGGAGCGAAGCGACCAATGGCCGAGCAACGAAAACGAGGGGCACGAGGCGGAAAGAATCGGGTACGGCGACGTGATCGCAAGAACATCCCGCGCGGGCGTGCGTATATCCAGTCCACGTTCAACAATACGCTGATCACACTAACGGACCCGCAGGGGAACGTTCTGTCGTGGGGTAGCGCGGGATCGTCGAACTTCAAGGGTTCGCGCAAGAGTACGCCGTACGCCGGGCAGGTCGCGACCGAGGGTGCCGTCCGCCGCGCGATGGAGCATGGGCTGCGCCAGGTCGAAGTTTTTGTCAAAGGCCCCGGCAGCGGCCGCGAGGCGGCCGTCCGTGCCCTCCAGTCGTCCGGCCTGCAAGTGCTCTCGATCACTGATGTCACGCCGATCCCACACAATGGATGCCGTGCTCCGAAGCGACGGCGCGTTTGAGCGGCGCCCGGCAGGCAGGTTTGGTGGGAAATCGGATGGTGGCGGTTCGCGCTGACAGTAAAAAAAGGGAGGCTGAACGCGGTGCTTGACATTGCCCAGCCAAAGGTAGACCTCACAAAAAGTGGTCAAAATTACGCACGGTTCACCGTAGAGCCGCTTTCGCCGGGCTACGGCACGACGCTTGGGAACGCCCTTCGGCGCATCCTTCTCTCGTCGCTGCCGGGAACGGCGATTACCAAAATTCGTATCAGCGATGTTTGGCATGAGTTCAGCACGATCCCGCATGTGCGCGAGGATGTGACGGAGATCGTGCTGAATTTCAAGCGCATCCGCTTGCAGAGCGACGACCGACTGCCAGAAACGCGCGTCCGCCTGTCGTGGCAGGGTACGGGCGCGATTACGGCGGGCGATATCGCTTGGCCGTTCGAGATCACCTGTGTCAACCCGGACGAAGTGCTCGCGCACGTCGAGAACGACGAAGGTGCACTAGACATCGAAGTGACGGTCGAGCGTGGCCGCGGCTATCGCTCGGCGGAGGCGGCCGAAGGGCTGGCAATCGGTGAGATCCCGGTGGACGCGATTTTCACGCCGATTCCGCGCGTCAATTTTGTCGTCGAGCACACGCGCGTTGGCCACATGACGGATTACGACCGTTTGATCCTCGAAGTCTGGACGGACGGCACGATTGATCCGAGTGAATCGCTTCGGCAAGCATCGGAAATCTTGCGGGAGCATGCACAGTTGATCGTGGACTTCGCGAGCGGTGGGGCCGAAGAGCCGGTGGGCATCGGCCCGTATGTAACGCCGGAGGCCGAAGCGAAATTGCTTTCCGAACTCGGCTTGTCGTCACGCGTGCTCAATTCGCTGCGCAGCCAGAAGATTGATCGCGTCGGCCAAGTGTTGAAGATGAACCCGGAAGACTTGATGGGCATCCGCAACTTCGGGCCGAAATCGCTGTCGGAGTTGCAGGAGAAGTTGCAGGTTCACGGCTTTCTTGGCGCGAATCGCAAGTTGATCCCGGACGACTTCGAGATGGGCGCCGATGGCGGCGCGTCCGATGCCGGTGCGGCGGGGGAATAGCGGAACGACTTCCCCGCGCAGACGGGGTTTGCAGTACAGGGAGGATCATCGTGCGGCATCGGAAGGCAGGACGCCAATTGGGGCGCAACTCGGGCCAGCGCAAGGCGCTGATGCGCGGGTTGATGAATAGTCTCGTCCTCAACGAGCGGATTATCACGACCGAGGCGAAGGGCAAGAATGTCCAGCCGCAAGTCGA
Source organism: Thermomicrobiales bacterium (assembly GCA_038231255.1). Classification (GTDB taxonomy): domain Bacteria; phylum Chloroflexota; class Chloroflexia; order Thermomicrobiales; family JALYUS01; genus JALYUS01. The sequence goes on along the minus strand of JBBRLR010000009.1, from coordinate 62,857 downwards.
GAAGATTATCACAATCGCGCGCGAGGACACGGAGGCGCACCGTCGCCTCGTGCTGGCAAAGCTCGCCAACCCGCTCGCGACCTTGAAGCTGTTCGAGGAGATCGGGCCGCGCTTCGAGGGGCAGCCGGGTGGGTACACGCAACTCTTTCATCTCGGCCAGCGCCAGGGTGATGGCGCACCGATGGTCGTGCTGCGGTTGATGGAGTAGTTGCGGTGGTGTCCCGGCTCCGGCTGACGCTCGCCTACGATGGCGCGGGGTTCGCGGGATCGCAGATCCAGCCGGGGCAACGGACGGTGCAGGGCAATGTCGAGCGCGCGTTGACGACGCTCGATGGTCGGCCAGTCCGAACGGTTTTCGCCGGACGGACGGACACCGGGGTCCATGCGGTCGGGCAAGTGGCGCACGCCGATGTGCATCGCGAGCGCGAGCCGGGGGTATGGCGGCAAGGGCTGAATGGTATCTTGCCGTCGGACGTGCGCGTTACCAATCTGATTGTCGGTTCGGGGGGCTTTCACGCCCGGTACGACGCGACGTGGCGGCAGTACCGTTACGTCATGTGGAATGGTGAGGTGCTGCCGCCTCTCATGCGCGGCACGATGTGGCACCGTAGGAAGACACTGGATAGTGCGGCGATGCAGACCGCATCGCGGGCGGTGATCGGGACGCACGATTTCGCGGCATTCGCGGGCGACGGAAAAGGCGTACCGGAGCGTGATGCCGAGACGGTGCGAACGATGCGGATGGCGGAGTGGACAGCAGAGCGACGCCCGGAGGCGATTGCGGGCCTCGCTCTGGTGTTCACGATTGAGGGCGATGGATTCTTGCCGCACATGGTGCGGAATCTGGTCGGCTCGCTCGTCGCGATTGGTGCGGGCGATGCGCCGGTAGACTGGATGGAGACGCTGCTCGCGGGAAAAGATCGTCGGCGGGCGGCAGCGACCGCACCGCCCCACGGGCTGACCCTTTGGCAGGTGCGGTACGATCTAGAACGAGGCGACGGAGAGCAAAGCGCGGCAGTAACGCCGGAGACGCGGGAGATAATGAGTAGATGCCGACGACATTGACAAGCACAACGTATTCGCCGAAAGCGGCGGAAGTCCACCATAACTGGTTCGTGGTGGATGCGAACGGCCACACCCTGGGTCGGTTGGCGACGGAGGTTGCCCGCATCCTGCGTGGCAAGCACAAGCCGGTCTTCGCCGAACACATGGACATGGGCGACTATGTCATCGTCATCAACGCGGAGAAGATCGCGGTGACGGGCAAGAAGCCGACGCAGAAAATCTACTACCGGCACTCGAACTATCCGGGCGGCTTCAAAAAGCCGACCTACGCGGAAGTGATGAAGAAATTCCCCATCCGCATTATCGAGTCGGCGGTGAAGGGGATGCTGCCGCACAACCGCCTCGGCAAGCAGCAGTACTTGAAGTTGAAGGTCTACGCCGGCGCGGCGCACCCGCACGAGGCGCAGAAGCCGGAGCCATTGGTGATTACGGAAAACGTCGCGCGCGGGCAAGCACGCCTCGCGGCAGTAAGCGCCGCAAGCGCGTAGGGAAGGGGAATCAGTGGTAACGACAGCGCCGCAACTGACGGGCCAATATCATAACGCCGTTGGCCGCCGCAAGACCGCTATCGCCCGCGTGCGCCTGTATCCGGGCACAGGCGATGTCGTTGTGAACGGCAAGGATGTGCGCGACTACTTCGGCGGACGCGAGTTGCATCAGATCACAATCAACACGCCGCTCCGCATCACCAACACTGGCGACCGCTTCACAGTGAGCGTGAAAGTGGTCGGCGGCGGCGTGAGCGGGCAGGCCGGGGCAATCCGACACGGGATCGCGCGCGCCCTTTGTCGCTTCGATCCCGAGATGCGCGCCGCACTTAAGAAAGCGGGCCTCCTCACACGCGACGCGCGAGTCAAGGAGCGTAAAAAGGTCGGCCTCAAGCGTGCCCGCAAGGCGCCTCAGTACACCAAGCGGTAATCGCACCACCCTCGACTCAAAAAGCGCCGCTCCATTATCGGAGCGGCGCTTTTGTTTGCCTGGAACGATGGGGAGCATGATTCGGCACTATCTGTTAGTAGCGTAGGCTTCAGCTTGTGTCCTGACCCGGTAGCGCAGGCTTTCCAATCTGCGGGTGCAATCCTGGGAGGCAGGCTGAAGCCTACGCTACTATGTGGATTGCTAGAAATCGTTCTCCAGCGGCGCGGGTGCGTGCTGCGTGGGGTGCGCTTCGTCGGGGGTGGGGTGCATCACCGAGACATGATCGCGCACGAATGTGACCGCGCTCCATGTCCGCTCCTTCGCGCGTTCGATCCGCCATGAGGCGAGCGCGACAGGCGACAGTTCGAGCGTGACGGCGCCGCGATACTCTTTGGCCTTCAATCGCTGCAAAAAGAGACCGAGCGGCAGTGCGCCCTGGCCAGGCAACTGATGCTCGCGGGTGAGCGAGTTAAGGATGCCCGATGCAATCGCGGGCGGTTCATCGCGCCGGTCACTGAGATGGATGTTCGTCAGCCGTGGAAAGACTACGTCGAGCGCGGAAACGATGTTCAGCCCGAACGACGCGGCATGGGATGTGTCGAAGGTGATGTCGAGGCCCCATTCCTCGCAGACGCGAAAGAGATTCTGAATACGGTCGAGGAAGTCCGGTCGCGGGCGCGGCTGCACGGTGCCACGGTTCTCGATGGCAAGCCGCACATCGCTCTTCTTGAGAATTGTCATCACCTCATCAACCGTTTGAAAAAATGCTCGCCCGCGCTCTGTGTGCAGCCCGGCGCCTCCGACGGCGTGCATCACGAGCACACGGCAACCAGGCACACGACACGCGTACTCGGCGGCGGCGATCATATCGGCATGGACGTGCCGACTGGCATCTACGAAGCGAATCGGCGGATGAATGGAGCGGATTGGCACCTGATGCTTCTCTGTCGCGTCAATGGCGATCTCCGGACCAGCCGACAATAGGCGATCGGTGAGCATCACTTCCAGCCCATCCGCCCCCGCCTGCCGGGCGATGCTTGCGGCGTCGCCAATACCGCGCGGTGTGAGGCTCCCGGTCGAGACGAGAATATCCATTGGTTGTGCGCTCCGGCTAGATGCTGCTGGCTCCGCCCGCCCGGTGTGGGCCGGTGCGTGCGGGATATTCCCAGTCTACCATCACGTCCGAGCCGCAACAAGGGATCGCAGCATCGTTTCGGCGAAAAACGCCAGACAGAATTGATTGCGATCATTGTGCTATTCGCGGGGACGGTAGACAAAGGATTGAACGTACGCTATACTGCGGCGAATTCCAAATCGGCGGGCTGACGGGGCGGGTCACAATCGAGATGTAGGCGGGGTAATTGAGTGGCAATTGCTGTTGGCGCGCGGAAGCGCGGTCGTGTCAGCACACGCGGCGTCGTTTTTCGCTCACGGGTTCTCGGCTACCTGCTTCTGGCGCCGGCGATGATCTACATCATCGGTCTCGTCGGTATACCGTTCCTGCTGGCGCTGAAATTCAGCCTGACGGACGCGACGGTCAGCAATCTCAATGGTGAGCGCGGCTTCATCGGGCTGGAAAACTTCACCGGCCTCCTTAAAGACGCGACGTTTCTCGCGGCGCTCAAGAATACGATTTTCTATTCGGTCGTCACGGCGATCATCAACTCGATCCTCGGCACGACGCTGGCGTTCATTCTGCTCGCCAAGTTCCGCGGCAAGAAGATCGTCCGCTACCTCGTTCTGCTGCCGTGGACAATCCCTATCGCGTTGACGATTCAGGCGTGGAAGTGGATGTTCCATCCGCAGTACAGCGTCCTCAACTGGCTCGGTAAGCACTCGCACATCATCACCGCGCAGTATGGCATCCAATGGCTTGGTCAGCCGCAGCCGGCGATGGCCTCGATCATTATGACGAATGTCTGGCGTAACTTCCCCTTTTCTGCCGTTATCCTGCTCGCCGGGCTGACCTCGATCCCGCAGGACATCATTGATGCCGCCAAGATTGACGGCGCGAACTGGATCACGCGGTACCGAAAGATCATCGTGCCGATGATCGCGCCGATCCTCTTCATTGGCCTGCTCTTCAACCTCGTCTTCAACTTCACCGACCTCACCATCGTCTACCTGCTCACGCAGGGCGGGCCGGGCAATGCCACGGAAGTGTTGGCGAGCTACGCATTTAAGGTCGGCATCGCATCCGGTCAGTTGGGCAAAGGCGCGGCGGTAACGCTCTTCCTTTTCCCGCTCTTGCTGCTGTTCTCCGTCGTCTTTCTCCGCCAATTGCGTAAGAGGGAGCTGTAACCGTGGCTATACGCGAAGGGATCGCGCCGCTTGCTCCCCCGCGCGACATTGCCGAGCAGCGAACCGTGCCCGTGACGGTTGGGGCTGTTATTCGCCGGGTCTTGTTCCTGCTCGGTATCCTCCTCTTTGTCGTGATCGCGATTTTCCCGGTCTATTACATGATCGTCACGACCTTCAAGACGAACGACGACCTGTACAATCTCACACATTTCCCGCTCTGGTTCACGGATAAGCCGACGTTCGGGCATGTGCAGTACCTCTTCGAGAAAACGCAGTTCACCCGCTGGTTGATTAACTCCTACGGAATTGCCCTCGGAACCGTCGTGATTACCGTGCTCACGGCGGTTCCGGCTGGCTACGCACTCGCACGCCTCAATCTTCCCGGCGCGGGCGCGCTCTCCATTGGCATTTTCCTCACCTACCTCGTGCCGCCGTCACTCTTATTTATCCCGCTCTCGCAGGTCGTCGCGCGATTGCATCTGACGGACAATGTCTGGGCGCTCGTCATCATCTATCCGACGTTCACGATCCCTTTCTGTACATGGCTGATGATGGGTTTCTTCAAAACGATCCCCTTCGACATCGAGGAAGCCGCGCTGATTGACGGCTGTAGTCGCATCCAGGCAATCCGGCGCGTTGTCCTGCCGCTCAGCCGTGCGGGCATCTTCTCGATCATGATGTTCGCCTTCACGCTGGCGTTGCAGGAGTTCATCTACGCGCTGACCTTCATTTCTACCAAAGAAAACAAGCCCGTCACGCTCGGCGTCGTGACAGATCTGATTCGCGGTGATGTCTTTTACTGGGGCGAGTTGATGGCGGGCGGCATCATCGCCGGTCTGCCGGTGGCGATCTTGTACAACTTCTTTCTGGACGATTTCATCTCCGGCATTACCGCCGGTTCGGTTAAGTAGGGAAGCGAGACTGGCCGCTTTGGATGGCGGCGCGGCGTTGTGTGGATGGTACGGATAGGTTCAGGAGGGAAGACAAAATGGACGAACGCGATCTACGGCTCAGGCGTGCGGCGCTTTCACGGCGCGGCTTTCTCGGCGGCGCTGCGGCGACTGCGGTAACGGCGATTCTCGCCGCGTGCGGTGGGAGCAGCGCCACCGATACACCGAAAGCGGCCGGAGCGACAGCGGCGCCCGCTGGCACGGCGGCAGCGACCGCCGCCGCGACGAAAGCGCCCGCCGCCGCGACCACAACCACGGGGAGCGCCGCTGCGGGTGGGAGCGCGACAGCCGCCCCGGCAGGCGGGACGACCGCGACGACGGGCGATCCCAATACGAAGTATGCCGGCCCGGCGATCGAGAAGGGCGGCACCCTCAAAATCCTGATGTGGGCGCACTACGTACCCGCATTCGATGAGTACTTCGACAAGTGGGCGACCGACTGGGGCACGAAGAATGGTCTCAAAGTGACAGTGGACCATGTGCCGACGAATACCGTCGTCACGAAGGCCTCGGCGGATGTCGCGATCAAGGGCGGTCACGACCTCACGCAATTGCAGTTCCCGACGGACGCCCACCTGTTCGCCGAGAATCTCGTTGATGTCTCCGGTCCTGCCAAGTATCTCGAAACGAAATACGGCGGCTACATTGACGCGGCGAAGCAGGTCGCGATGGTGGACGGTGTCTGGAAGAGCGTGCCCGACTTTGTCATCCCGTATCCCGGCATTTATCGCAAGGATTACTTCGATGCGGCAGGAATCACGAAGCCCGTGGACACGTGGGACGATCTTCTAAAGGCCGGGACGGCATTGAAGAAAATGAACCATCCCGTCGGCTTGGCGATCAACCAGGGATCATTCGACTCGACCAGCCATATGGTCTCGATCCTGCTCGGTTTCGGCGGCAAGTGGATCGAGAAAGATGGCAAAACCATCGCGATCAATTCGCCGGAGACGAAAGACGCGATCAACTACGTCGTCGAATTGTATAAAAATGCGATGACCCCCGAAGTGCTCGGCTGGGACGACTCCGGCAACAACCTCCTCCTCGCGTCGGGTGCGGGCAGTTTCATCATGAATCCGATCAGCGCGTACCTCTCCTCCAAAAAGGAGATCCAGGATGTCAGCCTCTTCTCGCTGCCGCCCGCCGGGCCGAAGGGCCGTTTCATGGTCGCGTCCGGCCCATACAGTTGGGGCGTTTGGAACTGGTCGAAACAGCAGGGTGCGGCGCAGCAACTGATCGTGGATCACATGGACGACTGGCTGAACGGCCAGAAGGCGAATCAGGGGTACGAACTGCCGACAACCAACGCATGGCTGAGGAAGCCGATGCCGATCCTCAGCGACGTGCCGAAGTTCAGCATCCTTCAGGACACGATCAACGATCAAAGCACCGTCATTTTCGGCTTTCCCGGGCCGCCGGATACCAAGGCTGCGCAGGTCAACAACACCTATCTGATGTCCCAGATGATGGCGAAAGCCGTCAATGGCACCAAGCCGGAAGACGCGATCAAGTTCGCTGAAGATCAACTAAAGACGATCTATAAGTAAGGGAACCTCACCCCTGGCCCCCTCCATTGCGATGGAGAGGGGCCAGGGGGGGAGGTTCCCCAGACGCCTAGACCGCTGAAACGATCAATCCCCTTTGCCTTTGCCCTTGTCTTTGCCCTTTCCGTTTCCATTGCCATTTCCGTTACCATTCTGGTTGACGACAGGCGCGGAACGCACCGGGGCTGCCACCACGGGAGCGGACGGCGGAATGGGTGTTGGCGGTGCGATAGTCGGTAGCACGACAGTCGGCAGTGGTTCGGTCGGCGGCACGGTCGTCAGTGATGGCGCTTTGGCGGCGAGGGGCGTGGGGGTTGGCTGGCCCGGCGGCGCGGTCGCGAGCACCGATTGCCCTGTGGGCGCGGCAACATCGCCAATTGTGGCTGCATCGCGCCGACGCACACCGAAGAGTACGCCGATCGCGACCGCGATCAAGGCAAGAACCACATACAATGCGATGAGGCGCTTCGCACGCGATTTGCTCGGCAACGCCGCTGTTGCGGTTGTATCTCGTTCATCCAGCGTGTGTACGGAAGTCATATGCGGCACACTCCTGTGTCAGAGACCGAATAAGCGTATGCAGGAGTAATGCCACGCGCGGAGGATTCGGGTTGCTGTTACCCGGTGATCCCACCCTGGTCGCCACCGTAGTTGAGGCTCGCTTTCCATTCCTTGTCGAGGTCTTCGATGCTTTCTTTGAGCACCTTCTGGACGACCTGATCGTAGGAGAGTTCGTCCTTGAATGCCGAGACGAGCGCGCCGATATACTTGCTGCCGTAGGCAGTGATGATGAAATTGACGACACTCTCGCTCTCCGCATAGGACAGCAGCGCCTGTTCCGCGCTCAACGGGAAGGGCGAATTGAGCGCGCGGATCGGGATCAACTTTCCGTTGTCGGCGGCGTCCCGCACGAGCGGGCGGAAGCGGACATCGGGCGTCTCCTGATTGTGGACCGCCAGCCCTTCATCAAGCCAAAGCGGCGGATGGTTGTAGGGGTTAAGGCTCGCCTGATAGACGACCATGTGGCTCATCTCGTGCGGGAGAATCCGGCGAATCTCCGATGCCGCCGACCGGCCGGGGGCAATCGCCGCGTGGATGATGCCGAGTTCGGTGGACGCACCGCCACCGATCCATTCCGCGCTGTTCGGTGGCAACGCGACGCGCAAATCGCGCGCGTTGGCATACATGAGGATGCGGATCGGCCGGTCGCTCGTCACGTTGAAGTTCTTCTTCAGCGTATCCGCCGCGCGCGTCGCCGTGTCAATTGCATCCTGCCCGAACGCATCATCGCCGCTGTACCACCAGAGGGTGATCGGGCCGCTCGTCTTTTTCTTCCATTGCTGCTGATCGTCCATGTAGAAGAGCGTCGTGGGATCGGTGCGGTACTGCATACCGTCACTTAACGTGAATGCCCAGCGGTACTCGATGTCGAGACCGGGCGCGAGGAAGTCGGTCTGCGTGTCGAGCGCGTAGTCCAGCCCGATGCGCTGCCCGCGTTCGACCGGCACACGGACGCGCTTCGTCACGGGGGTATTCGCGGCGTGATAGAGCAGGTTGAGCGCCGTGATCTCGCCCGACGCCGCATTCGCTTCCAGATGGAAGGCAATGTTTTGCGGGAAATGCGGCGTCGCTGTGCTTGCGCTCACCGTGACGGGCGTTGCCGCTGCACCAATCGGCGACAGCACCGCACTCGCTGGCGCGGCGAGCAGGCAAAGCATCAGCGGCAGAATGAAGATCCGTCGGCGGTTCATGCGGCGTCCTCGTCTCCGGCTTCGGGGGAGTCGCCCATGTGCCAGCGCAGATAGGCGTTCATGAACCCGTCAATCTCGCCGTTCAACACGGCCTGCGTATTGGATGTTTCGTAGCCGCTCCGCGTGTCCTTCACCATGTTGTACGGATGCAGGACGTACGAGCGGATCGCGTTGCCCCAGCCTGCCGCGACGTGCTCGCCCTTCAGGGCGGATTGCTCTTCGGCCCGCTCCACTTCCCGCCGTTCGAGGAGGCGGGCGCGGAGAATCTTCATCGCGGTCTCACGATTCTGGCCCTGCGAGCGTTCATTCTGGCAGGTGACGACGATGCCGGATGGCATGTGCGTGATGCGGATTGCGCTGCTCGTCTTGTTGACGTGCTGGCCGCCCGCTCCAGACGCGCGATACGTATCCACGCGAATATCGTCGTCGTTGATGACGATTTCCGCGTCGTCCTCGATCTCGGGCAGCACTTCCACGAGGGCGAACGACGTGTGCCGCCGCTTGCTCGCGTCGTACGGCGAGATGCGGACGAGGCGATGCACGCCGCGCTCGGCCTTCGCGTAGCCGTAGGCGAAGTCGCCGCGAATCTCGATGGTCGCGCTCTTAATTCCCGCTTCCTCGCCATCGGTGAGGTCCACGATGTCGGTCGCGAAGCCGCGCGTCTCGGCCCAGCGGAGGTACATACGCAGCAGCATGTCGGCCCAGTCCTGCGATTCGGTGCCACCCGCGCCCGCATGAATTGCCAGAATCGCGTTGGCGCTGTCATGCGGCCCGGCGAGCATTAGATCGAACTCCATCTGGTCGAGCCGCTCGCGCAATGTCGCGACGTCGCCTTGGAGTTCCGTCACGATTGCCGCATCGTCGCGGGCGAGTTCGGCCATTTCGCAGGCATCGGTAATCTCCCCCGCGAGTGAGCGCCACGCGCTCACCTGGGTTTGTAGGTTGGTGAGTCGCTGCATCGCGCGCTGTGCCTGCTGGGGATCATCCCAGAAGCCCGCGACGCCCGATTGGGCCGTCAGTTCGGTAATCTGTGTTTCCTTGTTGGCGAGGTCAAAGACGCTCCTGGGCAACCTCGACACGGTCACGGAGGTCCTCAAGGATGGATAGGATGTGTTCGAGCATTGGCCTTCCCCAGTTTGTTCAGTGGCGCGTGATGCGCCGTCGCGATTCCTGCATGTAGTATAGCAAACCGTAGGGATAAAGAACCTCACCCCCACTTCCCAGAGGGTACCTGCTCTCCATTGCTTGTCAGCAATAGTGAGGGGAGGGGATTCGCTGGGAGTGTCGTGGCATTTTGTCAGCGCCCCGCAGCCGCCCCATCCCTCCCCGTGTTGCTCCCCCTCTCTATTGCTGACAACCAATAGAGAGCGGGCTGGGGGGTGAGGTTTCCTCCCAAAAGCGGTCCGGCGCGATGCGCTCCACTGGCAGATTGCTCGGTTCGTCGCAAATCATCTGCGCGACGACCAAGCCCGCAATACAGCTCCACGGCGTGCCATTGCCATTAAAACCAGCGGCAACAAAGAAGCCCGGCACCGTCGTGCAGAGGCCGATGAGCGGGCCGTAGTCCGGCGTGAAACCCATCGTCCCTGCCCAGGTGCGGACGACGGGCAGGGCGGCGAGCGCGGGCATCGTGTCGGCCACATGCGCCGGGAAGCGGCGCAGGATGTCATGCGAGTTCTGACGGCTATACGAGCCGATCCCTGGCCGGTCGTACGCGCGCCCACCACCCATTACGATCTGGCCATGCGGCGTCTGCCGCCAGTAATGTACTGCGGTTTCCGCCCAATAGCCGAACGTCATCGGCAGCAGCGGCGGCACGGGCGCAGTGACGAGAATCTGCCCGCGCTGCGGCTGGATCGGCAGCGAAAGGCCAACCATCGCGGCGATTTCTGCCGCCCAACCGTTCGTCGCATTGACGACGACGCGCGTCGCGATCGTCCCGCGAGTCGTGTAAACGCCGCTGACGCCCCGTATGTCGGTGGTGATGCCCGTGACTGTTGTTTCGGTGCAGATGCGCGCGCCGTGCCGAACCGACGCGCGTGCGAACGCGTAGGCCAACTGCATCGGCATCAGATGCCCGCTTTCCACGACATACCGCGCAGCGAGGACGCGCGGGCCGAGGGCGGGGACGAGGCTGCGCGCCGCGTCGCCATCGAGCAGATCGGCGTGCCAGCCCGCCTGCCGGAGCGCCAAGGCGCTTTCCGCCAGATCAGCGACCGCCCCCGGTTCCGTGACGATCTCCATGCCGCCGCTGAGGCGGAACTGGAAATCGGCGTCCAGTTCCTCTTCCATCGTGCGCAGCATCGCGAAGTTTGCCACCGTGAATGGTAGGAAGGCGTCGGTGTAGCCCGCCGCCGGGCTGATCTGCCCCGCGTTGCGGCCCGATGCGCCCCACGCGATGTGCTCCTGTTCGACCAGCGCGACGGTGACACCGCGCCGCGCGAGTTGGTACGCGATAGAGCAGCCGATGAACCCGCCACCAATCACAACCACGTCGCTCGACGGTGGCACCTCCGGTGTTCCCATCGCGGTTGTCGTCATGATGCGCGCCTTCTCCCTGCCTGAAGTCCAGTAGTGCCGCGATTGTAGCGCATATTGGGGCACGCATTCTGCATGTGTTACACTTTGCGATGGCGGATACACCGCGAAGGTTATGCAGATACGGACGTGAGTGAAGCCAATTTGACGGAGTTATCGCCACAATCCGAACCTTCCCCACAGGCCGCCCGTGCGATAGCCGATGTAGTTACGGGGTTGCCTGGCCCGCGCGAAAAGGTCGGCATAGCCCGTTCCTCATTCGACGCGCTTTATCCGTTTTCTCTCGACCCATTTCAGGAAGAAGCGATCCATCTGCTCGAGCGCGGCGAGTCCGTGATGGTCGCCGCGCCGACCGGGACGGGCAAGACCGTCGTCGCGGAGTATGCCGTCCATGCCGCGTTCGTCCGGCAGGCGCGCGTGATGTACACGACGCCGATCAAGGCGCTCTCCAATCAGAAATTTCGCGACCTCCGCGCGCGGTACGGCGATGACGTTGGGCTGCTCACAGGCGATGTGACGGTCAATCCCCGCGCGCCGATCCTCGTGATGACGACCGAGGTCGTGCGGAACATGCTGATCCAGGCCCCATGGGAGATGGACACGGTAGATGCGATCATCTTCGACGAGATTCACTTCCTCGCCGATCCGGAACGTGGCACGACGTGGGAAGAAGCGATCATCCTTTGCCCGGAACATATCCAACTCGTGTGTCTCTCCGCAACCGTCTCGAATGCGCAGGAAATCGCCGCCTGGATCGGTCGGACGCACCGACCGATCCAACTGATTACACACGACGAGCGCGCCGTCCCGCTCGCGCTCTATTATTTTCTCGACGGTACGCTGCATCTCGTCATTGACCGCACCGGGCGGCAAGTGGCAGATTTCCCGGACATCGGCGGCGAGTCTCGCCGCACCTATCGCGGCCAGTCGTGGGAGGAGGACGCGCTCGACATGCCGCAGGAGCGCGACGAACCGACTCCGACCGAGATCGTCCTCGCTTTGCAGCGGCAGGAGATGTTGCCCGCGATTTACTTCCAATTTAGTCGCAAGGATTGCGAAGCGTGGGCGCAGCACGCGACGGCGGCGGGCGTGGACTTCGCGACCGGCGAGAAGGCGACCGCGATTGAGGCGATTATCGAGGCGCATCTGCGACTGCTCGCCGATGAGGACCGGCGACTGGCGCAGGTGGAGCAGATCGTCCGGCTGGCGCGGCGCGGCATCGGCTGCCATCATGCGGGGTTGCTGCCGATCCTCAAGCAGTTGATCGAAACGCTCTTCACCGCCGGCCTCATCGGCGTCGTGTATGCGACGGACACGCTGGCGCTCGGCGTCAATATGCCGGCGCGGACCTGCGTGATCGGCCGCCTCAGCAAGTGGGATGGTCGCCGCCGCCGCCCCTTGATCCCGAACGAATTCCAGCAAATGTCCGGGCGGGCCGGTCGCCGGGGGATGGACGCGCTCGGCCATGTCGTCGCGCCCTACAGCCCGCGCGTCTCGTTCGCGGAGATGCTGCGGATCGCGACCGGCCCACTCCATCCGGTGCGCAGCGGGTTTGCGGTGCGCTACAACACGGTCCTGAACCTCTGGGACCCCCCGGCGGGTGAGCGCGTGCGCCAACTCCTGAGCCAAAGCCTGCTGCACTATCAAACGAACCGCCGCGTGCGCGACACCGAGATGGACCTGATGGCGCTCGAAGAGCGGATCGCCAATGTCTCGAAGGGCTGCCTGCTCGGCTACGAGGGTGGCGACGATCTGCTCGAAGAACATCGAGCGCTCGGACGCGGCATCAAACTCGCCGAGACGCAGGAACGCCGCGCGCGGGAGGATGAGACGCGCGTCCTGATGATGACGGATGACCGACCGTGGAAGGAGCCGACGCGACACGTCCTGCGGCAGGTCTTCCGTACCCTCCCGGTCGGCGCGATGATCCATGTGCGCGACAAGGGGTGGGGAGCATATCTTGGCAAGCCAGCCGACGCGACACATGCGGCGATTGGCCGCTTCCTGTTTGGGCTGGCCGACGCGGACGCGCCACTGTCGGTCGCGGTCGTCGGCGAATACCGGCAGATTGACCATTTGCCGTCGCCCGACACGGCGATCGTGCCACCGAAATCGCTGGTCGCACTGCCGGAAAATGCCGAGGATGTGGCAAGTGTGTTGACGCCGAGCGCGTGGAAGGCGCTACGGGCGGAAGTCGCGGCGATCGGTCTTCCCGATCTGGACGCGTGGCTGTTGGAGTACCGTGCAGCCCGCCGCCTCGTCCAGCGCGAAGACCTGGAGGCGGCCCGCGACACGACGCATACGGCGCACGAGATGGTGCAGCGCCTGACCGAGCAGCAGCGAGCGCATATCTGCGAGGCGTGCCCCGTCCGCGATGAGCACCGGCGCAACCTCGGCGTGCTCGAACGACTGACGCGAGAGCGTCAAATACTCGCCGATCGCGCCGCACAGGAGTCGCAGGCGGATGACGCGCAGACGCGCAACCTGATTCGTGGTGTCGCCGCCGTGCTGCACCAGTTCGGCTACCTGCATCGCGGTTACACGACGCCCAAAGCGGACGTGCTGGCGGATATTTTCGACAACAACGGGCTGGTAATCGCGGAACTCGTTGATCGCGGCTGGCTCGACGAACTGGCGCCGGAGGATGTGGCGGAAGTCTTCTCGTGGTTCGCGTACGACCGCGACGCACGCTTCGAGAATACCTTCGAGTTGCCGCGCCACCTGACGATCGTGCGCGAGCGTTTGGACGACTTGACGCACGGCATCCTCGTTGCGGAGCGCCGCGCGGGGCTTGCGATCACGACGGGGTATCACCCGCTCTTTTACGGTGCGCTACGGGCGTGGTGTAGAGGAGCGGTAATGGAGCGCGTCGTCGAGAAAGTCGGTCTCAGCGAGGGCGATGTCGTGCTGGCGTTCAACAAATCGCTCGATAGTATGCACCAGGTGCGAACGATGCTCCAAACGGTGCGCCCGGACAGCCCACTCATCGAGCGGTTGGCACAAGCGGAGCGGCGGGTGCGGCGCGGCATCGTCGAGCAGTCGTACACCATCGGCATCATGCCCGTTGCCGCAGTGCCGATCCCCGGTAGCACGGAGCCGTCATTTGAAGGAGCTTCATAGTGTCCGTGCAGGTCGGTGTGACCGTGTTGATTGTTGGTCTGCTTGTCGCCGCGTTGCTCGCGGTCATCGTCAGCCGGTGGGCGCTCAAAATAGATCGGCGAGCGCGGCGGCGCCAGCAGAAGGCAATCCGGCGTCGCCGCATCGGTGGCCTGGACGACCGCTGACGCCAATGCTACCGATCTTCATTCAGAGCGCAATAAAGCCCTGATCGGTGACGCGGGCGGATGGAATCACGGAGAGCGCGAGAAACGAGAGCGTCGCGAAGGGGGCGGGGAGCGGGGAGCCGAGCGCGCGTACTTGTGCTGAGAGGCGCTCAAGTTCTTCCGCGACGACGCGCGCCGGCCGATCGGAGAGCAGGCCGGCAATCGGCAGCGGCATTTTGCCACAAATGACGCCGTCAACAACGAGTGCGAGGCCGCCGTCCATCGCTTCGACCGCCCGGACGGCGCGGGCCATATCGTCGTCATTCGCCCCCGCGACGATGATATTGTGCGCATCGTGCGCGACGGACGAGGCAATCGCCCCCGCCCGCAGACCCAGACCGGCGACGAGGCCGACACCGACATTGCCCGTCGCGCGGTGCCGCTCGATACAGGCGAGTTTGAGAATGTCGCGGTCGGGATCGGCTTCGACGTAGCCATCGGTGACGCGCGGCGTGACCCGCAAATGTTCGGTGACGATTTGGCCGGGAACGATGCCGACGGCGTCCATCGGGCCACCGTCCGACCGCAGGCCGAGCCGCGCGACGCCGAACGTACCGAGGTGCACCGTCCGTCGCAGCACATCGGGGATCGCGCTCGCGCTCTCGAAGAGCGGTACGCCGTCTTCCGCGACGCATATCCCCGCTTGGTACGTTTGCAGGACGCGGAACGCCGCGAGGTCTTCGAATACGACGACATCGGCGCGCATCCCCGGTGCGATCCCGCCGCGATCCCGGAGGTTCCAGTACCGCGCCGTATTGATCGTGCAAAGTTGCAGGGCGCGGATCGGGTCGAGGCCGCCCCGGACGGCGCGGCGGAGCGTTTCGTCCATGTGGCCGTCCGCGACGAGCGTCGAGCATTCCCGGTCATCGGAGCAGAACATGATGCACGGCCACGTCCGGTCGGTCACAAGCGGCAGGAGCGCGTCGAGATTGTGCTCGGTTGAGCCTTCCCGGATCATGACCGACATGCCGCGCCGCAACTTTTCCGCCGCCTCGTCGAGCGTCACCGACTCGTGATCGGAGCGCGGGCCTGCGGCGATGTACGCCTGCAAATCCGTGCCGCGCACGCCGGGCGCATGGCCGTCAACCGGGCGGTGCGCTTCCTCGGCGGCGACCGCACGGGCGAGGACATCCGGGACGCCGCCGATGGCGGGCGGGTAGGCCATCAGTTCGCCGAGACCGATCACTTCCGGGATCGCCAGCCCCTCGGCAACCTCGTCCGGCCCGAAGGTCGCTCCCGCCGTTTCGCGCGGGCTGGCCGGCACGCATGACGGCATCGTGAAGAAGCATGACATCGGCAGGCCGCGCGTCCCGGCGATCAGCGCCCGCATGCCGACGAGGCCGAGCACATTGGCGATTTCGTGCGGGTCGGAAATCGTTGCGCTCGTGCCGTGCGGGATCACGGCGCGTGCGAATTCCGTCACCCAGAGCAGGCTCGATTCGAGATGGATATGCGCGTCCATCAGACCCGGCGCGAGATACCGCCCGCCAAGATCAACCGTTTGCCGACCGTCGGTGTATGGCCCGACGCCCGCGATTCGCCCGTCGCAGATCGCGACATTGCCTTCCTCGATCTCACCTGTGTACACATTGACGATCCGCGCGTTGGTGAGGATCAGATCAGCGGAGGCGCGCCTTGCCGCGACGGCAACAAGGCGCGCACGTTCCGTGGTTTCGTGGGTGCGGTTGCCATTCACTCGACGCCTCCTGTGGGGTACGTCGCGCCCTCGTCGAGCGGCCAGATCGGACGCCGCACCTGCCGGAAGGAGAATCGCTCAAGGTGCGGGCTGCTGATGCCCGGCGTATCCACGTCAATAATCTGTGCCGCAATCGGCGCGAAGGCGGCGCGGAAGTGGACGCTCGACTTGACGATGATCGCACGCATGGCCGTTGGCTCGATACCGACGCTGCGAAAGAGCGACAGATCGAGCGCCTGGACCCGCTGCTCGGTGACGATCACGCCGATCCCACCGCAATCGAGCACCGCCGTGCGACCCATGCGAGTTCGGCCGCCCACGCCCATCGGGCCGGTGTTGGTGAAGACGCCGTCCGTGATGCGCACGACGCGGGCATCGGCGATCACCGGTGCGCCATGCTGATCGTCAGTCTTGCCGCCGAGTCTCACCGCGATCTCCGTTCCCGTGCCTGCCGCGATCGCTTGTGCGACGGTCTCCGGGTCGCGGATCACGCCGACGACGACATCGCGCATGCGGGCGGCGAGGAGCGCGGCGAGGAGCGTTGTGCCGTCGCACGGCGCGCCGGCGCCGGGGTTGTCGCCGCTGTCCGAAAGAACGACGGGAAATCGTTGCGCCGCTGCCACCTGCCGCATTGCCTCGTCAATCGGCGTGAGCGCGGGCGTAAACTCTGTGCGGCGCTGCCATGCCGCATCCGCAATTGTCCGCGCGACATCGCGCGCGAGCGATTGATCGCCGGCCGTCGAAACGAGCACACGCAGTCCAGCATCCCGGACATCGCTGTATGGGAAACCGCCCGCGACGCTGATGTTCAGCACGCCGGGTCGTCGCCGCTCGCGCTCAGCGACGCGCAGTACCTGCCACATCGGTGTCGTCTCCGTTGTGCATTGCGGCGGCAGCGGCACGAGCATCGGCGGGCAAGCGAGCGAAGTCGCGATGGTTGTATATCCATCGAGGAGACGCTGGAGCATCTGCGTCGCTTCGTAGCCGCGCTCGTAGGTGTCAATATGGGGGTACGTCGTGTAGGCGATCAGCGCGTCGGCGGTTTCCACCATCGCGGGGGAGATATTCGCGTGCGAATCGAGCGTCGCGATGATCGGCGTGCCGGGGCCGATGATGGCTCGGACCACGCGCAGCAGGTCCGCCTCCGCGTCCGCCACATCCTCACTGACCATCGCGCCGTGCAACCCGAGCAGGACACCGTCGAGTGCGCCCGTCGAACGCAGCGCGTCGAGCAGCGATTGGCGCAGTTCGGCATATGCGGCCCGCGTAACGATCCCGCCGGGCGTGGCGGAGGCATACAGGAGCGGAATCGCCGTCGCACCAATCGCCGTCACGCCATCGAGAAAGCCGCCGATCACGGTGCGTGTCCCGGCGAATCCGGAAAGCAGATCGCGACCGCCGATCAGGACGCGCTGGCGGAATTGCTCGAAATCGGTCGGGATGGCGCTAAAGACATTGGTTTCGTGGGCAATGCCGCCGATGGCTATGCGTCGGGTGATGTGTGACCGGCCACGCCGTTCCACGCGCATCGTTGTTCTTTCCTCGGTCGGGGCGATAGCGGCAGGCGATCCGCTGACCGCGTTTTGGCATTGTATTACAGTCGGGCGTCTGCGGCATGACGGAGGTTAGGTTCCCCGGAGCGCAGCCACACTGATCGGGTATACTTGACGGAGCGGCGATACGCGCCGCGCATCGTCGCAGACGAAGGAGTGCCCGTGCCTATACCGAGTGAGTTGTTCGAGATGCGCGATGTCGCGATCGCCGCCGCGCGCGAGGCGGGCGCGGCGATCCGCGCGGTCTCCGAACGGGGGGTGAGGGAGATCGTCTTTAAAGGCGAGGGCAAGCGCGATCTCGTCACCGAGGCGGATAAGCAGAGCGAACGGATCATCATTGATGCCATCACGCGGCGCTTTCCCGACCATCGCATCCTCGCCGAAGAAGGGACGGGCACCGGCGGCAACGGCGCCTATCGCTGGATCGTTGACCCGCTGGACGGTACGACGAATTTCGCGCACCAATACCCGCTTTACTGCGTCTCCATCGCCGTCGAGTACGCGGGCGAACCCGTCGTTGGCGTCGTTTTCGCGCCGTACATGAACGAGTTGTTCGTCGCCGTCAAAGGCGGCGGCGCAACGCTCAATGGCGCACCGATTGCCGTTTCCGGTGTGACAGATTTGATTGGCGGACTCCTGTGTACCGGATTCCCCTATCGGCTCGATGGCCCGACGAACAACCTCGTTAACTGGGGAAACTTTGTCCTTCGCACGCAGGCGACCCGCCGCGATGGCGCGGCCGCGCTCGACCTCTGCTATGTCGCCGCCGGGCGATTCGACGGCTTCTGGGAACTGAACTTGCAACCATGGGACATGGCGGCGGGCGCGCTGATGATCCAGGAAGCCGGCGGCACGATCTCCGATCCGTACGGCGATCCGTTCCGGGTGGACGGCCACGATATTGTCGGCTCGAACGGCCATCTTCATCCGAAGATGCTCGAAGTCCTCGCGATGAGCAAGAACGGGCACGGCGCGGGTAAACCAAACGTGGAAACGGAGCAAGCCACTGAGAAGGCCGAGGCGAACGCCGTCCCGGGAGAAACGACGGTGTAGGTCGGGTGCTAGCAGGCTTTCCAGCCTGCCTCCCGAGTCGAGAGACAGGCTGGAAAGCCTGCTAGCACCATTCTTCATTCTCAGCGATGGGAAGGATGACACGTCATGGACAATGCGTACAACATTTCGAGTGGCAAGATCATCCGGGCGCTGGCGGAAGCGGAAGTGATGAGTATTTTCTTCCCCCGCGTCGGCAAGGCGCTGATCGTGGACACGCGCCACGACGCCGATCACGGGCCGGTTGTGCTGCTGGATGATATGGTCGGGTCGGCGGAAGAACGCTTGCAGTCGGTACGCCGCCTCCGTCCCGAGTTCACCGAAATTGGGCAACTGACGCTCGCGCCCTGGCTCGGTTCGACCCGCACATTCTCAGAACAGGGGATTCTCGACGCGATCACCCGGCGCTTTCACGCACTCGGCTTCCACGACGAAGCGAATGACGTGAGCCGCGCCTTCAATACGCTCCGCCGCCACGAGCGGCGTGCTATGCTCGATCTGATCGCCGGAGAAGCGCAGACAACGCGGACCCTTTGGGCGCGAAATGCTTAAAGCCCGATGTGCTTGAACCCGCCTCCTCGCATCCGTGAGGAACGGGCAACTGCCAAATCCACTTTTTGCTATTGAAAAGCAACAGAAGTGTTCGTACAATGCTCTTTGTCGGAGCAATAGTTTCAAGTGTGCGAAAACGCAGCCCCATTGTCTACGCAGGCCCCGTATACTGTCGCATAAGTGGGAAGAAGTCGCGTGTGGGAATGCTGTATATCGTGGCAACGCCGATTGGCAACCGCGAAGATATTACATTGAGGGCGCAGCGCGTATTGCGGGAGGTGGCGGTTATCGCCGCCGAGGATACCCGCCATACCGGCCAGTTGCTCGCGTATTACGGCATTGATGCGCGTTACCTTTCGCTGCACGAGCATAATGAGCGAGAGCGCGCGGCGGAGATCATCGCGCGGCTCGATGCCGGCGATGATGTCGCGCTTGTGTCGGATGCCGGGACGCCGCTGATTGCCGATCCGGGCGCGCGGCTCGTGGCGGCGGTGCGCGACGCGGGGCATCGCGTTGTGCCGATTCCGGGGCCGTCCGCGATGCTGGCGGCCGTCGTCGCGTCGGGGCTGGTGACAGGCCCATTCACGTTTGTCGGCTTTCTGCCACCGAAGCAAGGCGCGCGGCGCGCGGCGCTGGAAGCGATCCGCTTGCTGCCGCATCCCGTCGTCCTGTTCGAAGGGCCGCATCGTATCGCCGCGACCCTCGCCGATGCCCATGCGGTGCTGGGAGATCGGACATGCGCGCTTTGCCGCGAGTTGACGAAACTGCATGAGGAGATCATTGTCACGACGCTCGCGGAGGTGGCCGAAGGATTCGTGCAGCGTGCACCGCGTGGTGAGTATGTCATTGTCATCGCGGAGGCTGAGGCCGTTGCGGTGATTGCGGATGACGCGACAGTAGACGCACTGTTGCGCGAACTCCTCGGAGCGGGGCTTTCACCAGCAGCGGCGGCCAAGGAAGTCGCGGCACAAACCGGCGTTGATCGGAGAGCGTGCTATATGCGCGCCATCGCCGTGAAGCAGTTAATGACAGTGTGATGTTGCCCGCTGGGTAGGGCGGCAGCGTTAAGGGGAACGAATAGGATCGTTTGGGAAGAAGGAGGAGCGGCGGGCTGTCCGTCGCTTGGGGCAACAGGAGCCAGACGTCACGGGAGCGATGGCAACTGGGAGGGGGACACGGTAGATGAGTACTTTCGAGTCGTTCGCGCCACGATATCCGCTGTTAGCGCTCAAGAACATCGTCGTCTTTCCGCAAAGCACGACGAAGATTCACGTCGGTCGGCCGCGCTCACTGGACGCGATCGAGGAAGCGATGGAGCGCGATCAATATCTCGTGGCATCGGCGCTGCGCGATCCGAATATCGAGGAACCGACGCCGAGCGACGTGTACGAGGTCGGGACACTGTGCCGGATCAAGGAATCCGAACGCGACCAGGGCGGCGTGATCGTCGTCTCGCTCGAAGGCCTGTGCCGCGTGCGAATCACGGGCACGGAGGCGACAAAGCCCTGCTATTTCGTCGGCGTCGAGGAGATGTACGAGCAGGCCGGATTCGAGCAGGAGAATCGGGCCTGGGCGCGGCAAATACGCGAATTGCTCGGCAAATACGCGAAGTTGCGCGGTAATACCGCGAATGACCTCGTGGATGCCGCCAACAGCGCGCCGGATGTCGGCCACCTCGGCGATGTGCTCGCCGTGCTCGTCAATGATCCGAAGGAACGCCAGGCGCTGCTGGAGGAGCCGAATAAACTGAAGCGGCTCGAACGGCTGGCGGTTGTCTTATCGGGCGAGTTGGAAGTTGTTGACCTCGAACAGAAAATCAAAGACCGTGTGCGCGAGCAGATTGATAAAAACCAGCGCGAGTATTACCTTCGCGAGCAGTTAAAAGCGATTCATGACGAACTTGGTGAAACGACGCAAAATGACATCGAACTGTTGCGCGTGAAGATTTCCGAGCGCGGACTGCCGGCGGATATCGAGGAACGACTGCGCCGCGAACTGGCGCGGTTGGAGCGGATGCCCGGCGTTTCCGCCGAGGCGACGGTCGTGCGTACCTATCTCGATTGGGTGCTCGCGCTGCCGTGGACGGAGCGGACAACGGACCGGCTCGACCTCGCACTGGCACAGAAAGTGCTCGACGAGGATCATGACAGCCTCGAACACGTCAAGGAGCGCATCCTCGATTTCCTCGCCGTGCGCAAGTTGGTCGCGGAGCGCGGCGTCGCGCGGCACATGCCAACGATCCTCTGCTTCGTCGGGCCACCCGGCGTTGGCAAGACCTCGCTCGGTCGCTCGATTGCCCGCGCGATGGATCGAAAATTCGTCCGCGTCTCGCTCGGCGGTATGCGCGACGAGGCGGATATTCGCGGCCACCGGCGCACCTACATCGGTGCATTCCCCGGTCGTGTGATCCACGCCATGAAGCAGGCGGGCACGCTCAATCCGGTGATTCTGCTCGACGAGATTGACAAGATGAGCGCAGATTTCCGGGGTGATCCTGCCTCGGCGATGCTTGAAGTGCTCGACCCGGAGCAGAACCACACGTTCGTGGATCACTACCTTGATCTGCCGTACGATCTGTCCGAGGTGATGTTCATCACGACCGGCAATTACCTCGGCAACATCTCGCGCCCGCTACGCGACCGGATGGAAATCATCGAAATCGGTGGTTACACCGAGGAAGAAAAGATCGAAATTTCCCGCCGCCATCTGTTGCCCAAGCAGGCGGAGAGTCACGGGCTTGATCCCGGTTTCATTGACATCTCTCCCGCGATGATTCGCCTGATCGTGCGCCACTACACGCGTGAGGCAGGCGTGCGGTCGCTCGAACGGCAGATCGGCAGCGTTTGCCGGAAGGCGGCGCGCATCGCCGTCGCCGAAGTGGGCAAGCGACCGAAGAAACTGAAAATCACGCAGGCCAGGCTCGAAGAGTTCCTCGGCCCCCCCTCCTTCAGCACTGACCACGACTTGCGCGAAAGCCAGATCGGCGTCGCGATCGGCCTGAGCGTGACCGAGGTTGCTGGGGGCGATATCCTGCCCGTCGAGGTCGCAACGATGCCGGGGCAGGGCAACATGACGATCACCGGGCGCGCGGGCGACGTGATGCAGGAATCGGCGCGCGCAGCGCAATCGTACGCGCGCTCGCGTGCCGCCGCGTTGAAGATAGACGCGGACTTCCAGCGCAACACCGATGTCCATATCCACTTGCCGGAAGGAGCGACGCCGAAAGATGGCCCGTCCGCCGGTGTGACGATGGTGACGGCGCTCGTCTCGGCGCTAACGAAGCGGCCCGTCCGCCACGATGTCGCGATGACGGGCGAGATCACTCTGCGCGGCCGTGTGATGGGTATTGGCGGCTTGAAAGAGAAGGTGCTCGGCGCGCATCGCGCCGGCATCCGCACGGTGATTGCGCCAGCGGAGAACCGCGCCGACGCGGTGAAAATCCCCAAGGATATTTTGCGCGATATGCACATGGTCTGGGTGACGCACATGGACGAGGTGATCGCGGAAGCGCTCGTCTTCGACACGCCGCCCCCGCTGCCGTTGGTTAATGCAGCCGTCCTGCCCATCCCGGTGGACGAAGTAATCCAACCCGAGCCGCACCGTATCGAGATCCTTCAGGACATCGCTATCGTCCCTGACGAAACGCATTAGGACCGATTCAGCCCGAACGCCCAACCCCCTCTCCATCGCGGGCGCCCTTTGGGCAGTGAGAGGGGGTTAGGGGGTGAGGTTCCCCCACATCCATGATAGGATTCCCGCCACTGACTGAAGGGGGCGATGGATGTCCAGCGAACGAGCGCTTCTGCCACACGAAACCGTCCTGATCGCCTCCGGCGCGTATCAGTGGCTCGCCGATGGGAGACTGCTGCCGATCACCGAGCAATGGCGCATCATGCGCGCCGCGTCTGGGTATTTGTTCGAGACGGAGAACGACGCCCTCCAGGTGGTGGAGTTCGGCCATCGCTACACGGCGACGCTTTCGCTCGACGAGGCGGGGCGCGCGACGGCGCTGGCGATGACCGTCACCAAGGGTGTGGACACGATGGCCGTCTCCGCGAACCTCGAAAAGGATGCCGCCGTTATCACGCGCGTGCTCACGAGCGCCGCCGAGGGCGCGGTGCAGCGGACACAGACATTCCGCATGGAATCCGACTACACGATCGAGGCGCATCCCGTCCTCTTCGACGGCCTGCATATCGCGGCGATCAACCGCATGATGCCCGCGCCGTTTCGGCGCCCCTGCCTCTGGCTCGACTTGCTGACGCACGAGACGAACGGCCTGATGGCGGCGCGACCGACGGTCTATGTCATCAATCGCCGCTCATACGGCTCGCGCGAGACCTTCGCGATCACGCGATGGGGCGCCGATGTGGACATGGCGGAAAGCCTGATTACGGTTAAAAGCGTCGGGCGATGGGTAATCCCGACCGAATTCCGCTTTACGATGGCGGGCGTGCTTTATGCCGTGCGCCTCGTGGACGAACAGTGGGAGGGCGCATCGTGACGCCGTTCGCCGCGACGCCAGTTGATCGCATCCTGACCAATGGGCGATTCATCACCGTGGATGCGCGCTTTTCCATCGCCGAAGCGGTCGCGATTGCTGACGAGCGGATCGTCGCGGTCGGACCGGCGGCAGAAATCGCACGGTTGGCGCACTCCGCCACGCGTATTGATGACCTCGGTGGGGCGACGGTATTGCCCGGTCTGATTGACGCGCACACGCACATGCTCAGCGTCGGCGCGCTGCTGCGGAATGTGCAACTCTACGATTGCCGCTCCATTGACGAGATTCTCGCGCGCGTGCGGGAGCGGGCGGCAACCACTGCGCCGGGCGAGTGGATCATCGGACGCGGCTGGGACGAATCGTTGCTCGCCGAGCGGCGATTCCCGACGCGGTGGGAACTCGATACGGTCGCACCCGACCATCCGGTTGTGCTCAACCGTGTGTGGAACAAACTCGTCTGCAATTCGCGCGCGCTGGCAATTGCCGGTATTGATCGCACGACGCCGCAACCATCCGGCGAAGCATACGCAGGTGGCTTCGATGTGGACGAGAGGGGCGAACCGACAGGCTTGTTCCGCGACAACGCGAAGCAGTTAATTCTTGGTCTGGCGCCACCGCTTCCCCGGTCCGAACGTGTGGAGATCATCGCGGAGGCGTGCCACGCGTACAACGCGGTCGGCATCACGACGATGGCTGATCCCGGCCTGACACCGGAGGAATTCGGCGGCTACGCGGCGTGCCGGAGCGCGGGGCGGCTGACGGTGCGGTCGCACCTGATGGTCGGCGCGTGGGGCTTTTATCCGCCCGGCCTCGATTACCGCGCAATCATCGCCGGACTCGGTGTCGCGGCGGGGTTCGGCGACGCTCGTCTCCGCTACGACGCCGTGAAGTTCATGGTGGACGGTGGTATCGGTGATCACACGGCGGCGGTCTCCGTGCCGTATGTCGGTGGCGGCCAGGGGACGTTTATCGTGCCGCCTGATCAACTCGCATCGGAAATCCGCTGGTGCCACGACCACGATTGGCCGGTCGAGTGCCATGTCTGCGGCGACCGCGCGCAGGCCGCCGTCGTGGATGTGATCATCGCCGCGCAGGAGGCATCGCCGAAGCCGCAACTGCGCCATCGCGTTCATCATGCGTACATGCCGGACGACGAGACCGTCACAAAGATGGCGGCGTACGGCATCCCCGCCGTGATCCAGCCCGGTTTCCTGCACGGCCTTGGCGAATCCTATATCGCCAGCCTCGGCATCGAGCGCGCCCGGATGATGATTTCCGCCCGCCGGTATCTCGATGCCGGTGTGCCACTCGCCGGTTCCTCGGATGCTCCCGTGGCCGACTACAACCCGCTCGTCGGGATTTGGGCGGCGGTCGCGCGGCAAACGGCGGCGGGCAGGGATTTGGATGCCGCGCACTCCTTGACGCGCGAAGAGGCAATTCGGCTCTATACAACGGGCGCGGCCCATGCGATCCGCGAAGAAGCCTCGCGCGGCGCGATTGAACCGGGCAAACTCGCCGATTTCGTCATCCTCGACCGCGATATTCTCATGTGCCCCACGGATGAGATGCGCGCGATCACGCCCCGAAAGACGATTGTCGGCGGCACGGATGTCTTCGTCGGTCGCTAATTCGTCGTAGGTATCGCGTTCCCCGGTAGGGGTGGGCTTCGGCCTGTGCCTGAATGCCAGAGAGGCACGCGAAACTCCAAACCTGCGGAACATTTTGTTACCCGCCAGCGTCCTTCCTCCATGTCCGTGTGACAAGCGGTGTCGCGGCGCGTGCTGCGGCGAGAAATCGGGAGGAGGCGGTCGGTGAACGGCTCAATGCGGCTCCGGAATCTTCTGCGTTTCTGGCGCGTTGGCGCAACGGTCGGCGGCATCGTCGTCATCGCCCTTGTTGCCGTGATGATCGTCGGTCGGCACCACGGCTCATCCACAACCGATACGATTCGCACGTCAACGACGACATCCCAGACATCCGGCATTGCTGTTGTTGCACCGACAGCTGCAGCGGCGCGGTCGGCTCCGGCGGCAACAACGGCTGCCGGCAACGCGGCAACGGGGAGCCGGCCAGCGAGCGGTAGCGCGACCAGTGACGCGGCGACGATCCTCAATGCGCCGCTGCCGCCACAGGTGATTGATCAGAAGATTATCCGCAACGGTTCGCTGTCAATCACGGCCAAAAACGTTGCTGAGACGCAGGACGCGATCTGGAAACTCGCGAGCGAGTACGGCGGTGTTGTTCTCACCTCGAACACGAGCGGTACGGATGAGAATGTCCGCGCCGACATCTCGTTTCGCGTGCCATCCGAGCGATTCCGGGACGCGATGGATCGCGTGCGCGGCTATGCGGTGAAGGTGGAGAAGGAGCAGAGTTCGGCGCAGGATGTCACCGAAGATTACGTGGACTTGCAGGCGCGCCAGCGCACCCTTGAAGCGACGACGCTGCAATTGCAGACGCTGCTTGGCAAGGCGACGACGGTGGATGAAACGCTCAAGGTGCAGGCGCAGTTGAACAACGTGCAGAGCGATCTGGAGCGCATCAAGGGCAAATTAAACTACTACGACGCGCGCACCGCGTTCAGCACGATCACTGTCTCCATCCTGCCTGTACCGCCACCAACGAAGCCGGAACCCGTCACACCAGTGGCGAAGTGGAGTCTCGGCCATTCGATTCACGAAGCGTGGAATCGGTCGGTGAATGGCCTGCAAAACGTCGCGGATGCGCTGATCGCGATCCTCATCGGCGGTTGGTGGATCGAGATTCCGCTGGTCGTGGCAATCGTGCTGCTCGTCCGTCGGGAGCGTCGTCGCCACCCCGCGCTCGTGCCCGTTGCGGTGTCAGGCCCGGTGCATCGGCCGACGGATCGGGTGGAGTAATACCATGTTGCCTCTTGGTGGTAGCAGGCTTTCCGGCCTGCATCCCCGTCCTGAGAGGCAGGCCGGAAAGCCTGCTACCACCAAGTCAGATCATCAAGACACAGAATTAATCGGCGGCGGGCTGGCGGGGTGTTTCGGAGGCGGCTTTCTGTGCGGCGGCGCGCTCGGCGAGGTCACGCGCGCTGGCGCGGGCGACGGGGGTGATCGGGACGCCGTCGAGCATCGCCGCCAGTTCCTCGATGCGTTCCGGCTCGTCCAGCCGCTCGACATCGGAGATCGTCCGGCCGCGCACATCGCGCTTGATGATGCGGAAATGGCCGTCCGCGAAGGCGGCAACCTGCGCGAGGTGGGTGATGCAGAGCACCTGATGCGTGCGGGCGAGCGACGAGAGCGTTTCGCCGACGACCTGCCCACTTCGCCCACCGATGCCGACATCTACCTCATCGAAGACGAGCGTCGGCGTCGCATCCGCCGCAGCAAGGACGGACTTGAGCGCGAGCATCAGGCGTGCGGTTTCGCCGCCGGAAGCGATGCGCGCGAGGGGCTTTGGCGCTTCGCCGGCATTGGGCGCGATCAGGAATTCGACGCGATCCACGCCCCGTGCATCGAAGGCGAGATGCCGGTCATGGCCGTCCTCGCTGCCGATGGGCGCGCCCTCCGGGTCATCCTCCTGCGACTGGAAAACGGTGAACCGGGTACGCCCCATCGCCAGATGCGCGATTTCCGCCTCCACCGCCTTGGCGAGACGCGACGCGGCCTTTTGGCGCGCCTGCGAGAGTTTCCCGGCCCGCTCGCCGATCTGGCGGAGGACGGTCGCTTCCTCCACGCGCAGCTGGGCGAGCCGTTCTTCGCTCCCTTCGAGTGCCGCAAGTTCGCGCTGCGCCTCCTCGCCGAACGCCAGCACCTCCTCGACCGTGCCGCCGTACTTTCGTTCGAGGTCGCGGATCAGGGCAAGCCGGTCTTCGACGTCCGCCAGTCGCGCCGGGTTGTCTTCGACGGTATCGCGGTACGTGCGGACGGTGGCGGCGACGTCTTCGAGCAGGTAGACCATCTCGTCCACCTCGCTCTCCGCTTCGGCGAGGGCGGGATCGAGTTTCGCCAGTTCGCCGAGGTTTTTTGCGACATCGCGCAGTCCCTCGACAACGCTCGTGCCGCGCGGCGGCGTGCCCTCGCGGAGCGTGCGATACACGGTGTCCGCGATCACTTGCAGGTTCGATGCATTTGAGAGCCGGTGCCGCTCGGCGCGGAGCGCTTCGTCCTCGTCCGGTTCGAGGCTTGCGCTCGCGATCTCGTCGACCTGAAAGCGCAGAAGGTCCGTGCGGCGGGCGAGTTCGCGATCGTCCTGCTCCAGTTCGTCACGCTCGGCGCGGATGCGGCGTACGCGCGTGACCAGGGCGGCGAGTTGGGCGCGTCGCTCCAGCAGCCCCGCGTAGGCGTCGAGAAAGTCAAGATGAGTGGCGGGGCGGAGGAGCGACAGATGCGCGCTCTGGCCGTGGATGTCCACCAATCGCTCGCCGACGCGGCCAAGCAACCCGACCGTCACCGTCTGCCCATTGATTCGTGCGACGGAGCGGCCGTTCGATTGCAGATCGCGCGCGAGGATCAGCGTGCCGTCCTCGTGCTCGATGCCCGCCTCGTCGAGGAGCGCGGTGAGCGCCGAATCGTTGCGGTCGCCGAGATCGAAGACTGCCTCGATCCGCGCCCGCTCCTCGCCCGTACGCAGCATGTCCGGCGAAGTCCGCCCGCCGACGACCGCGCCGAGCGCGTCAATGATGATGGACTTGCCCGCGCCCGTCTCGCCAGTGAGCGCGTTCAGTGTCGGCTCGAACGTCACCCGCAGCCGGTCAATGATCGCGATATTTTGAATACTCAACTCAACCAGCATCGCATCCCATTTCGTCCGCTTCTTCGCGCGAAAGGAAGGCGGTCATGCAGTGGATACCGCCGCCCGCTCTGATCAGTTCGCTGACGTCCACCTCGATGCAGGCAATGCCGGCGTCTTCGTAGATCGCGCGCTGGCGCGGCGCGCCCGTCGGCATCAGGATGCGATTAGGGGCGAGGGCGACGAAGTTGCCGGGCAGGCAGTCGTGCGTCGCCGGTTCATCGAGCAGATGGACGATCCGCACGCCGCGCTCCTGCAAGACGCGCACCACGTTCATCGGCGTCCGGCGCGGCCAGACGACGGCGACTTCGGGCGCGGCGAAGTTCAGCATGCCATCGAGGTGCATCGCGCCGTACGGTAGGACGACGCGCTCGACAGTGACGCCGATGTTTTCGAGCGCCCATGTCACCTGCTCGGCGCCCGCGCGGTTGGTACGCAGTCCCTCGGCGACGAAGCAGAGGTCGGGCGCGGCCCACATCGCGTCCGCACCCTCGAAGGTGCCAGTGCCGTGGACGCTCATGAGCACCGGCACGCCGAGCAGACCGAGCGTTTCGGCGAGGATGCGCTCTTCGCCCGCGCGCACGGTGCTGGCGGGGCGGGCAAGGATTGCCCCCTCGGGCGTCATCGTCATCAGGTCCCGGCAGAAGAGTTGGTTCGGCTTGCCGGGCCGGTAACCCTCGACGTAGTGGACGGCGATGCCTTCCGCCTCGTACGCATCGGCCATTGCGTCGTGCTGCGCGCGGGCCAGATCGGGGCGCACGTCGGCGCGCATCTGCACGGCGTCGTAGTCTTCAATTTCGTCCAGTTCCGGGCCGGGCCGGTGGAGCAACACGGCGCGCAACCGGCTGCACTCGGAACCGGAACCCCACGCCCCCCAGATATCGGCCATCTCCTCGCGGCGCGATTGCGTCCGTGGAGACCATTTCTCGCCGCCGTATGCACCCGTCAATGACACGCTCGTCGCTCCTTGTGACCGGTTACGCACGCCCGTAGACCGGGATCGCCGCACCGCTGATGATGCCGCTCTCCTCGGACGCCAGGAAGCGGATGACCTGCCCGATCTGCTCCGGTCGCACCCAGGTGGCGAAATCGCTTTCCGGCATCGCCGTGCGGTTGGCCGGTGTGTCAATGACGCTCGGTAGGATCGCATTTGCCGTGATGCCGTGATCGCGCTCCTCGTTCGCCAGCGCCTCGGTCAGCGTAATCAGCGCGCTCTTGGACGACGCGTACGCGGCGAGGCCCGCCGGAGCCGTGCGGGCGGCGCGTGACGCGACGTTAATGATACGCCCCCAGCCCTGCGTTTGCATCACCGGGATCGCCGCGCGCGCCATCAAAAAGGCGGTTGTCGCGTTCAGCTCATATTGTTCGCGCCACGTCGCCAGATCGGTCTCCGCAACCGTCGGTCCGCCCGCGTAGCCGCCGACGATGTTGACGAGAATATGGAGCGCGCCGTGTGTATCGGTCGCGTGCCGTACGACGGATGCCGCGCCTTCCTCCGTTGTAACATCGGCCGCCACGATCGCGAACCGTAAGCCGGGATCGTCGCTCCTGGGGTGGTGCGTGGAGGTGGTGACGACGATAGCGTCCGCATCGAGCAGCACGCGGATCGTCGCCTGACCGAGCGCGCCCGACCCGCCCGTGACGACCGTGACGCGGCCTGTGAGATCGGCGAATGGCATGACGGGACTCCCTACGTTTCTTCGAGCGGCACGTCGGCGCGGAGCAGGTCGTCGTACGTTTCGCGGCGGCGGATTAGTTGGTGCGTGCCGTCTTCGCGCACGAGCACGATGGCCGGGCGCGGCACGCCATTGTACTGGCTGGACATCGGGATGCTGTACGCACCGGCGGTCGGGAAGGCGAGCAGGTCGCCGGGTGCGAGGTCGGTGGGCAGCGGTACATCGCGCGCGAGGATGTCGCCACTCTCGCAGTACCGCCCGACGACGGTGCTGAGTACCGGGTCGCCCGTCGGCGCGCGGTTGGCGAGCAGGACGGTGTACTGCGCGCCGTAGAGCGCGGGACGGATATTGTCCGCCATGCCGCCGTCCACCGCGACAAAGCGGCGGACACCGGCAATGTCTTTTATGTTGTTGACGGAATACAACGCGATCGCCGCCGGGCCGATCAGCGCTTTGCCCGGCTCGATCGTGATGTCCGGCACCGGAAAATCCGCCTCGCCGCACGCAGTGACGAGCGTGCCGATGATCGCCTCGGCGGCGGTGTCGGCATCGAGCGCGTGATCGTCGGGCAGATAGGGGACAGCGAAGCCGCCGCCGGGGCTACACTCGCGCATTGTCCATCCGTGGCGTGCGCGCATCTCGGTGGCGAACTGGACAAAGCGGCGCGCCGTCTCTTGATACGGTTCCGCCTCGGCAATCGAGGAGCCGATGTGCGCGTGCAGGCCCATCAGATCGAGGTTTGGCGCGGCGATGGCCGCTTCGACCGCGCGTGCCGCGTCGCCCGTCTCGATCGGGAGACCGAACTTGGAATCGAGGTGCCCGGTCGCCATCGCTGCGTGCGTGTGAACAGCGACACCGGGGTTGACACGGAGCCAGATCGCCGCCCGCGCGTCGAGCGACCCGGCAATCCGGTCGAGCGTCGACATCTCGGTCATGTTGTCCACGACGATCCGGCCGACGCCGCGCTCGACGGCCATGCGCAGTTCGTCCGCGCTCTTCGCGTTGCCGTGCATGTGAATCATGTCGGCGGCCATGCCGCCCTTGAGCGCGATGTGCAACTCGCCGCCGGAGTTTACGTCCAGCCCGACGCGCTCCTCCGCGAGAATCTGGACGAGCGCGGTGCAGAGGAATGCTTTTGAGGCATACGAGAGCGTAAAGGTCGCGGGCGCGGGCAACCGCTCGCCGAAGGCGCGACGGAAGCGCCAGAGCGACGCGCGCAGATGCTCGTCGTCGAACAGATAGAGCGGCGTGCCGTACCGCAAGGCGAAGGTCGTCAGCGGGACATTGCCAAGCGTCAGGAGGCCCGCATCAGTGCGGCGCGCGCTCCGAGGCAGGACATGCTGTTCATCGGTAAGGGAGGGGATCGCGTTCATGCATCGCCTTTCATCGCGTGCGGTTTAGGTGGCAATGGTACGCGAAGACGGCGGGAATCGCTAGCGATAGAGTTGACATAATATATGACAACGTCTTGACATGGGCTGTATCAAGTGGTATCGTCTCGATGTTAGCAGTCGGGAGACGAGAGTGCTAATCGGGGGTTTGAACGTGGATGCGATGCGATTGAGCCAGCGGCAGGAGCGAATTCTCCGCCTGCTGGTGCGCGAATATACCGAAACGATGCGCGCTATCGGTTCGAAGACCGTCGTGGAGCGCGGCGGGCTTGATATTTCGAGCGCGACGGTTCGCAACGACATGGCGTTGCTCGAACGTTTCGGCTTTATTCAGCAGGCGCACACCTCGGGTGGCCGCACGCCGACCGATGCGGGCTATCGCTACTACGTCGAACGGCTGATGGACCAGCCGAGCCTTTCGACCAACGAACAGATGCTGATCCGGCATCAGTTCCACCAGGTGGAAGTGCACCTCGACGAGTGGGTGAAGCTGGCGGCGTCGGTGCTGGCGCGCGTGGCGGGCAATGTATCGGTCGTCACGACGCCGCGCGCGCGGTTGCCGAAGGTGAAGAATGTCGAACTGATCGCCGTGCAGGAGAAGACTGCGCTGCTCGTCCTTGTCACGCGCGAGGGGGCGGTGCGGCAGGCGATGGTCACGCTGCCGGCAGCGTTCGATCAGACGGCGTTGCGCGCGGTCGCGGACAATGCCAGCGCGCACTTGGCGAACCTTGGTCGGGCCGAGATCGCGACAGCCGCCGCGCACACGACCGGCATTGACCGCGTGGTCGCTGACGAGGCGGTACGCATGTTGCGGAACCTCGAAGAAGCGATGAGTGCGGAGGTTGTCCACGACGGTCTCGGTAATGTCCTACAGCAGCCCGAGTTCGACGGGCATGAGCGGGCGGGGCGGCTGGTGGAGTTGCTGCGCGGCGGCGCGCTCTTGACGGCGCTCTTGCCGCAGTTGCTCGTCGCGACCGAGGGTGCGGACCGGGTGAACAGCGTGCAGGTGATTATCGGTGCGGAGAATCAGTGGGACGCCCTGCGGGACTTCGGGATCGTGCTGGCAACCTACGGCATCCCGTCCGAAGTGACTGGCATGGTTGCCGTGCTCGGGCCGACGCGGATGTATTACGAGCGGACGATCTCGTCCGTGCGGTACGTCTCGCAGGTATTGAGCGATTTGCTGACGGAGTTGTACACAACGCGCGACCCGCGTCTTGACATGTGACGATTACCCGGTGGTAGCAGGCTTTTCAGCCTGCCTCCCCGGCGAGACGGCAGGCTGGAAAGCTTGCTACCACCAGAAAGAGGATGGCAGTAGATGAGCGAAGAACAGACCGTAGATCAGGAGGCGACCGCGCCGAATGACGCGTCGCCCGAAGCAGCGCCCGCCGCGCCGGTTTCTGACGATCCCGCCGTGCAGTTGGAAGCCGAGCGTGCCCGGAGCGCCGAACTGCTCGACAGTTGGCAGCGCGCCCGGGCCGAATTCCTCAACTATAAGCGGCGCGTCGAGCAGGAGAAGCAGCGCGACGCGCAGATGGCGGGGTTGATCGTCATCGCCAAGGTGCTGCCGGTGCTGGACGATTTCGACCTCGCGCTGGCGAATGTGCCGAAGAGCGCCGAGCACGAAGCCTGGCTGAATGGCGTCGCGCTCGTTGCCCACAAACTGCGCAATGTGCTGGAAAGCGAAGGCGTACAGCCAATCGCGGCGGCCGGTCAGAAGTTCGACCCAGCCCTGCACGAAGCGGTACTGGTGGACGGTGACGGCGGCGACTTCGTCGTGGCCGAACTGCGCCGCGGCTACACCGTACACGGCAATGTCATCCGCCCGGCGCTGGTAAAAGTCGGCAAGAGTGGCACATAACAGGTAGGGCGTTTGCGAACCCCCTACGACACGATTGAAAGGAACGAACCAATGGCACGGACAATCGGTATTGACCTTGGGACGACGAACTCGGTGATGGCGGTGATGGAAGGCGGCGAGCCGACGGTTATCCCGAATGCCGAGGGGAGCAGGCTGACGCCCTCCGTCGTCGCGATGACCCCGGCGGGCGAGCGGCTCGTCGGCCAGTTCGCGAAGCGGCAGGCCGTCATGAATCCGGAAAACACCGTCGCCTCGGTGAAGCGGTTCATCGGGCGCAAGTTCAGCGACCCGTCGGTCGCGCGCGATGCGAAACTCGTCCCGTACAAAATCTCCGCCGCCTCGAATGGCGACGTGCAGGTGCACATGGGCGACAAAACCTACTCGCCACAGGAAGTCTCCGCGATGATCCTGCAAAAGCTGAAGACCGACGCCGAAGCATATCTCGGCGACAAGGTGGACAAGGCGGTCATCACCGTCCCCGCGTACTTCAACGACGCGCAGCGGCAGGCGACCAAGGACGCCGGCCGGATCGCCGGTTTGGAAGTCTCGCGGATCATCAACGAGCCGACGGCCTCGTCGCTCGCCTATGGCTTGGACAAGAAAAAGGACGAGGAGATCGCCGTCTACGACCTTGGCGGCGGTACGTACGACATTTCGGTCCTCGACATTTCCGAGGGCGTTTTCGAGGTCAAGGCGACGAACGGCGACACGCACCTCGGCGGCGACGACTTCGATCAGGAGATCATCAACTGGCTCGCCGATGAGTTCAAGCGCGACAACGGCATTGATCTCCGCACCGACCGGCAGGCGCTCCAGCGGCTGAAGGAGGCGGCGGAGAAGGCGAAGATCGAACTGTCGTCCACACAGCAGACGGATGTCTCGCTCCCCTTCATTACGGCGGACGCGACCGGCCCGAAGCACCTCAATGTGACGCTGACGCGCTCCAAGTTGGAGCAGTTGGTCGGCAAACTGGTGGATGCGACGCTGAAGCCGATGGAAGCCGCACTCAAGGACGCCGAGTTGGAGCCGAACAAGGTGGACGAGGTGCTGCTCGTCGGCGGGCAGACGCGCATGCCGGCGGTGCAGGAGCGGGTCGGCAAGTTCTTCGGCAAGGAGCCGAACCGGACGATCAACCCGGACGAGGTAGTCGCGCTCGGCGCGGCGATTCAGGCGGGCGTGCTCGGCGGCGAGGTGAAGGATGTGCTGCTGCTCGATGTGACGCCGTTGACGCTCGGCATCGAGACGCTCGGTGGCGTTTCCACGCCGCTGATCGAACGAAACACGACGATCCCGACACGCAAGAGCCAGGTCTTCAGCACGGCGTCGGACAACCAGCCGCAGGTCGAAATCCACGTCCTGCAGGGCGAGCGGGCGATGGCCGGTGAGAACAAGACGCTCGCCAAGTTCATTCTCGATGGCATCCCGCCCTCCCCGCGTGGCATGCCGCAGATCGAAGTAACCTTCGACATTGACGCGAACGGCATCGTCAACGTTTCCGCGAAGGACACGGCCTCCGGCAAGCAGCAGAGCGTGACGATCACCGCGTCCAGCGGCCTCTCGGAGGCGGAGATCAAGCGGATGGTTACTGAGGCGCAGGCGCACGCCGAGGAGGACCAAAAGCGGCGCGCGCAGATCGAGACGCGCAACCATCTCGAATCGAGCGTTTACACCGCCGAGAAGAGCCTGTCGGAGTTCGGCGACAAGGTGGACGCCGCCGTGAAGACCGAGGTCGAGGACAAAATCCGCGCCGCGAACGACGCCCTGACCAGCGATGACGCGACAAAGATGGCGACCGCGCAGACCGAACTCGACACTGCTCTTGGCAAAATCGGGCAGGCGATGAACAGCCAGCCCGGTGCGGAAGGCAAGCCCGGCACGCCGCCGGACGACACCATCGAAGGCGAGTTCCGCGAAGCCGGTGCGTAACGAAGGACTTCATGCGCCCCCTGGGCAGTATGAGGACTGAGCGCGAAGCATCTCGTCGCTGATGGATGGGGTATCCCTTGTGGGTGCCCCTTTCGTTTTGGCTCCGATATCTCCCGTCGCCGAGACCCTGCACGATGTGCGTCGCAATCAGCTCTGCTGTTGACAAAAGGCGAGTTCGACGTACTATGTTCAAAGCCGACAGATACTACGAAAATGTTATGCGTTGTGCGCGTAGGTTGGGAGATGGCGGGCACGGGTCGGCGGCGTAGATCATCTTCGCTGTATTGGTAGAGCGCGGGGAACCGCGCGGGAGGGGGAGAATCATGGTACCGAAATGTCTCGGTCTCTTCGTGGTTTTGGGGATGTTGCTGGTTTCTGCGACCAGTGTGGGCGCGGAAGGCAGGACGCAGCACTTTGGCCCCTTCGCAAGCACCGGCGGCGACGGTGGAACATGCGGCAACATCTGGGCGACAGACACCGATAACCGCGACTTCACAGTGAAGGACAATAGGGACGGCACGTTCACAGTGCAGGAGGAGTTCAAGGACGGGACGTTTGTCACTATTGCTGGGCAGAGTCCGGGCAGCTGCGAGACTGGCAATCACCACGGTTCGACAGTTCTTGCTGGTATCACCGGCAGGTTCCACGGCGAGGAAGAAGGCGTTGTCACGGGCGGCGCCTACAACCCGAACGGCTGTAGCGCTACCCCGGCGGCATGCACGACGACGTCGGGATTCATCAAGGCAACCTTTGGCATGACGGCGACGTTCTCGGGCACCACGTACGCTTTCCATTATGCCGCTGGCGATCAGGGATTGATCTACCACGAGTGGAAGGAATCCTTCAAGAAGGGTGACACCACCGAGCAGGACAGCGGCGACATCGCGAGCGCGTAGGCATCCTAACGCCGCTCAATACCAAGACATCCTGTGGGACGGGCGCAAACCGCCCGTCCCCTTCGTTCTGCGGTTCCGCTCTTTCTTCGCGATAGCGATGACGCATAAATGGGCGGAATGTCCGCCGGGGGCGTGTTATCGCTTTGGACGACGGGGCGCGGCTTCGGTATACTGACGCTGTGAGAATCGCAGACGGCAAGGAGTGGGAACCGCGTGGATGTTCATGCAGTGACCGTGCAAGAGGACCGGCCCCTGAGGCCGCGCGCCGGTCGGGCGGACATCCATTTGCACACTGATACGGTGGACGGCCTGCAAAGCGTCGCGCAGTTACTCGACTACGCCGAGAACGAGACCGACCTTGATGTCGTTGCCGTCACCGATCACGACGAAATCCGGGGCGCGTTGGAAGCCCGTGATGCCGCCGAGCGCCGCAAGAGCCGCGTGCAGGTCATCACCGGAACGGAAGTGACGACGCGCCATGGCCACCTTCTCGCGCTCTTCGTGGACCGTACCTTCCCGATGCTGAAAACCATTGACGCCACCCTTGCGGCGATCCACGAGGCGGGCGGTATCGCCATTGTGCCGCACCCGATGTCGTGGCTGACGACCAGCGTCGGCGAGCGGACACTGCGCCGCATCCACGCGCTTGGCGCGCAAGGGCGGCAGGATGGTCGCTACTTCGATGCGATCGAGATGCTCAACCCGAGCGTCGCGGGCCGTGTTGCGTGGCGCCGCGCGCAAGATGTGAACCGCTCGGTGCTACTTCTCCCCGTGATGGCGGGGAGCGACGCACATTCGAGCACGCTGATCGGCTCCGCCTACACGACCTTTCCCGGCACGTCGCCCGAAGACTTGCGCGCCGCTTTCTCTGCCCACACCACCCGCGCGCACGGTCGTTTCTGGACGTTCAACGAGCACCGCGAGATCGCAGGGACGAGCCTGTATAAAGCATGGGTACTTGTCCCCGCCCGCAAAGCGCAGCAGGTCGTTGGCTGGTTCGGGGTTCGGGGTTCGGGGTTCGGGGAACGCCGGATTCCCAACCTCGAACCTCGAACCCCCAACCCTGAACCCCCCGGAGCGCAACGATGAAGATCGCCCTTGTGTCGCCGTACGATATCGCCTTTCCGGGTGGCGTTGCCGACCACATCCGTCATCTCTCCGCCGTGCTGCGGGTGATGGGACACCAGGTCACGCTGATCGCGCCTGCGGGCACGGGCAACGACGATGAGTTCGTCGTCGGGCAGGATTTCTACGGCATCGGGCGCGCCGTCAAATTTCCCGCCAACGGCTCATCCGCCTGGATCACGCTCCAACCGTTTGCGCTCAGCAAGCCAGTCAAAGAGGTGCTGCGCGCTGAGAAGTTCGACATTATCCACCTGCACGAGCCGCTAATGCCGAACCTGCCGCATGTCGTCCTCCGTCACTCGACGAGTATCAATGTCGGGACATTCCACGCGTTTAGCGAATCGAACATGGGATACGCGACATTCCGGCCCTATCTGCGGCGTGACTTCCGCATGTTGCATGGGCGCATCGCCGTCTCCCGTGCAGCGCGGGCCTACGTGCAGAACTACTTCCCCGGTCGCGTCGTCGTCGTCCCGAACGGCATCGAGCCGGAGCGCTACGGGCCGCAGGTCGCGCCGTTGACGCAGTACCGTGACGGGCGACCGACCATCGTGTTCGTCGGACGCTACAACGACGCACGCAAAGGCTTCAAGTACCTGACGCGCGCCGTTGCCCTTGTCCGGGCACAGTTCCCGGATGTGCGGCTGCTCGTCGTCGGGCGGGGAACCCCGAAGCGCTACCTGAAGTTCATCGAGAACCACAGTTTGGAACGCAACGTCGAGTTTGTCGGCTACGTCACGGGCGATGACTTGCCGCGCTACTACGCGAGTGCGGATGTCTTCTGCTCGCCCGCGACGGGCCGCGAGTCATTCGGGATGGTGGTGATGGAGGCGATGGCATCGGGCAAGCCGGTCGTGACGACGGCGATTCCCGGCCACCTCGGTATCCTCACGAATGGCGTCGAGGGGCTGATGGTCGAGCCGGAATCCGCGCAGGCCCTCGCGATGGCGCTCGTGCGCCTCCTCTCGGATCGGTCGCTGTCGCGTGCGATGGGCGCAGCCGGCCGCGCGACCGCGATGCAGTACTCGTGGGACGAAGTGGGCAAGCGGGTCGTGGAGCAATACTACCAGGCGGAAAAATTGCAGCGGCGTGTCGCGTCGCTCTCTGTCGCGCTGCGATGATCTCCAACCTCGTCAAGGACAGTGTCCGCACGCGCATGGATCAGGTTGGTCGGGCCGTCGCGCGGGTCGGCCTGACGCCCGATATGGCAAGCCTGCTCGGCCTCGTCATCAATGGCGCGGTCGCGGTCGTGCTCGCGACAGGGCGCTTCGGCCTCGGCGGCTTGCTGCTCCTGCTCGCCGCGCCGTTCGATCTGCTCGATGGCGCGCTGGCGCGGGCGACGGGCAAGGGCTCGACGTTCGGCGCATTCCTCGATTCGAATCTCGACCGCTATTCCGAGGTAATCCTCTTCTTCGGCGTCCTTTGGCATGTCCAGCACGACCAAACGCACGCAGTGATGCGCACGCTGCTCATTTATGGCTGCGCGACGGGGTCGCTGCTCGTCTCCTATGCCCGCGCCCGTGCCGAGGCGCTCGGCTTCGACAACGAAGTCGGCATTCTTGCCCGACCGGAGCGCGTCGTTGGCCTCGGCGCATTCCTGCTTTTTGGCTGGACGGATGCGATCCTCTGGGCGCTCGCCGTCCTGACCTACGTCACCGCCGTGCAGCGGTTGGTGCATGTCTGGCTGCGCTGGCGTCGGCGTCCGACCGGATAACACAGACCCACGAACTTCATCAATCGCCTTGCACGGTCGCGGTGACGGGTATAACCGCGCGCTTATTGGGGGATGATGCCCCGCTACAATAGTAATTCCCCTACATTACGACTTTTTGGCCCAATCAATATTTTTGACATCTAAGCTAGAAAAATCATTAGGAGTAAACATTACCCATAGGCCTTGATTAGCGTAAATGTTGATGTTAGAGTCAAGAAGTATCGAAGCACATGGAGGTTATACGTGCTCCGATTCACAGGGACTTGGGCAGATTATCGCAAGGAGAAACCACATGAAGTGGACCGACGCGAAGTGGGGCTAGATCCCAAGTAACGAATATGCCGCTCAGTGGGGAAACCCGCTGGGCGGTTTTTTTTGCCCGAAGAGCGGTTTGCATAATAGAGCTATCGCGAAGCATTTAGACATGTTGCTGAACGTGATGTCTTCAGTCCGAAATTCCCTTGTAGTGCAAAGTAACATTCTGGTCGTACGTGCGTTATACTGTGCGAAAGGTCTTTATTTTTCTCTACTCCTCATTGACGGAGGGCGAGCAACGATGATAGGAAATCGGCAGACAGCGACAAATATGGCGGTTGTTGCCGTTGTTTGTCTTGCTGTTTTGACGACAATAGAAGCGATGGCTCAGGCTTCTGCGGGAAGTTTCCGTCCTTTGCGGGTCGTGGACTTCGTTATCATCGTAGTGATGTTCCTCGCCGTTACGCTACTCGATCTCATGGAGATTGCTGTTCCTCAGATGAAGTTCAACTTGATATTTAGTGTGGGTGGTGCCGCTTTCGTTGCGACAACGATCGGCTATGGTGCCGTCGCGGGTATCGTCGTTGCGGGGATCAGTACGCTCATCGCTGAATTGTTCGCGCGGCGACAGTTTCAGAAACTGAGTTTCAACGTTGCTCAAATGATCGCCACGACAGGAATTACTGGAATCATCTATCGAATGTTCGTCGGCGATATGACCGGCATTCCGTTGGCGACGACCAAGACAGCAGTCGTCGCTCTGTTCGCGTCGCTCATCTATCTGGTGATTAACAATATCCTGGTTTCGCTTATGATCGGTATCGCGATCAGCAAGTCGCCCATCACGGTTTTCCTCGCAAACAGTCGCGGCCAACTGTTGCAAAATATCACCTTGCCGCCCATCGGGTTGCTTCTGACCACGGTGCGCGAACTCAGTCCGCTGGCGGTTTTTATCGCCCTCATCCCGCTGTTGGGGCCGTACATCGCGATGCGTGGTCATCGTGAAATACTATTGCAGATTCAACGGACCATCGAGGCGCTCGCGGACACGGTAGACCGTCGCGATGTGACTACCGCGCAGCATTCCGAGCGTGTGGCGAAGTATACGCAGCAGATCATTGACGAACTCGGCACGATCCGCTTCGCGGAAGCCGAGGCAATTGTCCTCGCGGCGCGCGTCCACGATCTCGGCAAGATCGCGATCCCCGATGCTGTGCTATTGAAGCCCGGTCGTCTGGACGAAGGCGAATACTGGCTGATGCGTCAACATCCAGCCGCCGGAGATGAAATCCTGCGCGAGCTTTCGATCTACAAAGACAGCCTCGGTGTCGTGCGTTATCACCACGAGCGATACGATGGCAAGGGCTACCCTGATGGCATTGCCGGGGAGGACATCCCGCTTGGCGCGCGCATCGTCGCGGTGGCCGATTCGTACGACGTGATGACTTCCGACCGCCCGTATGCCCGCGCCCGCAGTGTCCGCGAGGCGAAAGAGGAATTACTCGACTGCAAGGGCACGCACTTCGATCCCGTGATCGTAGACGCCTTCGTTCGCGCTATCGAACGA
Organism: Thermomicrobiales bacterium; assembly: GCA_038231255.1. GTDB lineage: Bacteria > Chloroflexota > Chloroflexia > Thermomicrobiales > JALYUS01 > JALYUS01. The sequence continues at coordinate 21,937 of JBBRLR010000009.1, read as the reverse complement.
CAGCGCAGCCCCGAATCGGTGGAGCTCCTCGCCCCCGCGCGCTCGTCCATCCCGACAACAGTCGCCTGAGACGCGGGGAACCTCACCCCCGATATATCTCAGGCTTCGACGCCTGACTGCGTGCTATACTACGGCCTCTGATCGTGTAGGCGTGCGAATCGTTGGAGGTGAATGGGATGGGGCAGCGGATGAAGGGCGGGCACGCGGTTGTTGCGACGCTCGAAGCGAATGGCGTGGACACGGTGTTCGGCATCCCCGGTGTGCATACGCTCGATATTTACGACGCGCTATACGACAGCCGTATCCGCCATATCCTGACGCGACACGAGCAGGGCGCGGGGTTCATGGCCGACGGCTATGCGCGCGCGACGGGTAAGCCGGGTGTCGCGGTCATCATCACCGGGCCGGGCCTGACCAATGTCAGCACGCCGGTCGGGCAAGCGTATGCCGACTCGTCGCCGGTACTGATTATCAGCGCCGAAGTCGAGCGCGAAAACGCCGGTCGGATGCGCGGCAATCTCCACGACATGAATGACCAGCTCGGCCTGATGCGCCATCTGACGAAGTGGAACACGCAGGTCAATGATGTCGCCGACATCCCGTGGGCGATCAATGAGGCGCTCCGGCAGATGCGCACGGGCCGACCGCGCCCGACGCATGTGCAGGTGCCGATTGACGTGCTGGCGGAAGAGGCGGAGGTCGAAGTCACTGCCTCGCCGGAGGGGATTCGGCGTCGCCCCTCGCAGGAGGCGATTGACGCGGCGATCACGGTGATTCAGTCCGCGCACAAGGTAGCGATCTACGCGGGCGGCGGCGCGGTGCAGAGTGGCGTTGACGGCGTCCTGACCGAACTGGCGGAGGCGCTCGACGCGCCGGTCATCACCTCGACACCGGGTAAGGGGGCGATCCCGGAGGATCACCCGCTCGCGATGGGTATTGCCTTTTATGGTTGGAGCGATGCGGTCGAAGGAGTGCTGCGCGAAAGCGACGTGTGCATCGTCGTCGGCAGCAAACTCGGCGCGCAAAGCACGAATCATTGGACACTGCCACTGCCGAAGCGGATCATCCACATAGATATTGACCCGCTGGAACTCGGCCGCAACTATCCCGCCGAGGTGAAAGTTCAGGGCGACGCGCGGCTCGCCGTCGAGATGCTGCTCGATGCGGTGCGCGCCGATGGCGGCCCGGCGGAGCGGTGGACGCGCGACGACCTCGCGCAACGTCGGACAGCGGCGGTGTCGCCACGCGATGCAACGTACAAGGACTACATTGACGCCCTCCGTGCGGCGCTCCCGCGCGACGGGATTATCACCCACGATATGACCACGCTCTCGTACATGAGCCATCAATACTTCCCTGCCTACGGGTCACGCACGTACCTGACGCCGCACGGGTACGGGACGCTCGGCTTTAGCGTGCCGGCCGCGATTGGCGCGAAAATCGGCGCGCCCGACCGCGAGGTGGTGGCGGTCGTCGGAGATGGCGGCTACCAGTTCACGATGGAGGAACTGGCCGTCGCGATCCAGCACGACGTGACGCTGCCCATCGTCATCTTCAACGACAGCACCTACACGGCGGTCAAGCGCGGGATGGACAAATCCGGGCGCTACGTTGGCGTTGATCTCGTCAACCCGGACTACGTCAAACTCGCCGACGCCTACGGCATCCCCGGCGTCCGCGCCGAGAGCGCCGACGCGCTGGCAGCCGCGATCCGCGACGCGCAGAAGCGGCGTGGCCCGACGATCATTGACACGCCGATCGCATCGCCCGGTTCGCCCGCGTAACGGGGTGAGGTTCCCTGACTGGCGCACACCGTCGTAACCGCCTATACTCTCCCTGCGCGCGTGAACGTACAGGGAGAGGGTCTTTTTTGAGCGAGCGGGGGGTCATCGAGCGCGCGAGCGCCGTCACTGAAGGGGACGCCGCGTTGGACGGCGCGCAGTCGTACGCGGTCGCCGAAGCGGTCTTTACTGTCGCGTCCGTCAGCGTTCACGCGATCATCCCCGAATACTGGACGGAATGGACGTACGCGATCCCGCCCGAGTTGCGTGGTACGGTGGCGAACGGCCAACTCGTCTGGGTACCGCTACGCGAGAAAGTCGTGCTGGGCATCGTCGTCGAACTCGGCCAGGAGGCGGCTGGGCCGGAGATTCGGCCGATCCATGCCGTCGTCGAGCCGACCTTCTGCCTGACGACGCGCCAGTTGAATCTCGCGACGTGGATCAGCGAGCGGTATTGCTGCTCGCTCTTTCATGCCGCGTCGCTGATGATGCCGCCCGGTGTCGAGCGGCGGGTGATCGAGACGTATCGCCTGACCGACGCCGGGCGCCGGGCGGATCATACGCTGCTCACACCGACGCAGCGGCAGATCGTCGAAATGCTCGAAACGCACAGCGATGATACGGGTGCGAGCCTCACCGAACTGCGCGCCGCGCTCGGTGGTGCGCTGACCTCGGTGCTCGCGGCATTGCGGAAGCGTGGGCTGGTTGCGATGGATGCGCGGATCAAGCAGGATCGCCTGCCGACGCGCAAGCGCGTGCCATACGTGCGGGCGATCCTCGGTCTGGAGTTTGAGGCGCCGCTGACCGCGCCGAAGCAGCAGACCGCGCTCGACTACCTCCGCCGTCGCGCGCGCCTCGAAACGACCACGGCGTCGCACCTCCCGCCCGGTGCGGTAACGGTCGCGACCTTCCGCACGGATACGGGCCTCAGCGCGCCACTGCTCAAACGACTGCAAGAGCGGGGGCTGGTCGAGATGGGCACAGTGGCGAATCTGCCCGCTCCCCCGGACGGTGGGAGCATGCCCGCGCCGGTCTTGACGGGCGCGCAGCAAGTGGCGTGGGATCGGGTCGCAGAGGCGATGCGCGACGCAGCGGGCACAACCTTCCTCCTGCATGGCGTAACTGGCAGCGGTAAGACGGAGATTTATCTCCGTGCGGTGGCGGCGAGTATGCGGGCGGGCAAGGGCGCGATTGTCTGCGTCCCGGAAATCGCCTTGGCGACGCAGATGGTCAAGCGAATTCTCGCCCGTTTTCCCGGCCAGGTGGCATTGCTGCACAGCGGCTTGAAGGATCCCGAGCGGTTTGCGAACTGGGAACGGCTGCGGCGCGGCGAGGCAACGATCGCCATAGGACCGCGCTCGGCGCTCTTCGCGCCCATCGAGAAGATCGGCTGCATCGTCCTGGACGAGGAGCATGACGCGGCGTACAAGCAGGACGCTCTGCCACGCTATCACTCCCGCGATGTCGCGCGGGAACTGGCGCGGATGTCGGGCGCGGTCTGCATCCTCGGCAGCGCGACACCCGACCTCACGACCTTCGCGGCGGCGAAACGCGGCCGGATCGGCTACCTTTCGTTGCCGGAGCGCGTGCGACCGACGACCGCGAATGGCACAGACGGTACCCTGCAACTGCCGCCGGTCGCACTCGTTGACATGCGCGAGGAGCGGCGCAACGGCAACACCGGCGTTTTCAGCGGCGCGCTGGTGGAGTTGTTGTGTCAGGCCCATGCCAGAAACGAGCAGGCGATCCTGCTCCTTAATCGCCGTGGGATGGCGACCTTCAGCCAATGCCGCTCCTGCGGCCATGTGCCGACATGCCCGCAGTGCGATGTGCCGCTCGTGTATCACGCCGACCGCGAGCGGCTCCGCTGCCATCGCTGCGACTTCGAAATACGGCCGAGCGTACGCTGCCCAAAGTGCGGCCAGTCGGAAGTGCGCACGTACGGCGTCGGCACGCAGCGGGTCGAGGATGAGACGCGGCGGCTCCTGCCGGGCGCGCGGGTCGTGCGCTGGGATCAGGACAGCCTGCGCGCTGAGGGCGGCCACGAGAGCATCCTCCGTCGGATGGAAGCGCGCGAGATAGACGTGCTCGTCGGCACGCAGATGGTCGCCAAGGGTCTCGACTTACCGATGGTCACGGTGATCGGCGTCGTCAATGGCGACACGCAACTGCATTTGCCGGACTTCCGGGCGGCGGAGCGCACCTTCCAGCTGGTGACGCAGGTTGCGGGGCGTGCGGGTCGCCGGTCGCCCGGTCGGGTCGTCATCCAGACACAATCTGCGGATCACCCGGCATTAGTGGCGGCCCAACAGCACGATTACACCCTGTTCGCGCGATCTGAACTGCCGAACCGGCAACGCCTTGGGTTCCCGCCCTATGGCCATCTCGTCCGTTTCGTATTCAAGCACCGCGACGAAGCGAAGGCCCGCGCCGAGGCCGACCGGCTCGCGTTTGCGCTGGCGCGCGTGGCGTACCGCTCCGGCCATGATGATGTCGAGTTGGTCGGCCCTGCTCCCTGCTTTACTGCCAAAATTCGCGGCGAATTCCTATGGCAAGTCGTCGCGGTAGGCAAAGACCTCACGCCCCTGCTCCGCTCGTTTCCCGTGCCGTACGGCTGGACGGTTGATGTTGACCCGATGAGCATGCTCTGAGGATGGCATCGCGCATTAGTAGCGCGCCGCGTCCCGAATCACCTCCAAGGTGGCCGCTGCCGTCCGCTCCCACGAATAGGCACTCGCCCGCGCAAGGCCTGTTCGAGACATCGTATGACGCCGTGATTCATCGGCGAGGACGGTTTTCAGGGCACGGGCGAGTTCCGCCACATCGGTGGGATCAACCAGCACGGCCGCATCGCCGGTGAGTTCGGGGAGGCTGCTCGTTCGTGATGTGATGACCGGTGTTCCGCACGCCATTGCTTCGAGAACGGGCAGGCCGAAGCCTTCGTACAGCGATGGATAGCAGAAGACCGTTGCCGCCCGGTACCAATGGGGGAGGTCGTCGTCTGAAACATATCCCGCGAAGGTGATGCGCTCGCCTAATCCGTGTGTGCTGACGAGCGGCGCAAGATCGCTTGTCAGCCAGCCCGATGCGCCAACGATGACGAGTGTTGTTTCGGTCTCATCGTTGGCAAGCGATGCGAATGCTTCAATCAGCCGCCGGAGGTTTTTGCGCGGTTCGAGCGTGCCCACAAAGAGGATGAAGCGGTCGGGTAGGTGGTGCTCCGCCTTGAAGCGAGTGATCGCGTGGTCATCGTCGGCAGGCTGGAAACGCGCGTCCACCGCATTGGGAACGACGGTCACGCGTTCAGGGCGAACGCCGAAGTGACGTACGAGATCGTCGCGCGTGTGGGACGAGACGGCGATGACGTGCCGCGCGCGATGGACTGAAAGTCGGGTCATCGCCGCGAGATAGCGGCGCTTCGTGACATGGAATGCTTCGGGATGGGCGAGGAAAGCGAGGTCGTGGACGGTGACGACCGACGGCACGCGACCGGCAAGCGGAACAACATTAACCGGGCAAAGAAGCACATCGAGATGCGCCCATGCCGTGGCAAACGGCGCGACAAACTGTTCCCAGACGATGCGGCCCGGCGCGTGCCCCGTTGGCAGGCGACTCGTGCGCCACGCGACCTCATCCGCAACATATCCGTTGGGCGGTGCGTCCGGCCCCGCAAAGACCGTCAGTGTATCGCCCGAATTGGATACGGTCGCCATCAGGTGGCGCACGATCTGCTCGGTGTACTGGCTGACGCCCGCCCGCCGGTAGCCGGGCGTGAAGGAGAGCAGGTGCGCATTAACGCCGATTGATCGTCCAGTCGTCATCGCAGGCAATCGGCTGCTCGTGCGTGCGAACGGAGACTTCGTGTCATGGCGCGGGGGCATCATACGGGAGTGTGAGCGTGAAGGTGCTGCCCTCGCCGACGCGAGATTCCACCGCCAGCTCGCCGCCGTGCGCCGCGACGAGCGCCTTGCTGATCGGCAGCCCGAGACCCATCCCACGCCGACTGCCGCTGGCCGCGTTCTCCGCCCGGTAGAACGGCTCGAAGATGTGCGAGAGCGCCTCCGTGGGGATTCCGATGCCGTAGTCCGCGATGGCGATGCGCACCGACTTTCCCTCGTTCGCGACGCGGACACGCACCTCGCCGTCCTCGCCGTACTTGATCGCGTTCAGCAGCAGGTTGCCCAGCACCTGCGCAATGCGGTCGGCGTCCCATTGGGCGGGCGGGAGCGTATCCGGCATTTCGACGGCGATGGTATGCACCTCCGTCGTCGCCTGGGCTTGCTCTATGGCGGCAAGGACGAGCGAGCGGACATCCACCGGACCGGGCATGATCGCGAGCGCCCCCAGCCGGGCGCGTACCGTCTCGCGCAGGTCAACGGTCAAGCGCTCCAGGCGTTGTGCCTGTGCGATGATCGTCTCCATCGCTCTGGCATCGTACCGTTCCCGCCGCTTCATCAGTTGGGCATAGCCCATCAGCGACGTGATCGGGTTGCGCAGCTCGTGCGCCACCATCGCGACGAATTGTTGACGCTCCTCCTCCGCCCGCTCGCGCAGTTGCACTTGCTCGGTCACATCCGTCGCGACGACGATCACGCCACGGATCTCCCCACTCGGCTCGCGGACCGGCGCGTAGACGAAATTGAAATAGACGAGGTCTCGCCGCCCCGCACGATCGAGGCCAACGGGGAGTTCAGATCCGACGAACGGCGTGCCGGTCGCGAATACACCGTCGAGCAGCGCCTCGAGGCCCTGGCCGGCGACCTCCGGTAGCGCCTCGAAGAGCGGCTTGCCGAACACCTGCTCGAGCGTGCGCCCCCAGACTTCGCAGACGTGCGGGTTGGCGAACTCGACGACGTGCTGTGGCCCGCGGAAGACCGCGATGGCGACCGGCGCTTGGAGGAGCATGGTATACATGCGCTCGCGCTCGCGCACTGTCTCATGCCGGAGCCGCGCCATCGCCAATGCTGCGGCGACCCGCGCCTGCAACTCGCGCGCGGAGAAGGGTTTGACGAGGTAGCCGTCCGCACCCGCCGCCAGCCCCTCGATCGCCGATTCCTCGCCGGCCCGGGCGGAAAGGAAGATCACCGGGATGTCTTGCGTGCGCGGATCGGCGCGCAGCGCGCGGAGCAACGCGAACCCGTCGCGCCTCGGCATCATCACGTCCGTGAGGATCAGATCAGGCGGGCGCTCCCGGGCCGCAGCCAGCGCCGCCTCACCATCGGCGACCGTCTCGACGACGTAGTCGCCCTGCAGGAGCCGCCGCGCATATGCCCGAATGTCCGCATTGTCATCGGCAAGGAGAATGCGCGCCCCGGCGAGCATCCCGGCCGATACACCACCTACATTTCCCAACGGCGACCCCGCACCGATATTGCCCTCGCCCACCCGATCGTTTTCGGCCCCGTCGGGTAACCAGCGCAACGCCTCCTCGACGTATGAGGCGGCGGTCGCAGTGGTAGACGCGCCATCGGACACGTTGGCGCGTTCATCGGCGAGCAGGTGCGTCGTGCCAGTCGAGGTCGGGATCGTAACCGTGAACGTCGTGCCCTCTCCAATCGTGCTCGCTGCGGTGATCTCACCGCCATGCAGCCGGGCGATTTCCTGCACAAGCGCCAGTCCAATCCCCGAACCCTCGAAGGTCCGGGCGCGCGCGCCCCGCACGCGGTGGAATCGCTCGAAGAGGTGCGGCAGGTCCTCCGGCGAGATGCCCGTCCCGGTGTCGGCAACGATCAGGACGGCGCGGCCCCCGTCGGCGCGCAGCCGCACGGCGATCTTCCCATCGAAGGTGAACTTGAGCGCGTTGGAAAGGAGATTAAGGACGATTTTCTCCCACATCTCGCGATCCACAAGGACGGGCGCGGGCAATGGTGGGCAATCAACGGCGAGGCGCAACCCGGCGCGCTCGATTGCCGAGCGGAACAGGCCGACGAGTTCCTGGGTGAACGCCGCGAGGTCGGTTGGTTGGTAGGATGCGGTGTCTCGGCCTGCCTCGATGCGCGAGAAGTCGAGCACGCTGTTGACGAGCCGCTGGAGGCGCAGTCCGTTGCGCTGCGCGACCTCAAGCCGCTCTCGTTGCGTTGGCGTCAGCGCGCCCTCAGTGTCGTCAAGCGCGTCCGCGACGGGGCCGAGCATCAGCGTCAGGGGCGTGCGGAACTCGTGGCTGACATTGCTGAAAAAGGTCGTCTTGGCACGGTCGAGTGCGGCGAGCGCCTCCGCGTGTCGGCGTTCCTCCTCATACGCCCGTGCGTCGCCGATCGCGGTCGCGATCTGGCCCGCGACGAGGCCGTAGAACGCCTCATACGCCTCGTCAAGGATGCGTCGGGCGCTGATCCCGACGACAAGCAACCCCGCCGGCCACTCCTGCGCGCGAGCAGGGATAGGCAGGACGAGTGCAGTCGTGGGTGGCGTGTCCCATAGGCCACCGGGGAGCGCGCCGAAGCGGCGGGGGATGTCGTCGAGCCGCACGGCCTCGGCGGTGGCAACGACCCGCGCGAACGGCCAGCCGGTATCTCCCTGCCCATCGCCAAGACGAATGACCGCCGGGCTGGCAGGAGTGTCGGGGGCGAGATGCACTGAATCGGCGAGCCGGGCCGCCGATCCGTCCGCATCAAGCAGATAAAGCAGGGCGAAGGGAATGTCGGCGGGGTTCTCAGCGAGCGCGTCCATCGCGCGATGGCAGGTGCCCTCCGTCGTCCGTGCCTCCACTGCGCCCGCCAGCGCGCGGAGCGTGCGCAACCGCCGCTCGCCGAGGACCCGCTCGGTCGTCTCGGTCACGGCGGTAAAGATGCCGCCGATCCCGCCGCTCTCGTCGCGGATCGGGCTGTAGGAGAAGGTGAAGTAGCACTCCTCGACGTAGCCGTTGCGGTTGAGCAGGAGAAGTTGGTCTTCCGACCAAGTCGCGTCGCCCCGCGCAAGCACACCGGTAAGCATCGGCCCAATGACGTCCCAGATCTCCGGCCAGCATTCCCGGCCGCGCTGCCCCATCGCTGCGGGATGTTTCGTCGCCCCAAGGATCGGACGATAGGCGTCGTTGTAGAGCATGACGAGTTCCGGCCCCCACCAGATCAGCATCGGGAAGCGCGAAGCGAGGCAAATGCTGACGGAGGTGCGCAGGCTCTGCGGCCAGTCGCCGACCGGCCCGAGCGGCGTGGCGGACCAATCGAGCGTGCGCATGAGGGCACCCATCTCGCCGCCGCCCGCGAGAACGGCGTTAGTTGTGGGGTGCAAGACATCCTCGTGTACCGCCATCGCTCGACCTCGCATCGGATTTTCTCGCGTGAAGATCGAATCGCGGCGAAGTATACACGAATGGCACGACCGACGCGATTTGCTTGCAGAGCGCATACGCCCTACGTCCTCTCTCGCGAATAGACGCCGGGTGCGTTGCGCGTTATGATGCGCGACTGTGGAGAGTGTATACGTGAGGCAGAACACTGAGGTATCGTGGGCATTATCGCGCCAGCATCCGCTGCAGCGCGTGCTCGGCATCCGCGTTGACGATCTGACACTGTCGGAAGCGATGGCAATCATCGCGGACGCTGCGACGACGGGCGTACCCTGCCACGTCATCACCCTCAACCCCGAATACGTGATGCGCGCCCGACGCGACGGCGACTTGCGGGCGATGATCGAAAGCGCGGCGATTGTGACGGCGGACGGCGCGGGCATCATGCAGGCTGCTCGCCTTGCCCGGATGCCGCTGCGTGCCCGGATTACCGGCAATGATTTAACGGACGCGGTCGCTGCGGCGAGTATCCCGCTTTTCCTCCTTGGTGCGGCGCCGGGCGTTGCGGAGGCGGCAGCCACGGTGCTATCCCGCCGCTTTCCTGCTGCGCGCATTGTCGGAACATGGTCCGGCGGCGCCGACGAAACCGACGATGGCGCGGCGTGCGAGCGGATCAATGCATCGGGCGCGCAGATTGTCCTTGTCGCATATGGGATGCCGAAGCAGGATCGCTGGATCCACCGGAACCTGCCAGCATTGCGCGCGCCGGCTGCGATTGGCGTCGGCGGAACCTTCGATTATTTGGCGGGGCGGGTGCCGCGCGCGCCGCGCTGGATGCGGGAGCGTGGATTGGAGTGGGTATATCGTCTGGTGCGGCAGCCATCGCGCTTCCCGCGCATCGTCCGTGTCTGGCAGTTCGGCGCACTCGCCGTCCTTTCGACCCTCGCCGGGCGGCTCCGCCGCGAGAAAGCGTGAACTCCGTGAACCGCACCTCTCCCCAACTCGTCGCACGCGCCGTGGCGGTGACCGCAGTAATTGCACTCGCGTTCGGTGTCGGTTGGGGATTCCAACCCTTCTGGTCGTTCTGGTTTGCCATCGGCTGCGGCTTCGTGATTGCCGAGGCGATAGTCCGCGTCACCGGCGCGAAGCGGGGCAGCACGTATCAGATTATCGGCATGGTTGGCGTCGTCGCCTGCATCGTTATTTGCCGCGTCGTCATCGCGAACCGGCTCGGCATCGGACTGAGCGACATCCTGAACATCGTGACGAGCACGCGTGTGGACAGCCCGCAATCGCGCGCGTTGCTCCAGGTGATGGCGCTCGATCTGCCGAACATCGCCTATATCGCGCTTGCGCTGGCGATCCCGTACATCCGGTTTCGCTGATGGCGGTGCGACGCGAGACACTGCTCGACGCGTTGCCCCGGTTGCGGGGTCAGCGCGTCGTTGTCGTCGGGGACATGCTGCTCGATGAGTATGTATTCGGCACAATTGCGCGCGTTTCTCGCGAAGCGCCGGTACTGGTACTGGAACACGAGCGCGACGTGGCGCAGCCTGGCGGTGGCGCATTTCCCGCGCTCGCGGTGCGCGCGATGGGCGGCGAGTCGCTGATGATCGGTTGTGTCGGCACAGACGCGACGGGCGAACTGCTCGTCGCGTCCCTCGCTGCGTCGGGTGTTGACACGGCGGGTGTGCAATACGCGCCCGACCGCACGACGACGCGTAAAACGCGCTTTCTCGCGGAAGGATTCTTCCGCTTCCCGCAGCAGGTCGCCCGTGTGGATCGGGGCACGCGCGCCGTGCTCGCGTCCTCAGTCGGAGCGAACATCGTCGCCGCGATTGATGCGGTATCACCTGCCGACGCGTTCCTGGTATCCGACTACCAGTACGGCACGATCTCGGCGGCGGTGGCGGCGGCGGTGCGGGCGGCAGGAGAAACGCTCGGCGCGGTTACGGCGGTTGACTCGCAGGGCAGCCTCGATCCGTATGCCGGGTTCACGCTCGTGCGCGACAACCGTGCGGACGCCGCCGCGTATCTCCGTGAACCGCTGGACACCGTGCCGTCGGTACTTGCCGCCTTGCCACGGATGCGGGAGCGGTTGCGCGCCGAAAACATCGTCATCTCGCTCGCCAGCGACGGACTTGCCTATCTCGATGCCGGCAATCGCGGCGGGCATATCCCGGCGCAACGCGTGGATGTTTTCGATGTGACCGGGGCAGGCGATACATTAATCGTCGTCCTTACGCTCGCGCTCGCCGCCGGGCTGTCGCTGGAAATAGGCGCGCACCTCGCGAACCTCGCGGCGGGTGTCGCCGTCCGCAAGTTGGGCAATGTCGTCGTGACGGCGGAGGAGTTGCACCGCGCGATCCTCGATGCCGATGACGCGATGTTCACCACCGATGACGAGGCGCGCTAGTATGGGCCGCACCCTGCTGTTGGATGACCTCGCGGAATATGGGCGCGCCCGCCGCGCTCAACATGAACGGATCGTTTTCACCAACGGGCATTTCGACCTGCTCCATGTCGGCCATGTCCGGTATTTGCAGGCTGCACGCGCCCTCGGCGACCTGCTCGTTGTCGGCGTCAATGACGACGCGAGCACAACCGCGCGCAAGGGGACATTTCGGCCGATCATCCCGGCGAGCGAGCGTGCGGAGGTGCTCGCCGCGCTCGGCTGCGTTGATGGCGTCGTCGTCTTCATCAGTCTGACCGCCGACGAACCGATTGCGCTGCTGAAACCGGATATCTATGTCAAGGGCGGCGACTACGCGATCAGCGAAGACGACGAACGCGTGGGCAAGATCCCACTGCCCGAAGCGCCGCTCGTGCGTGCGTACGGCGGCGCGGTGGTGACTATCCCGCTTGTGCCGGGGCGCAGCACGACGGATATTGAGCGCACGATACTCCGCGCGCATGGGTGCATCGAGGCGGAAGAGGCGCATGGCAAAGATGATTGAGCCGGTAACAACCGACGCGACGACGGATAGTGCGGCGGTCGCCGAGCGGTCACCTGCCGGATACGACCACAAAACGACCGGGCGCATCGCGGGTGCGGCGCTGATCGTCATGCTCGGCACGATCTTCAGTCGGTTGGTCGCGATCCCGCGCGAGTCGCTGATCGCGAGCATGTTCGGCGACGGGATCGTGACGGGTTCGTTCACGATCGCCGAAAATGTCCTGACGATCTTTCTCGATCTACTGCTGTCGGGAATCGCGAGCGCGGTCCTCGTCCCGGTGCTCTCGGAGTACGTCGGCGAGGATCAGCGCGACCGCCTCGGCGCGGTCGTCGGTAAACTGCTGACGCTCGTCGTCGTCGGTGGCGGGGTGATGTTGCTGCTCCTCGAAGTCGGTGCGCGCGGCGTCGCCTGGGCGATGACGGGCGTGGGGGGGAATGCGAAGGCGTACGACCGGGAATTGATCGTTTCCCTGACGCGCTGGATCCTACCGGCGCTCCTGCTGCTCGGCGTCGCGTCGGTGCTGCAATCCACGCTCTACGCGCTCCAACGATTCACGATGCCGGCATTGTCGCTCGCGGCGCGGAACGGGTCGGTCGTCCTGGCGGTGCTCGTGCTCGGGCGCGCGCTCGGCGTGCATAGCCTCGTTGTCGGCATCCTCGTCGGTGCGGTCCTCCTCGTCGCGCTCCAGATTCCGGGTTTTCGCGGCACGGGTTTGCGCATCCGCCCGTCGTTCGCGTGGCGCGACCCGGCGCTACGGCGGATCGGCACGCTCTACCTGCCGGTCTTCCTCGGCCTGCTGCTCAACACCTGGGCGCTGATTATTGACCGCAATCTCGCCGAAACGACGGGCGAGCACGGCATCGCGGCGATGCGCTTCGCGACGCAGGTGCAGCAACTGACGGTCGGCATGGTCGTGACGGCGATCAGTATCGCCACACTGCCGCGCCTCGCCCGTGCCGCCGCCGAGCAGGACGAGGACGCATTCGGGCACACGCTCGCGCTCGGTATGCGCCTCGTTACGACGCTCGTTTTACCCGCGACACTGGGGCTGATCGCGCTCTCGTGGCCGCTCGTCAATCTGCTCTTCAATCACGGCAAGGCGACGTCGGAAGGCGTGCATCAGATCCGCATCGCGCTCATCGGCTACGCAATTGGGTTGCCGTTTCTGGCATGGGACCAACTGCTGTTGTTCGCCTTCTATGCCCGCAAGAACACGCGCACACCAGTCATCGTCGGCGCGTTGTCGGTCGGCATTCTGCTCGGTGTCTCCTTCGCCCTGATTATCCCGCTCGGCGTGCTCGGATTGGTCCTTGCCAACTCGGCGCAGTTCGCCTTCCACGCGGTCGTGATGTTCGTCCTCGCACGGCGCATCATTCCGACCTTTCAAACGAGCGGATTGTGGCAGACGGTCGGGCGCGCGGGCGCGGCGTCGCTCGCGATGGCCGCTTCCGTTGCGGTCACGACCGCCGCGCTCGGTCGGGGTATTGGCGATGCGACCTTCGCGAAGCAGGCAGCCATTGTTCTCGCCGGCATCGCGGTCGGTGCGGCGGTCTACCTCGGTGGCGCGTGGGTCTTTCGCCTCGATGAAGTGCGCTATTTCGCCGACATCCTCCGCACCCGCCTCCGACGCGGGCGCTAATCTGCCGCTGCTCGGAAATCCTTGACGCGCAGTTGCAAGCGTTCGTCGCCGCGCCACACGTCGCGCTGGAGCGTCGCGGCGAGATCGGCTTCGCGCAGCGCAGCGAGTTCTTCTTCGCGCGTGCCCGCGCCGAAGGCGATGCATCGCACTGTCTCACCGGTTTCGAGGCCAACGGTGAAGGTCAAGTGCGCGCCATCGCCGCCCACGCGCCGGGCATCGAGGACGCGGACGCGCGGCACGAGGAAGAGCGGTTCGGGATTGCCATGGCCGAATGGCGCGAGCGCGGCGATGGTGGCGCACGCGGCGAGCGATACATCGTCATGACCGAGCCGTCCATCGAGGCGCAACGACGGTAACAGGTCTTCATCGGAGAGCGATGCGGCATGGTCGTTGAGCGCGGCGTGGAGTGCGGCGATCTTTTCGTTCGCGATAGTGAAGCCCGCCGCGCGCGGATGCCCACCGAAATGCTCCATCAATGGTGCGCTCCGGCCGAGCGCCGCGATGATGTCGAAGGCGGCGATGCTGCGGGCGCTCCCCCGGCTCATGCGGTCGCCGCGCGCGTAGATGAGGGCTGGTCGGTGATACCGCTCGACCAATTTGGCCGCGACCAGGCCGACGATGCCGATGCTCCACGACGGATCGCCAAGCACGAGCACACGATCCGTTTCGTGGAGTCTGCCGGACTCAACCATCGCCACCGCCTCGGCAATAGCGCGCTGGGTCTCCATTTGGCGAGCGCGGTTCGCTTCATCGAGGGCGAGCGCCGCCATCCGCGCCTCGACATCGGACGCAGGCGTCAGCAGGCGATAGGCGTCCTCGACGCCGCGCACGCGACCCGGCGCGTTGAGGCGCGGCGCGATGGCGTAACTGATATGGCTCGCGTCGAGCGAGGGGAGGGGGATGCCGGCCCGCTCGCAGAGGGCGATCAGACCGGGATGTCGCGTTTGTCGCAAGGCGCGCAGACCTGCCTGCACGAGGATGCGATTTTCGCCCTTCAGCGGCACGACATCGGCAACGGTGCCGATCGCCACGAAGGAGAGGAGGATATTGAGCGTCGCCGTATCGGGCCGCGCGAAGGGCGCGCCGGATGCCGCCAGTGCGCGCACAAGGGCATAGGCGACGCCGACACCGGCGAGGTCGTGGAACGGGTACGCACTGCCCGCACGATGCGGATTGATGACCGCTGCCGCTGCCGGGAGATTTTCGGGCACGCTGTGATGATCCACGACGATCACAACCACCCCGGCCTCGTGGGCGCGGGCGATCTCCTCCGCGTTGCTGATGCCGCAATCCACCGCGATGATCAGCCCGACGCCATCGCGGGCAAGTTCAGCGAGCGCGTCGTGGTGCAAACCGTACCCCTCGCGCTCGCGATGCGGGGTATAAGTGCGAAGGTTCGGGAAATTCCAGGCGCGGAATGCGGCCACGAGCAATGCCTGTGCCGTCAAACCGTCGGCGTCGTAGTCGCCGTAGATACAGATTTTTTCCGACCGCACGAACGCGTCACGGATGCACGCGACGGCTGTATCCATGCCGGAAAGCAGGAATGGATCGTTGAGTGCGCGGATCTCATTGTTGAGGAAGGTCGCCGCTTCCTGTGCGGAAATACCGCGCCCATGGAGCAAGGCCGCGACAACCGGCGTCATGTTCTCATACGCCGCGAGCTGTTCGTCGGTCGGTTCACTCGTCGTGATCCAGCGAGTTACCGGTGTGCGGACGGTCATGCGGCGCGCTCCTTTGCGTGTTTCAGGACCAGATCTGCCGCGATCTTGCCGGACAGTAGGGCGAGCGGCACACCTCCGCCGGGGTGCGTGCTGCCGCCCGCGAAAAAGAGTCCGCGCAGCACCGGCGATTGATTTGGCGGGCGGAGGAAGCCGGCCCCTCGACCGTTCGATGCAAAGCCGTAAATCGCGCCGCGTTGCGCGCCGTATGCATCCCTGATCGTTTCAGGCGTCCAGACCGACTCAACCGCGATTGATGGCTCGATGTCCAATCCCCGCCGTCGCAGTGCGCCGAGAATATGGGCGCGATAGTGCGGGGCGAACGATGTCCAGTCGGTTCGGCCATCGAGATAGGGGACGTTGACCATCACGAAAAGATTGTCGCATCCTGGCGGGGCGGCGCTCGGATCGGTCGCGGTCGCGCGGCACACGTAGATTGTCGGGTCGGTCGGCGGCACGCGGCGCTCCAGCATATCTGCAAACTCCGCGCGGTAGTTCTCGCTAAAAAAGATCGCATGATGCGGCAGTTCGGGGTAGGTGCGCCGCGTGCCGAGCAGCAGCAGAAACGCCGAATATGAAGGCTCCCGCTTGCGCAGCGCCGCCCGTGCGGTCCAAACGCCCGGCACATCCACATCGAGCAACCGTTCGTAGGTTGTCAGCACATCCACATTGGAAATCACCGCGTCCGCCGCGATTCGTTCCCCCGAAGCGAGTTGCACGCCAGTCGCGGCGTCGTTACGGTGTGTGATCGCGGCGACGGGCGCATCGAGACGCAGCGTGACGCCGAGGCGTTCGAGCAGCGCGGTCAGCGCTTCGGCGATGCGGTACATGCCGCCGCGCGGATGCCACGCGCCGGTCGCGAATTCGACGAACGGGATCAGGCAAAAGGCGGCGGGAGCGCGGTACGGCGACGAGCCGTTATAGGTCGCATAGCGGTCGAAGACCTGCCGCAATCGCGGGTCGTGGAAGAATTGCCGCACGGTATCGTGGACGCTGCGCGGCGAGGCAACTTTTGGCAGGTCGCGCGCTCGGAGGCCGAAGCGGAAAAGATCGCTCCGCCCGCGTGCGAACATCTCCCGCCGTATCGGATTGCGCAGGAACGGCTCGGCCGCCGTCGCATATAAATCGCCGCTGTAGGCGAGGAAGCGGAAGAATGCCGGCACATCGCGGGGGGAGAGCGCCTCGATATTCGCCGCCATCCGCGCGGTGTCGGTCGTCACATCGAGCGTTGAGCCATCGGCGAAGGAGTACCGACAGACAGGATCAACCGGATCGAGCGTCAGATCGTCCTCCAGCGCGTGGCCGGCGTCCGCGAAGAGTTCGCGCAACACCCACGGCATCGTCAAGAGGGACGGGCCGGTATCGAAGGTCCAGCCGTCGCTCATCCACCGATTTAGTTTGCCGCCCGCGCGCGGGCCTTGCTCGAAGACCGTGACCGCGACACCCCGTGTCGCCAGTCGCACCGCCGCCGCAAGCCCGCCCATCCCCGCGCCAATTACCGCAACATGCATCGTCTGATGCGCCCCCGCTCATGAGTGCCTATACTGGGGATCGGATGACCCGACGTGCTCCTATTGTACTCGAACTTCCGGGATAGGTGTACGGACATTTGTGACGACTGATGCGTCGAAACGCGAAGAGGGAGTGGCGATGCGCTACCCGGCGCGCAAAAGCCCGTGGGGCGAATTGCTGGTCTGGATGCTTGTGCGTTCATCGCTGCGGCGCATGTTTGTCCGCGTGCGCGTGCGCGTCCGCGTGTGCGATGCGGGCGACGACCCGCGCGCGACGGGTTTGCCGTTGCTGGTAATCGCGAACCATCCGACGTGGTGGGACGGATACATCGCGTTGCTGCTTTCGCGCCACTTCGGTGCGCGACGGTACCTGATGATGGATGCCGCGCAACTCCGACGATACCGGTTCTTCGCGTGGCTGGGCTGCTTCGGTGTCGAGCGCTCCGACGCCCGCGACGTGGCTCGGAGTCTCGCGTACGCGGCGAACCTCCTGTGTACGCACGGGCCAGTGTGGGTCTGGCTGTTTCCGCAGGCTGAAATTACGCCCGCATCCGCGCGTCCGCTCGCGTTGCACGGCGGCGCGGCCCATATCCTCCGGCGAGCGACCGCCGATGGCCGAACAATCGGCGTACTGCCCGTTGCATGGGAATATGTGTTCAGGGGCGAGCAACACCCGGAAGTCATCGTTCGTATTGGCGAGGTTCGCAGATTCGATACGGCGGAAGCGCGGGATGTTGCGCGCGTCACTTCCTGCCTCGGCGACGTGCTGACCGCACTCATGAACGATGTCGCGCGCGATGTTGCAAGGGACGACTTCGCGGCCTATCGGACGATTTTCCGGGGGCGTGGCGGGGTGAACGACACCTTCGACCGATTGCTTGGCCGCGAACGCCTCGTGACCGACGAATGACCGTGCTCTTTTGGTTGGAAATTGTCTGCTGTGTCGTCGCGCTGATCGTCACAGCGAATACGATCAGCAATGCCTTCGCATTCCGGCGGCTGTCCGACTACGCAACTGACAGTGAGAGCGCGTCGTTTGTTTCCGTGCTCATCCCTGCCCGCAACGAGGAACGGTCCATCGGCGCCTGCCTTGAATCACTTGTCGCACAGGACTATCGCAACGTTGAGATCATCGTGCTCGATGATGGCAGCGAGGATCGCACGGCGAGTATCGCCCGCTCGTATGCCGAGCGATGCGCAACGGTGCGCATTGCGAAAGGAGCGCCGTTGCCGGACGGCTGGTTCGGCAAGGCGTACGCGTGCGACCAACTGGCATCCCTGGCGTGTGGCGACCTACTGATCTTCACCGACGCGGATACCGTTCATACGCCGACGATGGTGCGCGCGGTTGTCGGCGCAGTCGCGGCGGGCGCGGATGTCGTCACCGCCTTCCCGGAGCAGGAGATTGGCGGGTGGAGCGAGGCGCTTATCGTGCCATTCATGTTTTTTACCATCTGGACGATGCTTCCCGTTGGGCGCGTCTGGTCCGATCCGTCGCCGCGCGTCGTCGCGGCAAACGGCCAACTGCTCGCCTTCACACGGACCGCATATGACCGGATCGGTGGGCATCGGGCGGTACGTGCGTCCGTTCTCGATGACATGGAACTCGCGCGGCGGGCCAAGCGCCTCGGCCTGCGGCTGCGGCTGGCGGATGGCGTCGGCACAGTGCGCACGCGTATGTACCGGAGCGCGGGTGAGGTGTGGCGTGGCTTCTCGAAGAATGCGTACGCGCTCACCGGCGCATCGCCGGGTATCGCCGTGGGGTTTGCGGCACTGCTGACACTCCTCTACTTCGTCCCGTCGGTCGTCCTCATCGCGGGGCTTGTCCTAGGCCGCAGTGGATGGACCTGGCGCGTCCTCCCAGCGATCCTCGTGCTCGCAATGGTGGTGCAGAACGGTATCGTCGCGCGGCGCACCCGGCGTCCGTTCTGGCAGCCCGTCGTCCATCCGCTCTGTGTCGTCGCGTTCCTCTTCATTCTAGCGAATTCGGTGCGCTGGCACGCGCGCGGTGCGACGGTGTGGAAAGGTCGGGCGTATCCGACGATGTCTGCCGATGTGTCCGACGCATCCGAAGGAGCGGCAGAAGCGCCATGAGACAGAGTGCCGTGCCAATCGCCGTGCCTACCGGGTAGCCCCGGAAGCCGTCGATGATGGCGAACATCGCCACGGTCGCCCAGTACAGCGTGAGTGGGACAAAGGCTAATGTCGGGATTTGGGGGCGCGTGCCTTGCCAAAGAACCGTTGCAGCGAGTGCGTTGATTCCTGCCGCTGCGATTAGCCAGCCGATGAAATTGAGCGTTGGGACGCCGTAATAGCGCCCCGACGATTCCCACAGCCAGTATGCCTTGACGTGGAACGCCGTCGGTTCCAGACAGGCATCCAGCCCGGTTGCGAGCAGCGCGGCTAGTGGGACGATCCAACGAGTTGTTCTGCTCCCGGCAATCCACGTCGCGGTCGCGAGTGAGCCGAGGGAGATCATCAGCCAGGCAAATGTGATCGGCGCCGGTATCTGACCGAAGACGCTCGGCGCGAGTGCGTTGGTGTAGTGATAGGGACCAAATGGCAGGCCGACGGTCACGCCGAGAATCTCGACAAGGAAGGCGCTCGGCAGGACGGCGAGCGCGAATGCAACTGCACGACGCCATGAGAAGGCGATGGCAATCCACAGCAGCGCGATCGCGCCTTCGAGAAAGAGCATGCCGCTCCCGGCCCAGCGCTCATCAATGGGCAGTTGCATATTCCGCGAAATGCCGACGACGGCGAGCCACCAACCGACGGTGAAGACGCTACAGAGCGCGAAAAGCGTCCACAGCATCGGACGCAATCTCTTACGTGCCTCGCCGCCGCTTTCTCGTGGATCAGCAGGCATAGCCACCTTTATTCGCTTGGTTCGGTTAGAGGATCGGCCTGCGGCCAATGGACGACAGCGCTTTCGTCTCGCGGCGCCACCGGCGCACGTAACTGAAAAGCCAACCGAGATAGCGTGCGGCTGTCGCTGATCGACGCCGGGATTGCAACACGCGATGGAGATACCAATAGCGCTCCGCAGTGAGAATGCCCCGGTATAGACCGCGCTCCGTGACAAGGACGGCGCCACGATTCGCCCGCACCATCGCCTGCTGCGCGAGGTAAAGCGAGGTGTCCACATCTACGATGGGCGGGAAATGATCCATCACCTCATGGATGCGGACATGCGATCCGCGCATACCCATCGCGTTGAGGATTTCGACCTTCCAAAGGATGCCAATTACCCGCCCGCGCTCGGTCACGGCGAGATCGCGCGGGCCGCCGAGGAGCGCGGCGGCGAGCGGTTCGTACGGCCCGATGCCGCCCGATTCCCACGTAATGCATTGCCCGACGTGCATCCGGTGCAGTGCTTCTTCCATCGCGACCGTCCGACCTTCAAGATGCGCCCCGACAAAAATGAAGACGCCGACCATCGGCAGCGTCCAGTCGTGGAGGAACGCGAAGCCGATGATAACAAACCCCACGGCAATCACTTTGCCAATCACCACAGCGATCTGCGTCGCGAGCGACCGGCTGATCAGCAGGCTCATGAAAGCGCGTAGGATGCGACCGCCATCCATCGGAAAGGCAGGGATGAGGTTGAAAACAACGAGCGAGAGATTGGCGAATAGCAGATACGCGGCGAAACCTGGGAGGTCCACCTGTCCAATGGCGTTCAGGATGCCAGCGACGCCTTCGATGTGCTCAAAATAACCAACAGCGGCAACAATTGGCAGCAGGATCAGCGCGATACCGACATTGACTGCCGGGCCGGCGAGGGCGAGCCAAAATTCGTCACCGGGATGAACGGGAGAGCGCTCGATACGCGCCATGCCGCCAATCGGCAGCAGCGTGATGTCGTGGACGCGGATGCCTGAGCGGCGCGCGACGAGACTATGACCGAGTTCATGCAAGAGCACGCATGCGAAGAGACAAACGACCATCGCAAGGCCGAAAAGCGCTCCGCCTAAGCCCGCGCCCGTTTTGATTCCCCAGATGTACGCGAACCAGAGCACGATGAGCGCGAAGGTGGGATGGACTCGGACGTCAATCCCCATAACGCGCGTGAGGCGGAATGCGCGCACGCGGCCCTCTTTCGTTATCCCACTGTTCCGACTCGGAAGCCTCAGCGACGGTGTACCACCGTATCCACAATGATAGCACTGTCTGTCCGTTCACGCTATCTGGGTACGATGCGCGGCGTCGTAACCCGATTACGGCCGGAGATGCTTGACGGAATCAATGAGGTTGGTGCTTTCGACGAGATCGAGAAAGGTGAAGAAGAGGAGCAGGTCGGCGAGGACGAGGCTGACACAGAGAGCGATCGGAAGGGCAATGCCGACGCGCCGCATATAGGGGCCGATGCCGAGTCCATCGAAACTGCCAATCGTAAAGACGAGCCAAGGCAGCATCAGGAGGAAGGCCGCGAGTACCTGGACGCTCCGGCGTGGGTACTTTGCCCAGAGCAGAATCGCGACATTCGCGAGCAGCAAAACCAGCCCCGGAAGCAGCAACGCCATGACAGCGAACCAAAGCAGCGGGTTGCCCATCGCGACGGGACGCCGCTCGCGGTCACGTTGCAACTGTGGCCACGGGCCATTTGCGTACGCCTGCACGCGCTCGATCGTCAGGAATAAGCAGAGGCTCGTGACGACGACGATCCAAAAGCGAGTGTCATGAGAAAGATCGCGAAAAAACACACGCACGCTCCCGTTCGCACCATGGTAACGACTGACGAAATCTCCGAACGATGCCGCCGGGAGGCTAGCACATATCGGGCGAGATCGGCAACGCGGACAGGACGCGGGAAGGTGAGTCCGAGAGATTGCGCGCAAAGGGTATTGACATGCCCGGATGGGGGGTGTATATTCCGTAGGCCGTCGGACGAGCGGCATGCGCAAGGGGCCTGGAAGAGCCGCCTGATGGCGGATTTTTTATCCCCGGAGCGCCAGCCCATTACCAGCAGAGGGGAAGGGAGAGAGGCAGCAGCATGTCTCGAGGGCGGGTTTTGGCCCGCTTGATGGATATTGGTTTGAGAGTTTGATCCTGGCTCAGGATAAACGCTGGCGGCGTGCCTAATGCATGCAAGTCGAACGG
>JBBRLR010000008.1:0-82274 GCA_038231255.1 Thermomicrobiales bacterium | reverse complement strand
GTACCGCAACCGGATCGTGATCTCGATTCCCGGTTCGACGGCGGCGGTGCGGTTGGCGCTCGACAAACTAATCCGGCCGCAACTGCCGCACATGGTCTGGGAACTCGTCCGCCAATGAGAGGACTTAACCACGAAGACACGAAGAGCACGAAAAGTGAGAGAAAAGTTGATCGCCTCCTCTTTCTTCTCTTTCTTCCTTCATGCTTTCGTGCTTCACATACGTTGCTTTCCTTCGTGCTCTTCGTGTTCTTCGTGTCTTGGTAGTTAAAGTCCGATCATTGGCGGACGAGTTCCCAGACCTTGTGCGGGAGTTGCGGGCGGATCAGTTTGTCGAGCGCGAGCCGCACCGCCGCCGTCGAACCGGGGATCGAGATGACGATCCGGTTACGGTAAGCGCCGGCCGTTGCGCGGGACATGATCGCCGCCGGGCCGATCTCCACGTAACTGAGGGAGCGAAAAATCTCCCCGAAACCGAGGAGCCGTTTTTCCAGCGCGCGATCAATGACATCGAAGGTCGTGTCCCGCCGAGCGATGCCCGTGCCGCCATTGAAGATGATCGCGTCGCACTCCGGGTCGCTCGTCGCCTCGTTCAAGGCGCCATGGATACCCTCACCGTCGTCCTTGATGATGCGGTAGAAGGCGATGGTATGTCCGTCCGCACCGAGCGATTCGCGCAATAACCGCCCGCTCGCGTCTGTTGCCTCCGTGCGCGTATCGCTGACGGTGACGACCGCGACACACACGGAGGGCATTTCTTGCGCCGCGCGGGCCTCATGCTGCGCCGCGCTCGTTTCACCGCTCGTGCTCACGCTATCGCTCCGACCGGCGTCGCGACCGGCACGCCTTCGATCTTTGTCAACTCGCCCTGGAGGAACCACGGCGTCGCCCGCGCGATGCGGACATGGGCCATCTGACCGAGGCGGTTCGCGCTGTCCTCGAAGAAGACGAGTTTGTTGCCCCGCGTCCGGCCCCGCCAGCGGCCGTCGCCCTGACCGTCCACGAGCACTTCCATTTCGCGGCCCAGGAGTCGGTCGTTGTGCTCCTGCGAAATGCGCTCCTGCAGCCGCTCGATGGCCTGATGGCGCGCCAGTTTCACCTCGCGCGGCACATCGTCCTCCCAGCGGGCGGAGGCGGTGCCCTTGCGCGGCGAGTACATCGCCACATGCGTCACGTCGCAACGCACGTCTTCGAGCAACCGCAGCGTATTCTCGAACTGCGCGTCCGTCTCGCCGCAGAAGCCGACGATAATGTCCGTCGCGATTGTGGTGTCGGGCATGATCGTGCGGATCGCCTCGATCTGCCGCCGATAGTCGTTGGCGGTGTAATTGCGGCGCATGCGGCGGAGCACTTCGTCGTCGCCCGCCTGCACGGGTAGGTTAATGTGCTCGCAGACCTTCGGCAAATCGGCCACGGCGTGGACGATCCGCTCCGACATATAGGCCGGGTGGGAGGTGAGGAAGCGGATGCGGTCGAGGCCCGGCGTATCGTGGATCGCCTGGAGCAGGTCAGCGAGGTCAGTGCCGTCCTTGAAGTCGTAGCCGTAGCGATCCACGATCTGGCCGAGCAAGGTCACTTCCCGCACGCCGCGCGCAGCGAGTTCGCGCACTTCCGCTTGCAAGTCGGCAATCGGGCGCGAGCGTTCCTTGCCGCGCCGGTAAGGGACGATGCAGTAGGAGCAGACCTTGTTGCAGCCCATGATGATTGGAATGAACGCCGTCACCTCCGGCGCGGTATGCTCCGGCAGGTAGTAGTGGGGCAGGGCGGCGAGATCGTCGTCCATCTCCGGGACGATGCGGCCCAGTTCTTCCAATGCGGCAGGCTCGAAAACGAGATCGAGGACGGGGAACTGCTTCATCAGTTCCTCCTCGTGCTTGGTCGCCATGCAGCCGGTGAGGGCGATCTTAAGGTCCGGGTTGGCGCGCTTCAGTTTGTAGAGGGAGCCGATCTTGCCTTTCACCTTATCTTCGGACGCCTGCCGCACGACGCAGGAATTGAGGACGATGACATCCGCCTCAGCCTCCGTCTTCGCCGCGCCGAGGCCGGCGTGCTGGAAAGCGGCGGCCATCTGGTTGGACTCCGCGACATTCATCTGGCAGCCAATCGTCCAGATATAATATTTTTTATTAGTCGCCGGGGCGTCGCCTTCCGGCATCGTGGCCGGTTCCGGCGCCCATGTTGGCATAATCGGAATCGGAATCGGTGTACTCGTGCTCATAGTTCGTGCCCCCGCGCTTTGCGGTTATATGAATGCGTCGCACGCGCGAATAGCGCGGACGCCCCGCGCTCGAACGACGAGTATAGCACCACTCTCCACTTTGCGGTATGGGATCAGCCGAAAATGTCGCTCACAGGAATGCGCCAATCGGGCAATGCGGGTTCGGCGTCCGCACAACATCGCCCGCCGAACGGACCTCGGCAGCGAAGAGCGGTGCGCCATCAACGAAGCGCATCCTGTTTTCCGGTACAGCATGTGCGATGGATGCATCCGGGCTGAAGGAGCGGCGATGTGGGAGATTGACGATGTATGCGATGCCATCGGTCATCGCGTAGCCGTTCCCGTTGCCCGGGCATACGCACGCAATGCCACGAAGATCTCGCCTGCGACGAGGGTCGGCTCAAAGCCGGTCGGTGGCATGCGCACCAAATTTCCGTCAATCAGTTCGTACATCTCATCATCGGGGGCATGGATAAGGTCTTTGATTGTCGCTTCAGTCTTCATCGCCATAGTTGAGCCTCCCTCGGTGTTATCGTTCAGTATCGCCCATTCTCCGAGCATCGCACGCTCTTTTTCCTGCTGCATCAAACCAATCCTGATATGGAAGCCGCTATGCTGATTGACTTTGTGCCTTCTGGTCGCTATAGTGAACGGCACGGCGGGGCACGAAACCCCGCGTTGCAGGCCAAATCGAGGAGGCTCCACGCGTGAAACTGATTATCGCCGTCGTCCAGAATGAAGACGCCGATAACGTCGTGGATGCGTTACTCGAAGCCGAATATCGCGCGACCCGGCTCGCCAGCACCGGCGGTTTCCTGCGGCGCGGCAACACCACGATCATGATCGGTGTGCAGGATGAGCAAGTGGACCCGGTACTCGACCTCATCCGTGGGCAGGCCCGTTCGCGACAGTCGGGCGAATCGAATGCGCCGGTCCAAACCGCCGCCGCAACCGTCTTTGTCCTCGACCTCGAAGATTACCAGCGACTCTAGGGAGCCTAACCCCCCTACCCCCTTCCCGAGACGGGAAGGGGGAGTAGGAACGTGTCTTTCAGACACGTTTTCTGGCGCGTTCCTTTCGATAGGGCGGGGGGCGCGGGGGACGATTGCGGCGACGTTTGCCGGCGTGCCGGTGCGGCTGTCGTGGGATTTGCTGCTTATCCTCGCCTTGCCCGTCGTCGGGGCGCTGACGAAGGGCCGACCGTATGGCGAGGAGGGGAGCGCGGCTGCGGTATGGGCAGTCGTCGCGGGCGCGATCGGCGTCGCGTTTATCGGTTCGGTCGCGGCGCACGAGTTCGCGCACGCGTTCGCGGCGCGGCGCGTCGGACTGCCGGTGCGTTGGGTGAAGTTATCGCTGCTCGGCGGTGCGGCGGAGATTTCCGCCGAGCGGAGCACGCCCGCCGATGAATGCCTCGTCGCCATCGCCGGGCCGGGAATCAGCCTCGCGCTTGCGCTCGCGGCGGGACTGGTCGCACTCGTCAGCCACGGGCGGTACGGCCCGCTTTTCGCGCTCTTTATCGCGCTGGCGATCATGAATGGGTTGCTCGTCGTCCTCAATCTCCTGCCCGGCTTCCCGCTCGACGGCGGGCGGATCGTGCGCGCCTTCGCGTGGTACGTTGCGGACGATCTGATGCAGGGGACGCGCGTTGCCGCCGGATACGGGCAAGTGCTGTCGTGGTCGCTGCTCGCGCTTGGTGGGGTGACGACCTTTTACGTGCCCGCCTTCGGGCTGTGGATCATCCTGATCGGCTACTACATCGGGCGGGCGGGACGGCTCTCGTTCGTGCAACTGCTCTGGCAGGAGACGAGCCAGGCGATCCCGCTCGTCGCGATCACCGGCCCTGGCCCGCTGCTCGCACCGGACAAGGTGATCGGCGATGTCGTGGATCTCTTTTTGTCGGATCGCCTCAGCGGCCCCCGACCCGTCGGTGCGGACGGTGTCGTGATGGGCGTTTTAGACCTCGACACGAATGTCCGCAAGGTGCCACGCCCGCTCTGGTTGGAAACGACCGTCCGCGACGCCATGACGCCGATTGGCGCGCTACCGACGCTGACGCTTGCGCCCGACCTGACGCTTCACGATGGTCTGAGGCTGTTGGAACGTACCAACGCACGCACCATCGCGGTCATCAACGAGACGGGCGCGGTCGTTGGCATTGTGACGCGCGAGCGCGTGGACCGCTGGGTACGCTCCCGCCTGCGCGAAACCGGCTTCCGCGTCAAAAAGCCGCCCCGGCAACCATTCTAAATGGGCGGCACCGCTTTCTAGCCCGGAATGCCCGAGGCGGAGGCAAGCGGCGCGGTGATAGTGTCTCCCTCGCCGTCCGCCATTGGGTCGCTCGGCGTGGCGCGGATGTAGCGGAGGGGATTGTAGGAGAACGAGAACTCCTGCGTCGTCAGCGGGTCCGTGAACTCGCGGATCTCCCAGTTGCCGTCCGGGTACAGCGCGGCGACCTCACGCGCGATCTCCTCCGCCTCCGCGACATCGAGGAAGACATTGCGCTGGAACTCGTTGCCGACGACTTCCTGAACCATCTGCAATCGTGGGCGGCTAAGCACGATATAGCAGCGCGTCGTCTCGATGCCGCGCGTCGTGTCAATCGGCATCTGGGTATAGCAACTGATGTCACCCTCGACCTTCGCCTGGCAGGAAAGGCGTAGCGGCGCGGCCTTCAGTTTGCGGATTTCGGCGTTCGTGCGATCCGACAGGTTCCACTCCGGCTCGACCGCGACCTTGCAGGTGCCGCACAGCCCGTGACCGCCACAATTGAGGAACTTCGCGGGGAAGCCATAGACATCGATGCCGTTATCCAGCGCCGCCCGGCGGAGGTTCGCACCATACGGCACCTCGATGGTGCGGTTCTGGTTGGGGAAGTACACCTTCGGCATCGCATTGATCTCCTTCGACCAGCAGACTTTCGCTCGGCGCGACCGCGTCGTTGCGGTCACGCGACGCCTCTAGTGTATCATAATGGTTGCCCCGGGGATAAGGACGCACGCCGAGTTTGACGTGCCCACCCGTGTGCGCGTACAATCTGGCGCAACCGGGCCACCGGATCAATTCGCGAGGCAACCCCGACCGGACGGGAAGGAGGGTACGACGATGACAATGCTTGCATCCGTGCTGCATGATCGGCGTCGTGGCGGTGCCGCCTTCCACCAGGATATGCGCTAGCAACGCGTTCCCCATTTTCTTCATCGCTTCTCGACGCTGGATATGCATGCACCGCCGGTGGGTTTGCCCGACCGGGCGTTTCGCTGCCTTTTTCTTTCCCCGCGATTTGCCGGGGATCGGCGTTTTCACGAGGAGTATTCGATTTTGAGCAAAACCCGTCGCGTTGTCCCGGACAGCGATACCGACGTGACCGATGGCAATCCTTCGCCGTTATTGGAAGGGCTAGTGGTGGACGGCAGCCGAGGTATCTACCGCGTCGAAACCTCGGCGGGCGATCTGCGCTGCGAGATTCGCGGGCGGCTGCGCAAACAACTCCACTATGCTCAAACGAGCGGCACGGCATTCCGCAATAGCGTGCAGCGGGTCAAGGTGCATCATCACGACCCCGTCGCGGTCGGCGACCGGGTGCGGGTGCTCATCACCGGTCAGGGTACGGGGATGATCGAGGAAGTCGTCGCGCGGGCCGGGGGCGCCTTCACGCGGCGCGACCCGGATGCGGGGCAGGGGACGCTTCGCTCGATTGTCGGGCTGGAGCAACTCGTCGCCGTCCTTGCCGCCCGCGCGCCGGAGCCGCATCTTGGCCTGCTCGACCGTTTCCTCGTCACCGCCGAATCGGAGGACCTGCGCGCGGTGATCTGCATCAACAAGGTGGACCTCGGCGTTTCGCCACGACTCGACGCCCAATTGGCGGTCTATCGTGCGCTCGACTATCCCGTGTTGCTGACGAGTACGGCGGCGGGCACCGGTATTGATGCGCTCCGCGAGCAACTCGCCGGCCGTATCTCCGCCTTTCTGGGGCCGTCGGGCGTCGGCAAGTCGAGCCTGCTCAATGCCTTGCAGCCGGGCCTGCACGAGCGGATCAGCGATGTCAGCGCCGCGACGGGCAAAGGGCGGCACACGACGACGGGGACGCGCCTTTTCCCGCTCGGCGCGTTGGGCGGCTACATCGCGGACACGGCGGGCATCCGCGCCCTGACGCTGCAACGCGAGACCCTCGACCACCTCGAGACCTGCTTCCCGGAGTTCCAACCCTATCTCGGCGAGTGCAAGCATGGCGACTGCACGCACCTCCACGAGCCGCGTTGCGCCGTCCGCGATGCGGTCGGGGCAGGGGCAATCGCACCGGCCCGCTACGACAGTTATGCTCGCCTGTTGCGTGGCGAAGGTGATCCGGCGGAATCCACGTCGCGCGATGTCCCCTACCTTTGGTGGAGCGGCATCGCCGGCCGGGGAACGAGTGGCGAGTAGCGAGTAGCGAGCGGGTTTGCGTTCCACTCGCTACTCATCAGGACGTACACAGTTCGCGAGAGAAGTCTGGTGGTAGTAGGCTGGAAAGCCTGCTACCACCAGAAAAAACATCCCGACTGCGAAACCTCTTTCATTACTCGTTACTGCAAAAGGTGGCATTGACAGTGGCCCGGCGGATCGCGTAGACTGCCATGCGCTGCGGGCCGCGTGGCCCGCCATTACGATGCCTTTCCGCTCCATCCACACGCGGCCTGCACCGCCGCGCGACGACCGAGATGGGGCGATGTACTCCACGGAAAGGGAGGAACGGTGCGAGCTTACGAATTGATGGCTGTTTTTGCCCCCGACATCGCCGAAGACGAGATGCCGGGCGCCCTCGAACGAGTTTCCGGCTACATCACGACCGGTGGCGGCGAAGTTTCGGAACTGACTACGGTCTCGCCCTGGGGTCGTCGCCGCCTCGCATATCCGATCCGCGATTACCGCGACGGTTTCTACGCCCTGTACATGTTCACGCTTAACCCCGAAGGCATCGGTGATCTCGAGCGCGACCTCGGCCTGAACAGCCAGGTACTGCGCAGCCTCGTGACGACATATGTGCCGCCGAAGCCGAAGAAGCCGAAAAAGGGCGCTGAGGGTGAAGTGGCCGAAGGTGAAGCAGTGGAGGGTGCGACGGAAGGTGAAGCAGTCGCCGCGCCGAGCGGCGCGAGCATGGACACCGATACCGATCTCACCATCGGGCCACAGGGCGAGGATTTGACCGAACCGCCGACGGCGGAAACGCCCGCCGCCGAGGACGAGAGCGAGAGCGAACCCGCCCTCGCGTAGGGCAGCGAGGAGCACGGCGATGGCGCGGTACAGTGTCAACAAGGTGATTTTGGTCGGCAACCTCGGTCGCGAGCCGGAATTGCGGTATACGCCGAGCGGCCAGCCGGTCGCGAACTTCAGCGTTGCAACCTCGCGCGGCCGGAAGGACCCGAACGGCAACTGGACGGATGAAACGGAATGGCACCGCATCGTTGCCTGGGAGCGGATGGCGGAGTTGGCCTCCCAGAGTCTCCATAAAGGCAGCAAGGTGTACGTCGAGGGCCGCATCCAGTCCCGGAAATATACCGACAATCAGGGGGTCGAGCGGACATCGTACGATATTGTCGCCAACGACCTGACGTTACTCGATCGCCGCGTCGAAGGCGGCGAAGGCGCGGATGACTGGGGCGATGGCGCGAGCACGCAACAGCAGCGCCCGCAGCGCCCGCAGCAACAGGCGCCGCAGAAGAAGCCAACCGGCGACGATGAGACATTCGCGTCCGAAGAATTCGATGATGTGCCCTTTTAGGCATGTGATGTACGCACTTTAGGAGGAATTAGCCCGTGGCTGATCAGCAACGCCCGCAAGGGGCATCGAACGATAGCGCGCCGAGTGGCGACAACCGTCCCCCTCGCTCTGATGACCGCCGTGGTGATGGCGGCGGTGGCGGTGGCGGTGGCCAGTTCGGTGGTGACGGTGGCGGTCGTCGGTTTGGTGGTGGCGGCGGTGGCGGTGGCGCCCGGTTCGGTGGCGGCGGCGGTGGCGGAAGCCGGTTCGGTGGCGGCGGCGGTGGCCGGTTTAGTGGCGGTGGCGGTGGTCGCCGTCGCGTGGATATCTTCGCCGCCGATGGCGTTGATGAGATTGACTACAAGGATGTCGCCCGCCTGCGCCGGTTCCTGTCGGAGCGCGGCAAGATCGAGCCGCGCCGCAAGACCGGGCTTTCCGCGAAGCGTCAGCGCGCCCTCGCCGTCGCCATCAAGCGCGCCCGGCATCTCGCGCTGCTCCCCTTCGTTTCCGGTGGCCGCCAACCATAACGAGGACGAAGGGATCAGGACTAAGGACGAAGCAGAATCCCGCTTAGTCCTTAGTCCTCAATCCTTTGTCCTTGCGCCAGAGGAGCCTCATGCCGCGCAATTCTCGCCGTGATTCGATTCTTGCCGCCCCGCCGTCCGGGCAGGAGGCGCGTCGGCGTCGGTCGCGCCGCGAGCGCGAGGCGCGGCAGCGGAAAATTCTCCTCATCAGTATGTCTGTGCTCGGCGCGTTGCTGCTCTTTATCATCGGCTTCGGGACATTGCGGTTCTACTACCTCATCCCGCACCAGGTCCTCGCGACCGTGAATAGCCACAAGATCATTCGTGATGACTACTGGAAGGTCCGTCGCAATACGCTGCTCGACCGGCTCCAGCAATACTCCTTCCAGGCGCAATCCGGGCAGGGGAATTCGCAGCAGATCCAACTCGCGGCCCAGAGTGCGCAGAATGAGATCACGAATATCCGTAGCGCCGATGTGGACCCCACGACGCTCCAAACAATGACCGAGGACTGGACTGTGCTCGATGGGTTGCCCGGCATCGGGGTGACGATCACCGATACCGATGTCAACGAGACGGTGGCGGAGCGTTTCTCGCCCGTCCGGCTCAACTCGCCGACCCCTTCGGCGACATTGAACCCGACGAAACAGGCGACAGCGGATGCCGCGACCGCTCAGGCGACGCAGACCTCCGTCGCTATCGCACAAGGCGCGACCGTGACCGCGCAGGCGAATGCCACCGGCACGGCGACCGCATCCGCCCTGACACCGACGCCGAACACGCCACCGACGGCGACCGCCCCGCCGACGGAAACGCCGGCACCGACACAAACGCCGACGAATCAGGAGGCGCGCGCCACTTCGACCGTCAATCTCGGCACTTTCGCCAAGGAGCGTCAGAAGGATGCGGGCATGAGCCTGAGTGACTACAAGCGGCTGATTATCAAGCCCGCACTCGCCCGCCAGAAGGCGCGAGAGGCGCTCGAAGCGAAGACGCCGACGCACGGCGAGGAAGTCCATGTGTACCATATTCTCCTGCCGACCAAAGAGGCGGCGCTGGATGCACGCAATCGCGTCGTCGCGCAAGGGCAGGATTTCCAGGCCGTCGCGCAGGAACTGAGCACGGATACGACGACAAAGCCGAATGGCGGTGACCTTGGCTACACCCCGCACGGTATCCTGGTCAAGCCGTTCGAGGACGCGGCATTCGCGCTGCCCGTCAACGGCGTCAGCGATCCCGTGCAGACCGATTTCGGCTGGCATGTCATCAAGGTGACAGATCACCCGGCGGATCGCGAGTTCGAGGATATGGTTTATCGCCAGTTGCGCGATAAGCAGTTCGCGGACTGGCTCACCGCCGAAACCGCGAAGGCAAAACTGAAGCAGTCACTGCCGACGCCCTTCCCGTCGCCACCGGCCGGTTTCGAAGCGCCCGCTGGCGCCCCCGCGACGCCGACCCCGCCGCCCGCCCCGACGCCGCCGGAACCGAGCGGCACGCCAGGTGCCGGGAACCCCGTAGCACCCGATGTGGTGGGAACGCCGTCCGCTCCCGCCGCCCCGGCCACCGGCACCAGCACGGGCACCACGGCGACGCCGACCGCGAAGCCGTAGAAACCTCACCCCCGGCCCCTCTCACTGCCCAGAGGGCGCCCGCGATGGAGAGGGCCGGGGGTGAGGTTTCCCCATCCGCCACACATGGTATGATAGCGAAATCAGAGCGATGGGGTACGCAAACGAAAGGATGGAATACGGATGGTAGCAACAGCGAACAATCCGCTTTGTTGGTTCAATGGAGGGTTTGTGCCCCTCAGCGAGGCGAAAGTCAGCGTCATGACCCACGCCTTCAACTACGGCACCGGATGCTTCGAGGGTATCCGTGGCTACTGGAATGAGGAAGACGGGGAACTCTACCTTTTTCATCTGAAGGCGCATTACGAGCGGCTTCTGCGCTCCTGCAAGACGCTGATGATTGACCTGAAGATGAGCGCCGATGATCTGTGCGATCTCACGATCGAATTGATGCGCCGCAACGACGCGCGCTACGACATCTACATCCGCCCGCTCGCCTACAAGGATTCTCTCGAACTCGGCCCGCGCATCAATATTGACGCCGATGCGCTGACGATCTATACCCGCCCGCTCGGCGATTATCTCGACACGAACAAGGGACTGAAGGCGTGCGTCTCGTCGTGGACGCGCATCGAGGATAATGCAGCGCCGGCGCGCGCGAAGATCACCGGCATCTACATTAACTCCGCCCTCGCGCGCACCGAAGCCGAACTGAACGGCTACGACGAGGCGATTATGCTTTCCAGTGACGGGCACGTTTCCGAGGGCAGTGCGGAAAACCTCTTCGTCGTGGACAATGGCGCGCTCGTCACACCGCCCGGTGCGGGCAACATCCTCGTTGGCATCACGCGCGCCTCGGTAATCGCGCTCGCGAACGATCTCGCTATCCCGGTCGTCGAGCGGGAAATTGATCGCAGCGAACTCTACGGCGTCTCCGAACTCTTCCTGTGCGGCACCGGCGCGCAGATTTCGCCCGTCACGTCCGTGGATCACCGCCCGATCGGCGATGGCGCGGTCGGCCCGATCACGCGGCGGTTGCAGGAGGTCTTCTTCAAGGCGGTACGCGGCAACCTGCCGGAACACCGCGATTGGTGTACGCCCGTGTCCGCGGGTGCGCGGACACCGGTGGCCGCGCGCTGATGCCACCGACGGGGCCTGACGACCGGCAGGAAAACGCGCGGTGGAGGCGTTCGCAAGAGTCGCAGCCGCAATCCGCCGTTGAGCAGGAAGTAGTAGCGCGCGCGCCTGATGATGCCACAGCGCCGCAGACGGAGCCGAGCGGCCACCCGCCCGGTAGTCATGAGGAATCGCCGCCTGGCTATGATCGGTTCGGGTGGCCGATTCCGGTGGGGAGCGATGAGAGGCAGAACGAGCCACCGGCGCAGACGGGGAACCGGCCCGACACATCGTCGTGGCGGATTCCACCCGCGCCGAATACATCGCCGCTCGGACCGTATTCGGGGCAGTTCCCTGTGCAGCCACCACCGCGCCAGAGTGGTGCATTTCCCGCAGCGCCCTCCGACGCGACGCGCAGCGGCCAATTTCCCGCACCGCCCGCGCCGGTTGGCCCGGATGATCGCCGGAGCGGGCAATTTCCGGTTCCGACCGCGCCGCGTGACCCTGTGACGCAAAGTGGGGCATACGTCGCGCCGCCGGAAGTGGGGATGGGCGGGTACGCGGGTACCGCTTCCGGCCCGATACCGCAGAGTCCGTACATCAGCGGGCCGATGCCGCGTGTTGGCACGCAAGCAGATGCCGAGCGGCGAAGCGGCCCCTTCCCGTATCCGTCGGAGGTGACGAGCACGGGTAGTCGCCGCGTGATCGTTGCCCCGGATGCGGGCGTCGGATCGCTCCTGGCGGATCGTTCCGCGCTCGCCTTTTTGCTGGCGGCGGTCGTGTTCGTCGGCGCGATGATCGTCTATATCGCCCTGCGGTATTCCCACTTCCCGAACCAGATCGCCCTGCACTTCGGTCCGGCGGGGCCGGGTGAGCCGAACCGGATCGGCGAAAAGCGCGAACTCTGGACGATCCCCTTTATCGTCGGCATTGTGCTCGCCGCGAATACCGCCCTCGCCTGGGCGGTCTACCGCTACGACCGCTTCGCCGCCCGTCTCCTCACCC
This sequence comes from Thermomicrobiales bacterium, assembly GCA_038231255.1. Taxonomy (GTDB): domain Bacteria; phylum Chloroflexota; class Chloroflexia; order Thermomicrobiales; family JALYUS01; genus JALYUS01. The sequence goes on along the minus strand of JBBRLR010000008.1, from coordinate 70,109 downwards.
TCGGCTGCGCGCTCGTCGGCGCCATCGCCTGGGTCGTCCTTCTGACATTGCTGCATCGCTAAGCGAGCAATGAGCGATGAGGTAGAGGGGCGCGCGGCTGTGCGCCCCTCTACCTCAGTTCTTCGTCCTTCCCTATGCTATACTCGTGCCGCGTTGGGTATTGACAGGGCGAGGCCGCAGGACCGCGCGGCGCGCTGAATGGGGCGGACGACGCGCTTGGCGAACCTGATCACAGTTATCCGGCTCATTGTGCTGTTCGGGACGGTCGGGCTGCTCTACACGCGGCAGCCCGTGGCTGTGTCGTGCGCGGTCGTCCTCGTCTACCTCATCATCGCGTCGGACGCGCTCGACGGGATCGTCGCGCGGCGGCGCGGTCGGGCGGACGAGTTCGGTGCGGTCTTCGACATTGCCGGGGATCGCGTCGTCGAGATGACATTCTGGATCGTTTTTGCCCACCTCGGTATCATCAAGGTCTGGATTCCGCTGGCGATGATGACGCGCGGCTTCGTCATTGACGCGATGCGCTCCCTCGGTCTCAAACAAGGGAAGACGGCGTTCGGCAAGAACTCGATGATGCGTTCGCCCGTGACGCAATGGCTGACCGGATCGCGCTTCATGCGCGCCTTCTATGGCGTCGCGAAAGTGCTCGCGTTCGGCTTCCTCGCCGGTCTTTTCGGCGCGCGGCTCCCGCATCCCAACGGCTTTCTTGCCTTCTACGACACTGTCGGTGGACGGTTCACGACGTGGTTCTTCGTGTACAGCGCCGTGATCCTCTCGCTCGTGCGCGGCCTCCCGGTTATCTACGACTCGTGGGACAATCTCACCGGTCGGGCAGTGAGCGCACAGCCGCGCCCACGCGCCCCTCAGGGTGGCTTGCCTCAGGATGCTGGTGTACATCCGAATGCTCCCACAGGGGAGACCTCTGGTGAATGACCAACCGGGTAGCCGCGTGCGCTCCGGCCCATCGAACTTGCCCGAGGCCGTCGAAACGACCGTCCCGCTCGTCGGCAATCGCGCGGTCGTTGAGGCAACGGAAATCCCTGTCACGTCGCCCGCCGAGAGCGCTGCGGCCTCCATCGGCGCGATCTTCGATGTGGATCGGACGCTCCTGCCGGGTACGACCGCCGAGCGGTTGTTCCTCCGCTATCTGTGGGAAAAGCGCGAACTTGGCCTGCGCGAAGCCTTACTAACGGCGGGATTCACGTTGCGCCATCTCCGCCCGACGCCGTCACGGATCGTCCAGAGCATCCGGCGGCACCGACCCTATTTGCGTGGCAAGGACCTCGCCGAGATGCAGCAACTCGGGGCGGATTGCTTCGCGCGCGATATTCGCCCGCGACTGGCGGCGCGCGGCATCGCGGCGGTCGCCGACCACCGCGCACGCGGGCACACAACGGTGATGCTTTCCGGCTCACTCTGGTTCCTGCTCCAGCCGATGGCGGAATTCCTCGGCATCAACCATGTCATCGCCACGCGGCTGGCGGTCAAGGCCGCTACGGCGCCGGGGCGCGGGCCAAAACTGACGACGCGCCTCGAAGGGCCGCACCCCTACGGTCGGGCGAAGGCGCTGCTCATCGCGCGGTTCGCGGACGACCGCAAACTCGACCTCGCGGCGTCCTACGCCTACGCGGATCACTACACGGACGCGGAGATGCTGGCGCTCGTCGGCCACCCAATCTGCGTTAACCCGGACGACCGGCTGCGCAAGGAAGCCGAAGCGCGCGGCTGGCAGGTCGAGGCGTTCGTATGAAACTGCGCGGCGCGATCAATTCGTGGATCGAAGCGCCGCCCCACTGGCTGCGGCGATCCGGGAACTACGCCGCACAGGTCGTCAGTGTCCTGCTGCTTGGGGTCTCGCGACCGGTCGGCTATTGGGTCGCGGATCGGTTCGGCGACTACTTTTATCGCCGCAACACCAATCTCCGCGCCAACGTCGCGGCCAACATGCGCCACGTCATGGGCGCGGGCGCGACGGAGATCGCCGTGCAGGATGCGGCGCGGCGCGCCTTTCGGATGCAGTCGCGCAACGGCTTCGACTTGTTGCGTGTGCCGCGCGTCTCGCTTAAACGGATTGAGCGGCAGGTGCGCCTGGATGGCGACTGGTCGGTGGTTGACGACGCGCTGGCGGCGGGGCGCGGGGTGATCCTTTGCACGGCCCATTACGGTGCATTCGACATCATGGGCCAATTCATCATCAATCGCGGCTACGACGCGACGCTGCTTGTCGGGCGGACGACCTCCCACTTCGTGCACGATTCTGTGACTTACTTGCGGCAATCGCGCGGCTGGCACATCGAGCAGGTTACGGAACCGGGGAGCGTCCGGCGCGTAATGAAGGCGCTGAAGGAGGGCAAGGTGGTCGGGATGGCCGTGGACCGCGATTGGAGCGGCACCGGCACACCCGTCACATTCTTCGGCGCGCCAACGACCCTGCCGGTGGGACCTGTTCGGATGGCGTTGGCGACGGGCGCGGAGATCGTGACGGTGATCGCGCCGCGCGTGGAGGGCAATCGGTACGGCTTCATCCTGCGCCATGTGCCGCTCCAGCGCAGTGGCAACACGACGCGGGATGTCGCGGAGAACATGCGCCGGATGCTCGCCAATATCGAGATGGTGATCGCGCACGATCCGGGGCAGTGGGTGCTGTTCCGCCGCGTCTGGCCGAACGAGGAAGGCGGCTGATCCGCGAGGTGTTCGCTATTCTTTCATGCGCGATCATCGGTGACACGAGACATGGGGAGGTGAGGGAAATGCCTGATGCCGTGGGGACGGTGGGTGGCAAGCATATTCTTGTCGTCAACGACACACAGGAAATTCTCGATCTCTTCCGCATGATTCTGGAGGATGAGGGGTATCGCGTCACGGCGCTCGGATTCGCGGTCGAAGACTTGCGCAAGATCATTGACGCCGCGCCCGATTTGGTGGTGCTCGATCTCGTCTTCGACCGCGAGTACGTCGGCTGGCAGACGCTCCAGAAGATGAAGATGCACCGCGACACGGAGAAAATTCCCGTACTCGTCTGCACCGCCGAGATTCGCAAGGCGCAGGAAATTCAGGGCTATCTGACTGAAAAGGGTGTCGGCCTGCTCCTCAAGCCATTTGACATAGACGAATTGCTCTCGCAGGTCACGCGCCTGCTCACGGATGCGACCGGACTGACCCGATGACGGAATGAGAAAGGATCGAACCGCCAATCCTGGCGGTTCAACTCTTATCTATCGTCTTCAACGCGCCATGCAGCGAGACCTTCTTTGATGCCGTAGTAGACGATCACCAGTCCGGCGAGTGGGTCCGCCCACCACCAGCCGAAGAGCGCGTTGAGCACGAGGCCAACGAGGACAGCCCCGGCGAGATAGGCGTCTATCAGCGTGACGTGCGCCTCCGTCAGTAGCACCGTATTGCCGAGTTTCGTGCCGGTAGCGCGCTTTCCCGATGCCAGCAGGAGCATGGCGATCAGCGTCGCCGCCAGCCAGACGATGCCGGGGAGTGACGTGTGTGGGCGCGTTTGAAGCACGAAGAGGTATGCCGTTTGGATGAGGATATAGACCGCCAGCGCGTAGAATGCCCACCCGATCAGGCGGAGCGCCCGCCGCTCGCGCTTTTCATGGACGCCTTTCAGTTGCCAGACGACGATCACGGACGCGAAGATTTCGATCAGTGAATCCAGCCCGAAGCCCGCCAGCGCCACCGACCGTGCGGCAATCGCCGCCGCGATCACGACCCCAACGCCGACCACATTCCAGCCTAGCGTCGCATATTCGAGGCGCAACCCGCGCCGCAGCAGTGCCGATTCCAAGACCACGCCCTTCCATTGATCGGTAGCGTAGGCTTCAGCCTGTGTCCCCTTCTCGCCGTCGCAGGGTCGCAGGCTGGAAAGCCCGCGCTACCGGGGAAGGGGACACAGGCTGAAGCCTACGCTACTACTGATGGCGGCGTCGTTTCGCTTGCGGGCGAGAGATAGCGCGGGGTGACGTGGCGACGAGTTCGGGTGCGTCGCCCCAGAGATCGTACTCGTCCGCCTCGGTGATCCGCACGGGGATGATGCTGCCGATCGGATGGACACCCGCGACGAAGACGAGACCGTCCACCTCCGGGGCGTGCCGCTTCGCGCGCCCGGCGCTGATCGGGACGGTCGTGCCGTCCTCGTCCTCGATTTCGCCCTCGCCCTCGATCAGCACATCGAGCGTGCCGCCGACAAGGGCGCGGTTCTTTGCAAGCGAGATCGCGCGCTGCGTTTCCATCAGGCGACCATACCGCTCCTGCTTCACATCGGCGGGTACATCATCGGTCAGCAGCGCGGCGCGGGTGCCCGGTTCGTTGCAGTACATGAACGCGCCGACATGATCGAACTGCATCTCGGCGATGAAGTCGAGCAGCGTCTGGAACTGCTCCTCCGTCTCGCCGGGATAGCCGACGATGAAGGTCGTGCGCAGGGCAATGTCGGGGATGCGGTCGCGCAGGGCGGCGATCGTGCGGCGCGTCTGGGCGGCATCGGAAGGGCGGCCCATCGTGCGGAGGATCGCTGGATGCGCGTGCTGCAACGGGAAATCCATGTACGGCACGAGTTGGTCATGCGTCGCCAGCGTCTCGATCAGTTGCGGGTTGATGTGCGTCGGGTAGAGGTAGTGCATCCGCAACCAGGGCAGTGTTGGTGTTTCTTCGCAGACCCAGGCGAGCAGTGCCGCGAGCGTCGTGCGCGGCTGGAGGTCCTGCCCGTATGCGCCGGTATTCTGCGAGATGAAGACCGCCTCTTTCGTCCCGCTTGCGACGAGCGCCTGCACCTCCTCGAGTACGGCAATCGGTCGCTTGGAGACGCTCGGCCCCTTGATCGAGGGGATCGTGCAGAAGGCGCACGTATGGTTGCAGCCGTCGGCGATTTTCACGTATGCGCTCGGCCTACCCGCTGCGCGGGTGAATGGCGCGATCAGGCCATCGGCGCCGATCTCGGCGAGCGGCAAGGGGATCATCCCATTCGTGGCGTCGTCGGCGGCGAGGCGGCTGGCGACCCATGTTTCCGGCATCCGATCCCGGCCTGTCAACTCGTCCACGAGATCGGCGATGCCGCTCCACTGCTGGGTGCGGATCACGCCGTCCACGCCCTGTTCGTCGCGCACTGTTTGTTCCCAGCCGGGAAGCGCGGGCAAGCACCCCGCCGCGACGAGCATCTGCCCCGGCCGCTTGCGCCCCGCCAGTTCGCGCAGCACCCCCATGGACTCGTCCCGCGACGGCCCGATAAACCCACACGTATTGACGATCACGACCTCCGCCGCGCGGGGTGTCGTCACCGCCTCGTAGCCACGCCGGGACAGCACACTGTGCATCCCCTCCGAATCCACGGCGTTTTTCGCGCAACCGAGCGTCAAAATATGATACGTGCGCTGCTTCGGCATCAAATCTCCCTGAAAGATCGAACCACCAAGACACCAAGAACACTAAGAAGGGAGGGGACTTAACACAGAGGACACAGAGGCGGAATCCTTAATTTCCTCTTCTCTGTGTTCTCTGCGCTAGCCTCCCTTCTTGGTGTTCTTAGCGTCTCGGTGGTTTAACAAAATCCCCTACCGATAATTGACGAATTGGAGGGCGATGGGATAGTCGTCCTCGTGGGTGCGGAAGTATTGGATGACGGCCTGGAGGTCGTCGCGGGCCTTGGCCTGGACGCGGATAGCGTCGCCCTGGATTTGTGGCTGTGTCTTCTTGAATTCGTCGCGGATTGTCTTCGTCATCTTCTTGGCGAGGTCGTCCGGTAGCCCTTCTTTGAGGGTGATGACCTGCTTCGCGCGACCGCCGCCGATTTCCTCGACCTTGCCGGGATCAAGGATTTTGAGCGACAACTGCCGCCGCACCACTTTGCTTTCCAGCAAATCGCGGATCGTCGAGATGACGTAGTCCGAGGGCGCGGTGATCGTGACGGCCTTGTCGTCGAGCACAATCTCGCTCTTCGTGTCTTTGAGGTCGTAGCGCGTCAACATCTCGCGTTGCGCCTGATCTACCGCGTTCTTCAGTTCCTGCCGGTCGAACTTCGAGACAATATCGAAGGACGCTGCGGATGCCATCTATCGCTCCCTTCGGTCACTTCCGAGTGCTGAGTGCTGAGTGCGAGACATCTTTACCGAATGGCGGTCTGCACCGCGAAAGGGAAGTATACCATGTGATCGTGGTATCATCGGGCATCATTGAGCATGTGTGCGGTGAACCGAGCACTCAGCACTCAGCACTCAGCACTTTCCCCAGGAGGCTTGGTTGAACGAATCGGATCCCCCTGATCGTCCGCAGCAGGGTTCGTACCGACCGCCGGTGCCAGGGCGCGTGAATCTACGGACGGGCGCGGACGACTCGCAGTTCCCGCCCTTGCCGCCGCCCCCACCGGCGGAGCAGCGCGTCTGGACGCCGCCGCTCACCATCGGTGTGCTCGCCGACACGCATATGCCCTCGAAGGCGCGGGAACTGCCGCCGCTCGTCGCGCACGCGATGCGGAATGTGGCCCTGATTCTCCATGCTGGCGACCTGACGACGTTGGACGCGCTGGAACGCATCCGCCGGTTGGGGCCACCCGTGCTCGCGGTGCGTGGCAACCAGGAGGCGTCGGATGTGCGGATGCGCCTGCCCGTGCAGCGGGTTGTCGAGGTTGGGCCGTGGCGCATCGGTATGGTGCATGGCGATGGCGGCATCGGCAGGACGACCGCCGAGCGTGCCCGCCGTTCGTTCAGCAATGTCACGTGCGTCATCTTTGGGCACAGTCACCAGCCAATGAATGAGGAGGTGGATGGCGTGCTGCTCTTCAACCCCGGTTCCCCGACCGACCGGCGCAAAGAGCCGTCCTTCTCCTACGGCCTCCTCCAGGTCACGGATACGGGGATCGCGGGCGAGATCATCCGCTTCCAGCGCAATTAAGGACACGTAACCGGCGCGCAAGGGGGAATACGCACGGCGGTCCGAGGCGTTGTACAGGACACAACCCATGACGGGATCATGGAACGTGCGACAATCGTCACGAACATCCTCAGGAGGGAACGCTGCATGGCAGTAACACAGGAACGGTTCAACGAAGGCCTGACGTACCAGCAGTACGTGGATCAGATGACGCAGAACAAGGATCGTTTCATCGAAACCGAGGGCAAGGTGCAGCTGAAGCCCGACGATGTCGCGACCTTCAAGAATCTGCCCGAGCCGCATAATGTCCTCGTCATCGCGGAGGACTGGTGCGGCGACGTGATCGCGGGGCTGCCGGTGATCGGCAAGTTGGCGCAAGAGGCCGGCAACCTGAATCTGCGCGTTTTCCTGCGCGATCAGAATGAAGACTTGATGAACCAGTACCTGAAGGAAGGCAAGTTCAAGTCCATCCCGGTCGTCGTCTTCTTCGACCAGCAGATGCGCGAACTCGGCCACTTCATCGAGCGGCCCGCCGCCCAGACCGCCGAATCCGCTGCGGCCCGCAACGCCTTCTTCGCCGCCCACCCCGAATACAACGCGCCGCAGAATGCCGACTTCGGCGACCTTTCGCCGGAGGCACGGCAGGCGTGGGGCGTTGAGAGCACGAAACTGCGCGGCGAGCGTGCCTCTGCCTGGAATCAGTTGATCGTGGATGAACTGAAGAAGATCGCCAGTGGCGTGCCCGCATAGGGCGGAGCGGATACTCTACCGTGATAGCCCTGTCGTGATGGAGTGGTAGGGGCGATTGGTGAAGCGCCTGCCCAGGAACAAGCCGTGCATGCGCGGGTGCGGGGGCAGCTCGGCAGGGCGATTAACGAATCGCCCCTACGAGGGTCGGCAGCGCTATTGCATCACGACATGACTACCGTGAAAGAGTATGAGAACTGAATCGTTGGTCTCCTCGACAGTAAGCGATACGAAACGCTCCGGCAACATGGCCGGAGCGTTTCGTTTTCATCGGATAGGCGCGATCAGTTGTTTGGCGTCTCATCGGTCGGCGATTCTGCAGTCGGCGGTGGCGTCTCGGGGATGACGATGCCGAAGGTGCGTAGCTGCTCCTCGATGCGCATGTTGTTGTAGCGCATGAGCGGGATCATGATATTGAGCAGGTAGGCGGTCACGTATTCCGGGTCGCTCATCTCGTCCCCGCCCGGCCCGATGTCCGGCGTCGTCTCCGCCGCCTCCGCGATCAGCAGTTGAATCTCTTCCATCGTCAACCCGAGTGGCACCCGCGTCTCCTCTCCCTATTCGCTGTCGCTTCCTTCCGGTCCTCTGTATGCCGTTGTGCCATAGTCTACCCTGAGAAATGCCCGCGTGCTGCCTGCCGGGTAGGTGGGCTGTTCTGGTATCATGCGGGCGAGCGCCGACGAAGGTCTGTGGATGTGTTGGAGTGCGAACGCGATGCAAGATTACCCGCCCGACCGGTTCCCTGCCTTGCTGTCCCGTTTGGAGCCGCGCCCGTGGCATACGGCGGCGCGCTTTCTGCTCCGTTCGGGCGGGGCGCGGGTGATGGCGGACGATCTGACGCGCCCGCGCGCGGCGGCGGTGATGATGCCCGCCTCGTCGCAGGGCGGTGCGTACCTTATCTCACTCGGCGATGCGGAACCGCTCGTGGATTTCCTCGCGGAGGAACCAGGCATCAGCCGCCTTTGGGTTTCGGACACCGAGACGGAGCGACTGATTCACGAAACCCTTTTCGGCGATCAGCGCACGGACATCACGATCCTCGCCGCGACGGACAATTGGCGATTGCCGCCATTGGACCGGCAGGGCGTGCGCACCCGCCCGCTCGGCCCGCCGGACGCGCCGATGGTCGCACGGCTGCTCCACGGCGAGGGGGAATGGCTGACGGATGCCTTCGGGAGCGTCGCCGCCCTGCTCGCGGAAGGGATGGCCGATGGCGTCGAGGAGGACGGTCGACTCATCGCGGTCGCCGCGACGTGGGCAATTGCCACGCCATACGCGGAAATCGGCGCGCACACTGATCCGAGCGCGCGCGGTAAGGGATACGCGACGGCCTGCGCGCACGCGCTGATGACGGCGGTGGCGGCGAAAGGGCTACTGCCGCAATGGACGACGTTCACGGACAACGCGACCTCGCTGGGTCTGGCGCAACTCCTCGGCCTCGTGCCGGTGGATACCGGCGTCGAATATCGGAGGGATGAATAACATGGCAGATCAGGAAGGCGACCGCGCGCATATCTTCGATACGACTAAATGGCAGCGGATGGAGTCTCCCGAGCGTCTCGCGCGCCTCGATCCGCCCGCGATGATCGGTCGCCTCGGCCTGCACCACGGGATGCACGTCGCGGACCTCGGTGCCGGCACGGGCGTCTTCACCGTGGAGTTGGCGAAGGCGGTCGGGGCGACGGGCCGCGTCTTCGCGCTCGATCAAAGCGAAGAGATGATGCGCGCCGCCGGGTCGAAGAACCTGCCACCGACCGTGCGCGTGATGCATGTGGACCTGCACCACGACCTGCCGATGCCGGAAGGCAGCCTCGATTGCTGCTTCATCGCCTTCGTGCTCCACGAGATCAGCCCGCCGGAGCACATGATCGCGCAGATGCACCACGTCCTCCGGCATGGCGGCGCCGTCGCCGTGCTCGAATTCCGCGATGACGGGCCGGACGGGCAAGGCCCGCCGAAACCCCGCCGCATCGGCATCGAGAAACTGACCGACATGCTCGTCGCCCAGGGATTTGAGTCGCCGGAAGTCCGCTGGCAGAACGATAGCGAATACCTGCTGGTCGCCACGCGCCCCGATCCCGCCGCGAAGTTCTAGAGTGATAGCGCAGGCGTTGCTCAACATCGAAACGATCTACCATGAGCCAGCAGTGCGGGAAATCCCGCGCGGGCGGGAAACCCTCGCACGTTTTCCCGATGCGGAGCGGATCGAGGTCGCGTCGCACTGGAATATTCCCGAATTGCACGGCAACGATGCGCTGATCGGCGATTGGAACAGCATCAAGCGCACGGTGCTCGTGCTGGGTGTGAAAAAGACGCTCGCGGTGCGCCCCTTCGCCCGGAGCACCGATTTCGTCGCGCCGTCCCACGCGAACGGCTGCGCGATGGCCTGCGTCTACTGCTACGTCGCGCGGCGGAAGGGCGCAGCGAACCCGATCACAACGTTCGTGAATATGGACGGCATTTGCGCCGCAATTGTGCGGCATGCGGCGAAGCAGGGGTTCAAGTTTGCGCCGACGCAGGCCGATCCGACGGATTGGGTCTACGAGATTGGCACCAACAACGATTGCGCGGTGGACGCGCTGATCAGCGACAATGTACGGGACCTGATCTCGCTTTTCCGCACGCTGCCGAACGCCAAGGCAACGTTCGCGACGAAGTACGTCAACCGCGATCTCCTCTCGTACGACCCACAGCGGAAAACGCGCATCCGCTTCAGTCTGATGCCCGCCTCGATTGCGCGGATCGTTGACGTGCGCACCTCACCCGTCGCGGAACGAATTGGCGCGATCAATGATTTCGTCGAAGCGGGCTACGAGGTGAACATCAACTTCGGACCGATTATTATCTACGACGGCTGGTTAGACGATTACGCCGCGCTCTTCGCGCAGATTGACGCCGCGCTGTCATCGCGGGCGAAGGTGCAACTGGCGGCGGAAGTGATCTTCCTGACGCACAACGCGCAGTTGCATGACGTGAATCTCGGCTGGCATCCGAAAGCCGAAGAACTTCTCTGGCGGCCCGATCTCCAAGAGTCGAAGACCTCGGAAGCGGGCGGCGACAACCTTCGCTACCGTTTGGATATCAAGCGCGATCTCGTCGCCGCTTTCCGCGCCCTGCTTGCCGAACGTTTGCCTTATTGCCGCATCCGCTACGCCTTTTGAGCGGTAGCGTAGGCTTCAGCCTGCGATTCTCATGCAGGCTTCTGTCACTTGGCACAAGGCACGCAGGCTGAAGCCTACGCTACCAGGTCGCGGCCAATGGCGAAGGTCTCGTAGGTGCGCTCATCAATGATCGCTTTGAGGTGTTGCGCGGCCTGCCAGCACTCCTCGTAAGAGGTATAGAGGGCGATGGGAGCGAGGCGGACGATGTTCGGCGGGCGGAAGTCGGGGATGACGCCTTTCGTCTTGAGCGCCTTGGCGATTCGCGTGCCCTCCGCGTGCTCGACTGCGACATGGCCGCCGCGCCGGGCGTGATCGCGCGGCGTGCCGATGCCGTAGTGGTAGGGCGCCTCGGTGAGGCCCATCGCCTCGATCAGCGCGATCAGGTAGTCCGTGCGCGCCAACGACGCGGCGCGGATAGTGCCCATCCCCGCCTCCGCGAACATCTGGAGCGAGCCGTGCAGCGGCGCGGTGCTGAGGAGCGGCGGCGTGCCGATCTGCCACGAACCGGCATTCCCCGCGCCTGTGAAGGTGTGAGACATGTCGAACTGCGTCGTTTTGTCGCTACCCCACCAACCGGCCATGCCGGGCGCGACGCCGAAGTGCCGCCGGTTGACGTACAATCCCGCCGTGCCGCCAGGACCGCTGTTCAGGTATTTGTAGGTACACCAGAAGGCGAAATCCACGCCCCAGCGGTCGAATTCGTGCGGCACGAGGCCGACGGAATGGCAGCCGTCTATGCCGATCAGGATGCCCCGTTCGTGCGCGGCGGCGGTGAGTTGGGCGATGTCCAGCAGTTGGCCGCTGCGATAATACACGGCGGGTAGGATGACCATCGCGACATCGGGCGACATCGCGGCGATAATGTCATCTTCCTCGATTAATCGCCCGTCTCGGCTCTGCACGACGACGAGATCGCCGGTCGGATCGCCACCGTGCAGGCGAATCTGGCTTTGCAGCGCGTAGATGTCGGAGGGGAAATCGAGCGACGTGGCGATAATCTTTCGCCGCTCGCGCGTCGGCTGGTAGAACGTCGCGACGAGCGTGTGGAGGTTGACCGTCGTGCTCGCCGTGACGACCACCTCGTCCGCTTCCGCGCCGACGAGCGGGGCCATCAGCCCGCCCAGTTCCTCGGTGAGCGTGAACCAGGGCGGGTCGGCATTCAACCACGCCTCGATGCCGAGCATCTTCCATTCTTCGAGCACGCGCAGGAGCGTGCGTTCCGCATCGCGCGACAGAAGGCCGAGCGAGTTGCCGTCGAGGTAGATCGTGCCGGGTTGGGTGTAGAAACGGTCGCGGTACGAGCGGAGCGGGTCGGCGGCATCGCGGCGGCGCGCCTCGTCGCGGCTGGTGTCCATCACTGCAGCTTCCTTTCTCGGGGGACGATCACGACCGGGCATCGGGCATGGCGCACAATGTGCGCGGCGACACCCTCCGACGTTGTGCTGTCCAGCATAGCACGCCCACCGCCGAGCACGATCAGGTCCGCGCCCTGCTCATCCGCGACTTCGAGGATCGCCGTACCCGGCGCACCGTCCATGATGAGGTGTTCGACCCGCACGACACCGGCGGCCCGGAGCGACGCGCTCGCCGCCTCGATCACCGCCTGAGCGTCCGCCCGCAGCCGTTGGTATGCAGCCATCCCTTCCGCACCGAACGCAAAGCCCGCGCTCGTGTCAATCACCGCGAGGATTGCAACTGTCGCCTCCGTCGCGCGGGCGAGCATCGCGGCATGCGCCGTCGCTGCCACTGAATCTGCCGAGCCACCGACTGCGAGCAGGATGAGACGATAGCGCGGCAACTGAATGGTCACAAATCGGTCGCTAATGACAGTGGATAGTATGTCGAGCAGGATGGCATCGTTTGCTCCTCTTCACCGATCATCATCGCCCGATCCGACTGGCCATGTTCATACAAGCAACGCGCGATGCTCGTCAAGCCGACACGGCATACATCCAATAGCGGTTCGCATTTGTAGAATAAAGTGACGCGCAGTGCGTTTTACTCTTTGAGATGGCGGGAATGTCATCAAAACGATTGTTCGGCACGCATCATGCGTAACGAGCAAATGATTGAATAGTTCTCACACGTAGAGCGGCATCGGTGCGGTTCTGCGATCACACGATAAGGGAGTACAACCGATGGCAGCGAACAAGCAGGCGCTCTATGTCGTTAACCTGTTCGGTCGGGATCACTTCATCTGGGCGGATAGCGCGGCGGAAGCGCGTGCTGAGGCCGCGAAGCCTGTGCCGACGCAGTTCGTCGCCAACCTCACCGCACCGGGCGCGGCGACGGCCACCGCCGCGTTTACCGGCAGCACGGACGCAGTGCGTATGGCAGAGCAGACGGCATCGCGGTAGGAGAGGGGAGCCTCACCCCCAGCCCCCTCTCCTTTGCTCTGACAAAGGAGAGGGGGAGAAGATGCGATTGATCTTGAAAGGGCGGATGCTAGGCATCCGCCCTTCGTCGTTATCATGAGATTGCTCCCCTCTCCATTGCGGACAAGCAATGGAGAGGGGGCAGGGGTGAGGTCCCCTAGCCGCTGAACGGCTGCCAGGTGCCGTTCTTCAGGAGGACGTAGACATCGCTGCCGACGGAAAGAATCGAGCCGTTCTCGAAGGCTTGGAGCGTCCCACTGCCGCCCGACTCGCCGGGGCTGGTCGCGTAGCCGAGTTTGCTTTGCAGTTTCTGCGCCGTCCAGACGACGCCGAAGGCGTTGACCGGCTTGAAGAGACTGGCGGACGGCCCTGCGCCGCCGTCGCTGCCCACGCCGCTATTGCCGGGGTTCGGGTACGACGTGAATGAGTGGTCGCCGCTGTAGAAGACGTAGATCGGCTGGCCCGCGACGTAGAGCATGAAGCCATTCTGGAAGAAGAGTTGCGATGTCCCGACGCTCTGCGCGCCGCCGATCGGGGCGCCGAGCCGGTTGGCGGTCGAGGCGTATGCGCCCTTGAACTTGTCCGCCACCGCGATGGCGGGCGTTGTCGGTATCGGGACGACGGTCGGGGCGGGCGTCGCAGTCGGCGCAACGGTTGCCGTTGGCACAGCGGTGGCGGTCGGCGCGATGGTCGGCACCGCTGCCGGTTCGACGACCGAGATCGTCGTGCCGACGGGTTTCGACGCGGGAACCGGCGTATTCGTCGCCCTGGGTGCGACAGCAACGGGCTTCGTAGTCGCGATCGGAGCGGCCGGCTGCGGCTCGACCGTTGCAGGTGTGTCATTGGAAACCGGGGGCGCAACCGTCGCCGTCACATCGGTCGCGGGAGCGACGGCCACGACCGTGGCGGATGGCGTGGGGACGATGGTGAAGGCGGTCGGGCTGGCGGCGACCGTCGCGGGCATCGTCGTCGGTTGGTCGGCGATGCCGGGGATGATGTTACCGACGGAGAAGCTGAACGCGTCCGCGCGCACGTCATTGCCCTCGGCATCTTTCAATCCGGCGGGAATCTGCACGGTATACGTCGTCTGTGGTTTGAGCGCTTTCGGCTTGGTGCTGAGAATGGATGTGTTGTTGTCGTATTGGAGATTACTGACCAGCACGGTCGGGCTGAAGACCACCGATGTCAGCGCCGTCTGTTCGTTCATCGGGCGAGTGAAGCGGATTTGCGCCGGTTCGTCGTAGCGAATGTTCGGGTTGAGGATGGTCGCAATGGTCGGCGCGCTGTTGTTGTTGGCGACGATGACGACCGGATTCGGCTGGCCCGTACCGGGTACGGCGTGCGTGAAATGATGCTGCAAGCCGAAACCGCCCGTGAGAATCGCCGCAAAGGTGGCCACGAGTGTCGCGGCGGCAGCGGTGATGCGGGCAACCCGCTGGCGGATATTCAGAACCGCGCGTCCTGGCTGCATGACGGCGGCCCGGGCGCGGATCATTTGCGAGACGCTGGCGGGTACTTCGGGGTGAGTAAGTGCGCGGAGGTCCATGCGGATGCCGCGATAGGCGGCGTAGACCTGGGCGTACGCCGGGTCTTCCTGAATACGCTTGCCGACGAAATGCGCGTCGTCGGGCGGCAACTCACCGTCGAGATAGGCGGAGACGAGCTCGCGGATTTTTTCTTGCTCTCGCTCGCGTAATCGTCCCATTACGAATCCTCATCCTCCAACGGTGCATCGAAACCGAGTTCGACCGAGTACTTGCGGAACTCCTCACGGCCACGGAAAAGAACTGATTTGACGGCGGATCGCGAGATTCCCATGATCTCGCCGATCTCCTCGCAGGAAAGGCCCTCGTATTCGCGGAGTACCAGCGCCTGCTTGTTGCGCGCGGACATGCGATCGAGGATGCCCTGTACCGTCCCTTCCGCTTCCCGGCGGAGCAGCGAGCGTTCGGGATTCTCCCCCGCACTCCCGTGCAGCAACCGATCGTGCTTCATCCCATCCCACGGCTGCCAGCGAATCCGTTGCCGCCGCCGCAGTTCATCAAGGCAGGAGTTCGAGGCGATCCGGTGCAACCAAGCCGAGACGTTGAGGTCGTCCGATGTCCGACCAAGCGCGCGATATGCCTTGAGGAATGTGTCCTGCGTCAGGTCCTCAGCGTCGTCGCCATTGCCACCCATCATCCGGTAAATATAGGCATAGATCTGCCGCTCATACCGATTGAGGAGCGCCTCGAATGCCGCCGCATCCCCACTGCGTGCGCGTGCTATCCAACTGGCCTCGTCCGTGGTTGTCACCGGGCCTTCCAACCCAGCCTCCCAATCATTACAACGAGTGACCAAGGCGGTGGTTGCGCCGTCCTTGCAAAAAATCTCGTAAAATGCAGTGTGCATGCCAATTTCGCTGCACGATGCGCGCTAGAGTAGCGTACCGCGCCGCCAATGGCAACCGCCGTTGCGATTGTACGTACAGTTTACGTGGGTCTTCTACGGCAGCGTGCCCGCTTCGAGGCGTGCCAGTTTCTCCATCGCTTCGTCAATCGAGAGTTCGCCGCGTTCTACCGCCTGCAAGACGGCGAGGGTTTCCGAGAAGTCGTCTTCCGGCGTGGCCTGAGTGAGGATGACGAGTGGGGCAGGTGGTGCGGTCGGCGCAGGGACGGCGCGCGCGATGGACGATGCTGTGGGGAACGGCGGGAGATCACCTGTGGCGGCGCGCACGGTGCAGTCGCCGCTCACGCTCTTGACGCGCACCGGGATGCCGCCGCCATTGACTGTCAGCGTGCGGCTGCGCTTGCCGCCCTCGCTGGTCGCGGGGAGCGTACACGAAAGATCACCGCTCACGGTTTTCATCGCGATGGTCATCCGCGTCGCTTCCGGCACTTGGAGCAGCACATCGCCGCTGACCGTGCCGAAGTCGTACTCGCCGTCCGGTGCGAGCGGGGTCGCGACGGAAAGGTCGCCGCTCGCCGTCTTCGCGCGGCAGGTGGTAAGCGCAGACGCGCGGACGAGGCAATCGCCGCTGGCGGTCGTGACATCGAGCATGCCCGTGAGGTGATCGAGTTCCACGTCGCCGCTCGCGCTCTGGATCGTCAACTCGCCCTCGCCCCGTTCGAGGCCGATATTGCCGCTCGCGCTCTGGATGCGCACCGTGCCGCCAAGGGCATGGGTGCGGACGTCGCCACTCGCGCTCTGAATCGTCACCGTGCCGGTGAGCCGGTCGGCGCGGATGTCGCCGCTGGCTGTGCGCACGCGGATCGCGCCTTCCAGCCGTTCCAGTTGGATGTCCGTGCTCGCGCCGACCGCCGCGATGTTGCTGCGGATAGGCGTGCGAATCTCCATGGCGATCCGCACCTTGCCGGAGTGGCCGCGTAGCCAGTCGGTGGGCGCATGCCCGCGCACCTCGGCGTGGATCGTCTCGTCGCGCTCCTCCAAAATGATCTCCAGTTCGCGCCCAATTGCGTCTGCCGGGTCGCACGTAATTGTGACAGCGACATCGGCGCGTTCCTCGCCATGAATGTGTATCGTGCCGCTCGGCGTGTGCGCAACGATGCTTGGCATAACGTCGGGCGCCAGGGTGAATGTTCGTTCGATGCGACCGCTTTCCATTATCTGCTCTCCGTTTCCGGCGTTTCGCGCTCGTCCCGTCTGCTTCTTCGACCAATCCGCATCTCGATATCGCCGCCTTTTTTGCCGCCGACGCGCAGATAGACGGCCGCTTCCTGCGCGGGAATCCGCCCGGCCGCGACATCCGCGAGGATTGCCCGCCGTTCCTGCTCGGCGCTGACGGGTGCGCCCTCGACGGGCGGCAACGCGTCGGCATACGGGGCATAGCCCATCGCGCGGATTACCTCGTCCAGTCGGGCGCGCACGGTCGGGTAGGAGATGCCGAGTTCCGCCTCGACCTCCTTGATAATGCCCCGGCTCTTGATGAAGACCTCCACAAAGGCGAGGTGTTCGGGGCTGAGGAGATCGAGGCGGCTGCCACTCCCGAAGGAAAACCGCCCCTCGATCGCGATGCCCGTCGTCGGCCCCTCCAACCGCGTGATGACGAGCGGTTCGCCCGTCACCGGGTCCTTGCGGGGGGCGGGATATACTGGTCTCTCATCCGCCATCGCTACAACATCCTTCGCGCGCTCATTAGCGTGTCGGCCTGCCAACGAATCTGCCGCATCTCTTGCTCATCGCGCATCCGGCGCGACTCCACGATTGCCAGCAAGTCCGGCCCTTTCCGCGTCCGCACGGTCGTCGGCGCGGTAGCGGGCATCGTGACCCGCGCGAGCGACTGCACCCGAAAGGTTACGCACCAGCGCGCCGCGATTGTCAGTGTCATTGGTCGCCTCCTGTCATAGAGTGAAACATCAGCAGCGATCTGCCGACACTTAGGATCATAGCAGTTGATATTGATTTTGTCAACATGATGATTGATTTTATTTATATCGCCTCGTTGTGCGACGATGGAATCATCGAGAAGCGTACAACGCATCCTTGGTAGCGTAGGCTTCAGCCTGCGTCCCCAGTGAATGACGCGAGATACGGGACGGTAGACTGAAAACTACGCTCCCACGTTAGTCCGCAGTGAGAGGTGGGGCGGATGGGCGTGGAATCGGCGCGTTGCCGGTCATCGTGCCCACCATATTGAAGAGATCAATCGGGATCGGGATCACCGTCGTCGCATTGCCGACACTCGTCATCTCAGTCAGCGTCTGCAAATAGCGCAGTTGGATAGCGATCGGTGTCTGCCCCATCACGAGCGCGGCATCGTGCAACCGCTGGGAGGCTTCGAATTCGCCCTGTGCGTGGATAATCTTCGCGCGCTTTTCGCGCTCCGCCTCCGCCTGCCGGGCCATCGCGCGCTGCATTGTCTGCGGCAGCTCGACATCCTTCAACTCGACAATGCTCACCTTGACGCCCCATGGCTCGGTCTGCTCGTCAATGATCGTCTGGAGGCGAAGGTTGATCGCCTCGCGCTCGGCGAGCAGTTGGTCGAGTTCGACCTGCCCGATTACATTGCGCAGTGTCGTCTGCGCGATCTGGGAGGTCGCGCGAGTGAAATCAGCGATTTGGACGATTGCGCGTTGCGGATCGAGGATACGAAAATATGTAACCGCATTGACCCGGACGGTCACGTTATCCTTGGTGATGACTTCTTGCGCAGGTATGTCCATCGTCACGATGCGCAAATCCACCTTGACCATCCGCTCGACGTAGGGGATGAGCAGGATGACGCCCGGCCCGCGCGCCCCGACGAGGCGACCGAGCCGGAAAACGACGCCGCGCTCGTACTCCTGTACGATTTTGATTGCCGAAAGGATGGTTACGACGACGATGATGACGACTGCGACGATGACGGCGAGCGCTGCCTGATTCATGATGTTCTCCTCGATGGTGACGATTGCGTATCATATGCGCCAGGCACGGGCGGTAGCGTCATCGCGGTCTCCGGCGCGACTTCGACAGTCAGGGTCAGGTCCTGGACGGCGAGGATGCGCACCGGCGTGCCGACAGGGAGGATCGCGCCGTCCTCCGTCGTCGCGCGCCACCGCTCGCCGTGAATGAAGACGGTGCCGACCGGTGCCAACTCCTCGCGCACGAGGCCGATCTCGTTCTCCAACCCGCTCGCGCCCGTCGTTACGGGGCGATGGCGTGCCATAACGACTTCGAAGACGGCCAGCGCCGCGAAGGCCACGAGCGCCAGTGCCAGCGCGACGATCAGCACGACGGGCGCCGCGCTCCCCGTTCCCTGCGCCAGCACGATCAGGCCGACGACAAGGATCACCAGCCCGCCGACCGCGACGCTCCCGTGCGTAGGCGCGAAGACTTCCGCCACAAAAAGCAGCAGCGCCAGCGCGAGCAGCACCCCGCCGACGATGTCCGCGCGGTAGTCGCTCAGTTTCGCGAAAATCGGGATGGCAACGATGGTTTTGCCCATGTCCCGCCCTCCTGCGGTGATAGCAAGCGGTCTTCACGCATCAGTATAGTACGAACGCGCGTGCGCGGGGTTACTTGCGGGCGCACATCACGGTAGGCGGCATATCTCCGCTCTTGCAAGTGGATGTAGGTCTTTTGCGAACGATCGCTCACGCAGATTACCGACCTGGCAGAGAACCAGGCGAAGTTCACCTACGACACGGTCGGGTAGTGGCGGTGGTGCGGGTGGCGAACAACGGGACGGGGCGGCACTCTTCGGCGGTAAATCCTTCCGCTCTTTTCCCGCCGGACCTGCAACCGGCGTGCATACCACAGCGTCTGTAGATATTTCCGACATAACATTACATTTCAGCGCAAATATCACCATCGTTGATGGCACTTTCCTTGCGTGGAGCGATGCAATCTCGGTATCGGCCCGATTACTGGAGGAACGCGATGCGCATCCACCGACTGCCCCGCCGCCTGACGCTCAGTTCCGTGCCACACCGCGTGTGCGTTATGCTCGTTCTCACCCTTCTGGTGGCGTGCGGCGGTGGGAAAGGTACACCGACCGCTCCCCCCGCGAGCGCGACACTCGCCGCCACCCCGACGACGGGTAGCGCATCACCGACCGGCGCGGCTCCGGAAACACCCGATGCATCGGCCCCCGCCGGTGTCCCAGCGGCGAGCGCCGCGCCGATTGTTGCGACTGTCGCGTCCTCCGGTTCCCCGACGCCCGCCGGGACCGGCACGGCCGGCACACCGGGCGCTGCCGCGACGGCGGCGCAAACGACCGTGGTCGCGGGTACCACCCTCGCCGCGCGGACCCAGTCGGCGGGCACCGCGTCGGTGAACGTCACCGCCCAGGTGGGCATCGGGACGGCTGCGGTTGCGACCACTGCGGCAGGCGGCACGGTGCCGCGTTTCGCCGCCGCCGCCTGTCCGTTCAAGCTCGGCCCCGGCGAGGTGGACGGGCAGAATGTCGCTTGCGGCTACCTCGTCGTCCCTGAGGAGCATGCGCACCCGGCGGGCCGGACGATCTGGCTGGCGGTCGCCACCGTCAAGAGCGTCGGTGCCCAGCCCGCGCCGGAGCCGATCATCGTGCTCAATGGCGGCCCTGGTCAGGGGTCCGAGGGATTCCTTGCCGGGTTCCTCAGCGATCGCCTGCCCCTCAAGGCGCTCCTCGATCGCTACACCGTCGTCTTCTTCGATCAGCGCGGCACCGGCTACTCACAGCCCTCCCTCGCCTGCCCCGACGCGGGTGGGGCGACACCGGGTGGCGCGATCGCCGCCATGGCCCCCACCGAACAGGAACTGGCGGTACCCATCAAGTGC
The DNA here is from genome assembly GCA_038231255.1 of Thermomicrobiales bacterium. Classification (GTDB taxonomy): domain Bacteria; phylum Chloroflexota; class Chloroflexia; order Thermomicrobiales; family JALYUS01; genus JALYUS01. The sequence goes on along the minus strand of JBBRLR010000008.1, from coordinate 49,714 downwards.
CACGATCGGCTGGTCGGCACGGGCGTCAACTTGTCGGCGTACAACAGCGCCGAAAGCGCCGCCGATGTCAACGATCTGCGCACGGCCCTGCGCTACGACCAGGTGAATCTGCTCGGCATCTCGTACGGCACGCGCCTGGCGCTCACCGTGCTGCGGGACTTCCCGCAGATTGTTCGGAGCACGGTCATTGGCTCGGTTGACCCACCGCAGGAGGACCTGCTTGCTGACCGGACGACCAGCTTCGACGGGGCGCTCAAGCGGGTCTTCGTGCAGTGCGCGGCGGACCCGGCCTGCGATAGCAAGTACCCGGATCTGCAGGCGACCTTCGCCCAGGACGTGGCCCAGTTGAACGACAACCCGGTGACGCTGACGGTGAAGAATCCGACCACGGGCAAGACGCAGACGGGTCGCGCGACCGGTCGGTCCCTGATCTCCGCGGTCTACCTGTCGCTCTTCCTCGGTTCCTACCTCGCACCCACGGTGCCGATTCTGATCGCGCAGGTCCACGACGGGCAGTACGCGCTGCTGACCGCCTTACTTGGGCTGAACCAGACGACGGCGAGCGACATCAGCATCGGCATGTACTACTCCGTCCAGTGCAGCGAGCAGTATGCGTTCAGCACCCCCGACGGGGTGAAGAATGCCGCCGCCACGGCGCAACCGGAAATTCGTGAACTGGAACTGCCCGCGATCGCCAACGACCTGGCGGTCTGCGGCAAGTGGGGGGTTGCCAAGGCGGATGCGCGCGAGAAGCAGGCGGTGCGGAGCGACGTGCCGACGCTGCTGCTGAGCGGGCAGTACGACCCAATCACGCCGCCGTCCTACGCGCAGGACGCGGCGAAGACGCTGAGCCGGGGGATGAGCGTCGAGTTCCCGGGTATCGGCCACGACCCGGTGACGACGAGCGGGGCATGCGGCGAGAGCATCATCCTGGGCTTCTTTCAGCAGCCGCTGGCGCAACCGAACACGGCCTGCACGGCCGCGCTCACGCCCAAGCTCGGCACGGCCCCGAAACTCCCCTGAGACGGCGCATGTCGCCATCGGATGCATGAGAGCAATTGCCGCCGTACCCGGTAATGGCGCTGAGGCGTTGGAAGGCAGCGGCGATCATCTCCGCCTCGCCCGGTTCGGGGTTTCGCAGAAAGCTCTTGCGCACCGCTGTCGTGTGGACTGGCGCGAGCATTTCCAACAGCGCCAGTCCTTCCGGCGTAATCATTGCGAGTACCCTCGGTGAGGGATATTCGTGCGTCGCTCGTCGCGGCCCGGTCCGGTCTCGGGTAGAATCGCGGACATGCGTGAGACGTTTACCAGGTCACATCCAAACCCGAGGAGAATCTCCATGACCGACGAATTGACGATCGCTCCTGAGGTTGACGCATCGAGTGCCGGGTCCGGCCTGCTCTCCGCGAGCGGGCGCGTCGAGGCCTTCAGCGACGGCGTGCTCGCGATCGCCATCACCCTGCTGGTGCTCGACCTCAAGGTCCCCGCAGGTGAGCCTGGCACGGTCGTGCGGCACTTGCTCGATCAGTGGACCTCGTACGTAGCTTATCTCGCCTCCTTCATGTACGTCGGGGTCATCTGGGTGAACCACCATGCCCTGTTCGCCCGCATCCGTAGGGTGGACAGCGGCGTGCTGTGGCGGAACCTGGCGTTGCTACTCGCGACCTCCGTCTTTCCGTTCCCGACCGCGACGCTCGCCTACGCCATGCAGCACGGCACACATGGCGATCGCCTCGCGGCGCTCGCAGTGTACGGGCTGGTTACCGCCGCGATGGCCCTCACCTGGCTAATCATGTTCTCATACCTGGATCGGCACCGCGAGTTAGTGCGCAGCGACGTGGCGGCGGGCTTCTTCCGCGAGGAACGTCGCCGCGCGGCGCTCGGCATCCTCAGCCCGGTGGTCGCCATCGCCGTCGGGGTGGTTGCGCCCGCCGTGGCGCTCCTCGTCTTCGTCCTGATGCCGATCTTCTACGGCCTCACCACCGAGGGGTGGACACCGCGCGGGCGCACTGCGTACCACACCGCCGTGTGAGGCGCCGCCCCTGAACTGCCCGAACGTCGGGTGACACACGATCTGGCACTAGGGCGACGCCTATCAGGATGTACGAACTCGTGGCTCTTGGGCGCATTTGATGATGAGGAGAAAGCAGGACTCCCTGGCGAGAAATGGGAAAATCCGCTACCTCAGACACGCAGATTATGGACACGATTTGTCGCGCGGATTGCCGCACAGGGTTCCCTCATCACGGCGAACGAAAGTCTCCACATGCCGATCATCAGAAGTGCCCATGACCCGGTAACTGCACGGAGGTTGCAACGCTATCCTGCACCCTCCCCAGCTCAGGTCGCACCAATTACCGGGATGCTCCGGACGTCGGTCTGCGGGCGATGTCGGCGCGCCCATCCGCTCAGTGGTGTGCTGGCGGCCCCATAAACTCGACCTGGTGCCGTCGGCAGATTGCCATCGCCCGCTCCCTGTCTGGCGGGCCTGCCGCCTCTGCCGCCAGCATGGAGAGGTCGGCGAAGAACGTCTCCATCCCACCCGGCGCGAAGGTGGCCGCATACCGCCCCTCCGACGCGCCGATATTGCGATAGTTGTGCGGCGCGCCGCCGGGGACGTGTACCGTGTCGCCCGCCGCAGCGCGGAACGTGTACGCGCCGTCCGCGCCCATTGCCGAGAACTCGTACTCGCCCGTGAGGATGACGAAGGTCTCAGCCGCCGGATGGGAATGCAGCGCCGGGGGCCCGCCCTGCGGTGGCGATGTTACCGTGACGACCGTGTAGGCCCCGCCGGTGTCGGTGGCCGCGACGGCGACTGTCACCGCCTCCCCGAGGGCATTCAGCGTGTTCCCGGTCCCTGCCGCGCGGTATGCGATCGTCGTGTTCATGGCTGGCTCCTTCCTACGTTCCTTCACTGCGGTGGCCAGGGAGGGACCGGCGATGCCGCCGGTTGCCATCGCTCGGTTTCCCCTTCGATCCGATCGGGTGCCCTATCCGATCATTCCCGCACCGAGCGCCTGCCGAAGCGCCGCCCCGTGACGTTCGATCTCGCCAATCGCCAGGTATTCGATCATCTGCACCACGGTCATCGGGGGCTTGCCCTCCACGAGCGGCGCGGCGCGGTCCAGTTGGGCGTCCGTCAGGCGTCGGTAGATCTCCATCGCTTTCGCGCCGTTCTGCCGAAGGAGCGCGAGCGTCTCCGCCTGCGCGACCTGCGCGAACTCCGCAGCGTGCCGCGCGTTGATCGTGTCCATCATCCCCGGCGGCATCGGCGCGAGCGGCTGCCCCGCCGCGACCTTGCCGATCATCGCGGTGAACGTCGCCTCGCCTTGCGCGATATGGTGCGCCTGCACGCCGACTGTCCAGCCCGTGTCTGCGCAGACCGCCCGCCACTGCTCCAGTGTGCACCCCGCGATGGTCGTGATCAGCGCCTCACTAGCCTGCTCGAAGCGCCAGGCGAGCACCCGCGCCCGCTCACTCGTCGCGTCGTCCGTCGCGGGTTCCGGGCGGCTGCCTTCGCCGCCGTAGAGCACCTCGGTGCCGTACTTCGCGTTGAGGGCGAGCATCGTCTCCATATCCGGCTGGGCGCCGGGCGGGAAGGCTGCGCCCAACTCCCGCAGGAAATCCACCAGCTCCGGCGAGACGACCTGCAGCATCGTCGCCCGTTCCGCGCCGACGTTCTCGAAGCGGTGCGGCGCGCCGCCGGGGGCGTGGACGACGGCGCCCGGGCTTACCCGGAAGGTCGAGACCCCGGTCGCATCCTGCTGGGTGAACACGAACGCGCCAGTGAGTATGTAGAACGTCTCGTTGCCCGGATGCGCGTGGAGCGGCGGCCCGCCGCCCGGTGCGACGCTGAGGGTGATCACGGCATATGCGTCTGCCGTCTCCGCACCGACCACCTTGACGACCGCCTCCTCATCGAAGATGCGGATCTGCTCGCCCCCCTCGTGGGGCACGTAGGAACAGCCGATCTCCGTCGCCACATTCGTTGCCATACCAATCCCTCCTGATGCCTCGCAATTCCCCATCACACACGGTCGGCGGTGGACAGCCTCACGACGATCGGCCCTCCTTCCCGTCGGTCACGCCGGCGGAGCCGTGCGAATCCCAGGCGGCCTGCAAGACGCCCATGACGACCGGCACGAGTGAGGCGAAGCGGTGGGAGATGGGCGGTACAACCGTCTGCTTGCCCAGCGTCTCCGCGATCATCCCGTGCCGTAGTGCGAGCAGGAAGTCGCGCGCCCGATCGGGCGGCAAATCGGTCGCGATCACGCCCGCGTCGATCATCTCCGCAACCGCCCGTGCCGCGTCGACGCCAATCTGGAGCGCCACTGCCGTGCTCGCTTCACCCGGCGCGAAACCGGGCACCGGTGCGTCGTAGACGAGGTGGTACAGGTCCGGTTGCTCTATCGCCAGCGACAGCCGGGCCTCGAACCACGCGCGCAGTTGCTCCCAGCCCGGTGGGTACGTCCCCCAGACATGCGCATCCGCCTCGGCGAACCGGTTAATGGCGTGCAGATAGAGCGCATCGTAGAGAGCGGCCTTGCTCGGGAAGTATTCGTACAGCGAGGGGGCGCGCATCTGCAGTCGCCGCGCGACTTCGTTGAGATTGAGGGCAGCAACGCCCTGCTCGCGCATGATGGCCTGCGCAGTGGCGAGGATATTGGCGATCATCTCGTCGCGGTTGCGCTGGCGGCGCTGACGGGGCGAGAGGGCGGGTGCGGAGAGCGTAAGATCGGATGACACCAATGGATCCTCGTTCCTTTTATAAGTAGGACATCCTAATGCCATTAGGATAAGGGCGAGCTGTGGGTTTGTCAAGGGAGTCGCGCGAGACAACAAACTGATGCACAATCGACTGACGGCCGACAAAAGCATCCTCAGATAAGATTCATAATCTGCACAGCTGCCCTCAAAGTCTGGACGGCCGCAGAACGATTCCCTTGCGTGACGGGACATTGATCATCGCCGTGTGTCGCAAAAATCTGTGCAGATAACATGCGAGGCACCCGGCCGAGAGGGTTGCAAGATAGCGTTGCAAAACAAGATAGTGTTGCAAAATTGGTGCAGATTATCGGCTCACGGGCACATTTGGTGATAACGACGAACACGATTGCCCTGGCGGAGCAAGGACGATCCAACATGTGTAGCATCGCGTTTTACAGGTGCGGTTTTGCGCACGGATCGCGTGGTAGTTCTTCCTTGCCACACCTGCGAATCGCAACACAAGCCCATCATCAGAAGTGCCCAAGAACCAACTCGTCTCATACACCTTCTAATGAAGAATGGCCTCGGCGATCTGCGTGATGTAGGCGATACGCTGCTGCCAATGGCGGATGTCCGCATTCTGGCGCGCCTGCCACGCTTCGATGCCGCCCGCCGCCGCGATCTGGTCACCGTAGCGATCCGCCGTCTCGTATTCCAGGCCCTCACAGGGGAGATAGGCGCAGCGCAGACCCGGCGTATCGCGGGCGATCAGCGGCCACTCGGCGTGAAAGCCGATGTCGGTGACATGGGCGCGGGCATGAAGCGCCGCGATGCCGCGGCGCGAAAAGCCCCACGCGCCGGTGCAAATGTCAATAAGGTTGTCCGGCTCGTTACCGAGCCACGGATCGAGGCCACCGGTCGTGCGGGCGAAGAGGAGGTTAATCAGCCGTTCCGTCTCGCGTTGCGCCTCGGGGAGGGAAGCCATCGCCCGCGCCGTCCGACCGAGCAGGAGGAAGTCGTGTGCGGCAATCGTCGCGTTCACCGCGTCGAGTTCGTCGGGCCAGCAGTGCGCCCAGTGGAGCGCGCTGTCGAAGTCGCAGAGGTGGACATATTCCCACTCCGCGTGCGACGCCATTACACTAAGCGCGTACGGGCGCGCATTGACTGGAATGTCTTCGCCGCTGATGACGGTCACACCATACCGCTGCAATGCCTCGACGGTGGAGGGGAGCGTCGCCATACCACAAATTGCGACAATTCTGGCGTAGTGGCGTTGCAAGAGCGGCAAATCGGCCGGGAGAAGCGCGGCGATGCGCCCTTCCGGGTCATGCACCGCGCCGAGCAGGACAACGGCGCTCATCGCCCGGCTTTGAGCATCCGCGCGCGCTCGTTGGCATCGAGGTACCGCTTGCGCAGGCGTAGATTGAGCGGCGTCACTTCCAGCAGTTCGTCCTCATTGAGGAAATCGAGCGACTTATCGAGGCTCATTTCAATCGGCGGCGAAAGGCGGATGGCAATGTCAGCAGACGAGGAGCGCATGTTCGACAACTTCTTTTCCTTCGCGACATTGATCCCGAGGTCGCCCTCGCGCGGCTGCTGGCCGACCACCATGCCCGCGTAGACGGGTGTCTGCGAATCAATGAAGGTCACGCCGCGCTCTTGCGCGTTCTGCAATCCGAAGGTGGTCGAAACGCCCGCTTCGGAAGCGACCAGCGCGCCGCCCCGGTTGCTCGTGATCTCGCCCGCCCACGGCTCGTAGCCGAGCAGGACCGAGCCCATCGTTGCCGTGCCGCGCGTCGCCGTCAGCAAAGCGTTGCGGAGGCCGATCAGCCCGCGTGTCGGGACAGTGAACTCCATTCGTACGCGCCCCGTGTCGTCCTGCCGGAGGTCGAGGAGGATGGCGCGGCGCGGACCGAGCAGTTCATTGACCGGGCCGGTATATTCGGCGGTCGTGTCAACTAGCAGCCGCTCCATCGGTTCGAGCGTGCCACTGTCCGTTTTGCGCAGGATCACTTCGGGGCGGGAAACCTGGAACTCATACCCCTCGCGGCGCATCGTCTCGATCAGAACGGCGAGATGCAGTTCGCCGCGCCCGGACACCTGAAAAACATCCGCCTGCTCGGTGGATTCGACGCGCAACGAGACATTTGTCTCCAACTCGTGCATCAGCCGGTCGCGAATCTGGCGCGACGTGACGAATTTCCCCTCGCGCCCGGCGAATGGCGAGGTACTGACACCGAATGTCAGCCGCAGCGTTGGTTCCTCGACGGCAATCGCGGGGAGCGCGTCGGGGTGATCCGGGTCGGCCAGCGTGTCGGAGATCGTCACCTGCGGGATGCCGTTCAGCGCGACGATGTCGCCCGCCTCCGCGCGCTCGACATCCACCCGGCGCAGCCCGTCGTATGCCGCGACGTAGGTAATCCGCGCCGGTGTGACCGTGCCGTCGAGCGACGCGCGCGCGACGGTCTGGCCCGGCGCGATGCTCCCCCGACTGATCCGACCGACCGCGATGCGCCCTCGGTGCGTGTCGTAGTCGAGCGAGGCGACGAGCATCTGGAAGGGGCCGTCGGGATCGCCGACGGGCGGCGGGATGTATTCGAGGATCGCGTCGAAGAGCGGGCGGAGGTCCTCGGCGAGATTATCCGGGCCTGTCCCGGCACGGCCATCGCGCGCGATGGTGTAGATGACGGGAAAGTCGAGCTGATCGGCGTCCGTCGCGAGGGCGAGGAAAAGGTCGCTGGTCAGTTCCAGCACCTCGTCAATGCGCGCATTCGGGCGATCTATCTTGTTGATGACGACGATCGGGCGCAGTCCGAGTGTCAGCGCATGCGTGAGGACGGTGCGCGTCTGCGGCATCGGCCCCTCGACGGCGTCCACGAGGAGCAGGCAGCCATCGGCCATGTTGAGGACGCGCTCAACCTCGCCGCCGAAATCGGCGTGACCAGGCGTGTCAATGATGTTGATCTTGACGCCGTGGTACATCACGGCGGTATTCTTGGCGAGGATCGTGATACCGCGCTCCCGCTCCAGCGGGTTGGAGTCCATAATCAGCGTGCCCGCCGAGTTCGGATCACGGAAGACATGCGACTGCTTGAGCAGCCCGTCCACGAGCGTCGTCTTGCCGTGGTCAACATGCGCGATGATCGCGACATTGCGGATCTCATGCCGCACCGGATGCTTGAGTGCGGTTGGTCGTTCCGCGAGGGATTGCTGCAACGCTGTATACCTTTCTTTCTCAATAAACCCCGCGAGCGTGCGCGCCCGCCGACCGGCAAGTATCGCATGAATACACTATTCTCGCCACCGGCGGGGCTGGGGGAAGCGGCTCATAGGTGATCGGTCATCGCTGATGCTCATGTTGGTAGCGCAGGCTTTCCAGCCTGCGTCCCGCTCGCGGGCTGGAAAGCCTGCGCTACCAGGATCGGTGGCGCTCGACAGACCGATCACTTATGAGCCGCTTCCGGCTGGGGGTTCTTCCGAATTTTCCGATACCCCACCGCCCTAATCATCCGATAAGCGCCACCGAAAAGATGAGCGTAACATTGAAGCCGGGCGTGCGGGAATTGCTGAGGGAGGACGAGGTGATCGTGATCCCCGCCGCATAGTCTGCTGGCAGGATTTTGCGGGTAAATGTGACAACAATTGGCGGACTGGAAGTGTCCGTAAAGGGAATCGTCGCGGTCGCGGTCATCGTCACGGCCACGTGCTTGTCGGCAAGGGCGAGCGGACGGGTTGGTCCAGCGCCGGTTGCCGTCAGATTCGCCATATCCCGCGTCCACGTCGAAACGGCGACCGTATCTGCCGACGGATTCGCGGAGCCGTCATAGGCGAGCGAGAGTGCGACGGTGGCGCTTTCCAAGAGGGCGGCCGGGATCCTGGGGTTCTGATCCGCAGGTAGTGCAAACTGAGCGGAATTTGTCACGCCGACTCTGATCTGCCTGAGGTGTAATAGTACATTTTTCGGAACCGTTGTTGCTATCGGCGACATTGACTTCGGTGTATTTGTCGCTGTGGCAGGTGACGGATTCGGCGTCTTTGTCGCGATAGCGACTCTTGCTGCCGGATCGGTCGGTGAGGCGGCGCCCGCAGTCGTGAAAAACGTTTCCTTGCTCTGGATGGAGTCTGCTCCGGCGATTGCCTGCAGGGCGTAAAAGTATTTGGTGCCGGCTTGCAGGTCGGTCAGGCTTGCCGCGTGATCTTGCGCGGCGGTCGTGGAGATGTCCTGACGGGATGTGTAGCTGTGGCTCGCCGTCCCGTAGAGGATTTCTGTAGTGGCCGGGACGGAGGTTTTGAAGGTCAGCGAGAACGCGCTTTCCGTCATCAGGCCGAATTGCACCGAGGAGATCGCGAGCGGGCGCGGCGTGCCGGATACCGTGAGGGTCGGTGTGCCTTGCACCGTCGTCGTCGTCACGCTGCTTGTCGTCGCGCCGCCTGTCGCCGAACCATCGCCAGTGGCCGCGTCGCTGCCGTAGCGCCAGATGGAGTAATGCTGGCCAATATTGCCCATCTCGACTCGGAAGCCGGGCGGGTTGCTCGGCGTGTATGAAAGTACGCGCCGCTCGTAGGGCTGCACCAGCACCCATGTCAGCGCGCCGCCGACTTTGACATTGACCCAGAACGGCTCGGTGAGCGGCAATCCCATCGCGGGGAGCCAGGGGATCGGCAGCGCGGCGAGGTAGGAGGAGAAGGCAAGAGGGATGTTGTGGCCGTACTTGCCGCCCGGATCGGATTGATAGATGCCGTACTGCGCGCCCGGATCGGCGGCGAGGCCGGGATTGAGGCCGAAGGCCCCGTCCGGTTTGTAGACGGTGCCGAACGGTTCGCCGCTCTTCGCGACTTTCGCCGCGAAGACACCCCCGCCGAGCGCGGCATACGGTGGCCACGGATTTGTCGGGTCGCCGACGATGGGCAGGGTAGAGGGCGGGAAGGCCGCGAACGCCGCGTCGCCGATCTGCCGCTGCCCGGTGATCAACTCGACCGTCAGCAGGCCATTCGTGATCGAGCCGCTCGCTGTCGTCTGCTCCATCCGCGCCTTGTCGAAGTATTGGACGAGCCGGGAGCCGTTCGTCGCCTCCCGATACGGCTCTTGCAGCGCGGGCCGAACCGTCGGGCCCCAGAAGTTCGGCACGACGGGTTCGATGCTTCCCCAGAGCGTCCCGAAGGCTGGCGAGCCGAACACATTCTCCGCCGCGCTGCTATGCGTGAAGACCGGCGCGGCGACGAACGACGAAAGCAGGAGTAGCGCGATGCCGAACACGAGCACGCCACGATGCGGCACGGACTGCGCTGCCCCGAACTTCATCTGCCGCTCCCACTTCACCGAAGAGACTTCCTGTCAAAATCGCGGACAGGGAGAGTCTATGAAGCGATCGAACGGGGCGCAAGATGTACGTATACTATCTTTACTCGCTATGGGTGTGCAGATGCAGTCTTTGCTGCTGCCGTTGCTGTCTGATTGGTAGCGAACGCAGCAGCCGTCTGCGTTGCAAATGGACCAGTGCAGATCACGCCGGGAGGGCAATTTGGTCGTGGTGGTATCGGCCCCGTTGCGGTCGCCGCAACCGTTGGTGGTGATCCTGAAGTCGGGATCGGTCCGACCGTCGGTATCGGTGTCGGGGGCACCGGTGTCGGAGTATCTGTCGGCGTTGGCGTTGACGAATCGCCGGTGGTGAGGAAGTAATCCTCGGAGCGGTTGATCGAGTCAACCGAGGAACTGACGCGGATGACAAAGTAATAGTACGTGTTGGGCGTGAGGCCCGAAATCGTGCCGCTGTGCGATTTGGTCGCCGAGGTCGCGATGTCCTGCGCATTCGAGTAGGAACCGCTCGACGTGCCGTAGCGGATATACGAAGTCGCGGCGAGGTTCGTGTTGAATGTGAAGGAGAATGAGGTGTCCGTCAGTCCGGCTTGCCGGAAATTGAGGATTTCCACCCCTTGCACGCTCCCGGTACTAGTCGGCGTGGTGCAGACGACCGGTGTCGCGGTCGGCGTCGCGGTCGCGGTCGTTGGTGTCCCGGTGCTCGTCGGCAGCGGCGTCGGCGTCGCGCACGGGTCGGGCGTCGAAAAGGTCGTGGGTATGAGGGTCGCGATTGGAGTGGCGGTCGCCGGGCCGGCGAGGCCACCGGGGTTGGTCATGTAGCGCCACTGGTAGTAGTGCTGGCCGATGTTGCCCATCTCGACCTGGAACCCGGTCGGGTTGGTCGGGGTGTACGAAAGGACGCGCCGCTCGAAGGGCTGCATCAGCACCCATGTCGGGGTGGCGTTGAGCGTCACTTGCGACCAGAAAGCCTCGGTCAGCGGAAAGCCCATCGCGGTCTGCCACGGGGTCGGCAGCGCCGTGAGATACTTCCAGAAGGCGAGCGGGATATTGTGCGCGAAGCGGTTGCCGGGATCCGCCTGATACGACCCGAACGCCGCACCGGGGAAGGCGGCGAGTTGGCTATTCAGCGTCAGCGTGCCGTCCGCGCCGTAGACGTTGCCATTCGGGGCGGCAATCTGACTGACCTTCGGCGGGAGCGCGCTCGCCGCGAGCGAGGCGTAGGTCGGGAAAACATTCGTCGGATCGCCGACGATGGGCAGGGTAGACGGCGGGTACGCCACAAACGTGTTGTCGCCGAACTGTCGCTGGCCGCTCATCAACTCGACAGTCAGCAAACCATTCGTTACCGGGCCGCTCGCCGTCGTTTGTTCCATCCGCGCTTTATCGAAATATTGGATGAAACGCTTGCCGCCGGTCGCCTCCTGATACGGCTCCGGGAAGATATTCTGATAGGCAGGCCCCCAGAAATTGGGCGCCTTCGGCTCGATGCTGTTCCACTGCGCGGCGAAAGCGGGAGAACCGAAGGGGATCGGCGCGGCGCTCCCGTGCAGGAAGGCCGGGGCCGCAAAGAGCGCCGTCACGAGCAGCAACGCTGCGGTGCTCATTATCAGGCATCGGCGCGCCACCGACCGCTGTGAACCGGACATTCGCTCTCGCTCCCCCGAAAAACCGCAGATTCCCATTGTTGAACCCTAACCAGTGTAGGTGACATAACGCTTTTTCGCAATGTGTACGGACACATAGCGCGAATTTTAGACGTGATGCTAGGAGTGCGGGAGTGAGGTTCCCTAATCCGAGCCGCCGTCCGCGAACACGGAGGCGGGGAAGGGCGCGGCCTGTGAGAGGCCAACGAGCGGCAGTTTTTCGGGTGGCAGAATGCGCGCGTAGGCCCGCAGCAGTTCCGCGCCGCGCCGTTCCCACGAGAAGTTTTGCAGGGCGACGGTGCGCCCAGCGAGGCCCGTCCGGCGCGCCGCCGCCGGGTTCGCCAGATGGGCGATGAGGCATTCCGCGAGACTGCCCGCATCACCGCGCGTCGCGAAGGTCGCGCGGTCGCCGAGAATTTCGCGCGAGGCGGGGGTGTCGAAGGCGACGACGGGCAGGCCGGTGGCGAGGTAATTGAAAATCTTCTGATTCCCCTCGGTCTCCGAGAGTTTCGGTGCGACCGCGACATCGCCGAGCGCGAGATAGCGGTGGGCGTCCAGATAGGGAATTTGACCGGGCAGGCTGACGCGATGCGCGATGCCCAGTCGTTCCGCCAGCACGCGATAGCGCTCGTTGCCGGGGAAGCCCATGATAAGGAAAAAGGCATCCGGCACGCGGCGCAGGACAGTGGCCGCCGCCTCCAGGAGCATGTCGGTGCCTTGGTAAGGGGCGAGCAGGCCGAGGTAGACGACCACCTTGTCTGTCGGTCGGATGCCGAGTTGGGCGCGCAGCAGCGTGCGTTCGTCCGGCGCGAGCGCGTCCGGCCGGAAGCGCAGCGTGTCCACCGCGTCGGGGATGCAGGCGATTTTTTCGTTGTGCATGCCACTGTCGGCGCGCAGCCGGTTCGCGGCGTGGTGGGTGCTTGTGACGATCATGTCCGACGCGTGATTGATCGTCCGTTCCAGTCGCGCGAGCGGGGCGCGGAGCGCGCTCGACGGGCGGAGGAAGCCATGATCGGTCATCTCGGCGGTCAGGCTACCCTGATAATCGAAGAGCAGCGGCGCGTGGTGCGCGGCGCGGGCTATCTGGCCGATCAGTGCGCCTTCGTGGAGATGCGCGTGGATGATGTCCGGCTTCAGGCGGCGCATCTCCCGCAAGACGATCGCGAGGAGCGCGGCATCTAGGTAGAGTTTGTGGCGCGTCGTGCCGACAACCACCCGCTTGCGCCACGGGATGTCGAGGCTGCGCTGGATCGTGATACCGGGGACGTCATGCCCATTGTGGTAGGTGCAGACCGTCACCCGATGCCCGAGGCGCTGGAGTGCGCGGATCTCCTCGAGGGGACGGACGTGCGCGCCGTAATCGGCAAAAAACGATGTCGGTGCGATCATGAGCACCGAAAGCGACAATCTCTTACTCCCCTGGTACGGACCGGCACCGCGCCCCGGCGTGCCCGTCGGCAACCCTTTTCCCTGTGCGCTAGCATAGCACACGCATTGTACGTACTCAATACCGTTGGGACGCACATGTACGTACACTCGTCGCGAGACCGTGATGTTTACTGAATACCTCGATCCCCGGAGGCTCGCTCCCCCTTCCTCGCGGGAAGGGGGTTGGGGGTTAGGTTCCCCAGCCGTCGCCGGGCGTACTGTGGTAGGATGCGTGGTCTGTGGATGGTGATGGTGGCCCGGTTGGCAGTGGCCCGGTGGAGCAGGAGGCGACGAGCGCATGGCGGAATGGATTCCGGACGACGAGTACAAGACATTCATGGTCGTCGTGGCACACCCCGACGACCTCGAATTTTCGAGCGCGGGGACGGTCGCGCGTTGGGTGCAGCGCGGTATGGACGCCATTCTCGTCCAGGTGACGAGCGGCGATCGCGGCTCCCCGGACCCGAACATGACGCCGGAGCGGCTGACCGAAATCCGCGAGCAGGAGCAGCGCGAGGCGGCGGCCGTCCTCGGCATCAAGGAAGTCGTCTTTCTGCGTGAGCCGGATGGTCAGACGGACAACTCGTACCGCTTCCGGGGCCGGATCGTCCACGAAATTCGTCGCTTCAAGCCGGACATCGTCATCACGCACGACCCGTGGCGACCGTATGCCCTGCATCCCGATCACCGCAATGTCGGTATCACGACGACGGACGCGATCTACCCGACCGCCCGCGACGCAATCTACTTCCCGGAGCACTTCCACGAGGAAGGGTTGGAACCGCACAAGGTCGCGGAACTGCTCTTTTTCAACGCCGAGCACCCCGATTGCTTCGTGGACGTTTCCACAACCTTCGACAAGAAACTCGAAGCGCTCCGGCACCACGACTCGCAGGTCGGTCGCTCGGAAAACCTCGAACAGCGGCTGCGTGAGCGCCTGGAGGAGATCGGCAAGCAGGCCGACCTGCCGATGGCCGAAGCCTTCCGCCGTTTGACGATGCGACGCTAAGAAGCAATGAGCGACGAGCAATGAGCAATGCGTGGGATGCTGCAGCAGATGAGTCACTGGATCCCACCGCGCCGGGGCCGGAGACGCCAAAGGAACCGGATACGCCCGCCACGCGCGGGCCGCGTCGCCGCGAGCGGATGGTGTATGCCGAGGCGGAGGTTGACCTCGGTGCGTTCACGTCCGCCGGGGTGACGACGGCGCAGTACGGCGAGCGAATCATCCCGGTCGAGAAGGGCATCCCCGGCGAACGTGCCCACGTCGCGATTACGACCCTGAAGGGCCGTAAGGGTTGGACTCGCGCGACCGTTACGGAGGTTATCGAGGCATCGCCGCAGCGGATCGAGGCCCCCTGCCCGTACTTCCGCGACCACGACTGCGGCGGCTGCGAGTGGCAGCATATGGCCGATGCGTATCAGCGCGACACGAAACTGGACATCGTCGCGCAACTGATGAATGAGGCCGGGATTGACCACCGGCCCGAGACGATCCATGTGCTGGACGAACCGTGGCGCTATCGCCATTCCGCAGCCATCGCGCTCGGCAAGGGCGCGGGGTTCCGCAAGCGCCGTCGCCAGTCCGTCATCCCGATCCACAATTGCCCGATCAGCCACCCGGCGATCTCCGGCCTCCTTGCAACGCTCAACGACTGGTACGCGGACGGCGTCTATCCCGATCTGCGCGGTAAGGTCTGGGTCGAAGTCAAAGTGGTCGGCACGCCGGATGCGCCGCTCCTGCAACTCGTGATCGGCGGTATTGGCGGTATGGACTTGCCGAACCGCCCCGAACTGCACCCGCTGGCGGACAAACTCGCCGCGCTCCCGGAAGTCGTCAGCGTGACGTACAAGCATCCATCCGGCGAGACACGACCGTACCACGGCCCGATCGCGAGCATCATTGCCGTCGGCGGCGAACCGTTCGTGCTCCCCGCCGGATCGTTTTTCCAGACCAATCTCGATCTCGTGTCGCGCCTGATCGCGCGCATCGAGTCGCTGACTGCACTCGGGCCGGAGGATACCGCCGCCGACATCTACTGCGGCGCGGGATTGTTCACACTGTTCCTCGCGCGCCGGGCCGGGCACGTCGTCGCCATCGAGGTGGACCCGGCGGCGATTGCGGCGGCACGCGAAACGGCACGGCTTTGGGGTTTGACCAACATTGATTTCTTCGCGAAGCCCGCCGAGAAGGCGATGGATCTCCTGCCGGATTTGGCACTGGCCCTTGTGGACCCGCCACGCTCCGGGCTTGATCCGCGCGTCACCGATGCAATCCTCGCCAAGCGTCCTCGGCAGTTCGTCTATGTCTCCTGCAACCCGGTGACGCTCGCCCGCGATCTCCGCGTCTTCATCGCGGGCGGTTATACGCTGCGCACGCTCGAACTGTTCGATTTTTTCCCGCAAACCTCGCATGTGGAGTCATTAGCATACCTGACGGCTGAAGCCTACGCTACCATCAAGCGCCCTGACGCGCCTGCATCTCCTGCGTGAGACGTTGCTGGAGGAAGGCAAGGACGGCGGCCTCTTCGGGCTTCAGGCCGTGCAACCCGTCGGCGATTTCCTGCTCGGTGCGCTGTTTGAGCGCTTCGAGCATCGCCCCTTCCAGATAGCCGTCGAGCACGGCGGGATGGACATAGCATTTGCGGCAGACCGTGGGCGTGTTGCCGAGCCGTTCCGCGACCCGTTCAATCGCCGCGATGATATTTTTCTTCGCCTGCGTCTCACTGTCGAATGTTTCGAACCCTTGCAACGCCATCGCGGCGAGCAGGGTACCTGCCCAGGTGCGGAAGTCCTTGGCGGTGAAGTGCTCGCCCGTGATCTCGTAGAGGTAGCCGTTCACATCGCCGGAATCAATCGTTTGCCGCTCGCCGTCGTCATCGAGATACTGGAAGAGTTCGGCGCCGGGCAGTTCCTTGCATCGCTTGACGATCCGTGCCACACGCGGGTCTTTGATGCCGATGGTGTGCTCGACGCCGCTCTTGCCGCGAAAATGGAACTCGACGGTGCCGCCGGAAACATCAACGTGCTCGTTGCGCATCGTCGTCAGGCCGTAGGAGTTGTTGGTCTTCGCGTATTCCTCATTGCCGACACGGATGAAGGTCGTTTCGAGGAGGCGCACGACGGTCGCGAGCACTTTCTCACGCGGCAGTCCGTGCCGCGCGAGGTCTGCGTCCACCCGCGCGCGGATGCGGGGGAGGGCTTCGCCGAAGGCGATCATCCGCGTGTATTTGGTCTCGTCGCGGACCTCATGCCAGAGTGGGTGATAGCGGTACTGCTTGCGCCCCTTGACATCGCGGCCTGTCGCCTGGACGTGGCCGTTCGCGATCGGGCAAATCCAGACATCCGTCCACGCTGGGGGGATGGCGAGTGAGCGGATACGCCGCAGCGTTTCGGCGCCGTGGATCAGCGTGCCGTCCGGCGTGCGGTAGCTGAAGCCCTTGCCCGCCCGCTTGCGCGCGATGCCCGGTTTCGCGTCGCTGACATAGCGGAGTCCGGCAGCCCGCGCCGACCCGACCGGATCGGCGATTGGCGCGGGCGACTGCGTCCGGCGGTGCGATTGCTGTTGCTTTGACTGCGCGACTGCGTAAATCATGACCGCCCCTCATGCAAGAGTGATACCATGCTCATCGCGTCTGGGGGGGCAAGCGGGTTACAGATGCTTGCTATCAGCCGGAAAAGTCATGCACCTGGGGAGAATATGCTCGGCATCTTCAAGACCATCACATTGTATCTGGCGGCGGGCGTGGAGGCGGCGGCGGCGGTCGTTATCGGCATCGCGGCGATCGAGGCGACGCTGCGCGCATTCCTGATCTTCTTTCGCGGCGATCGGATGGGCGGCGGGTCGGGCGCGGACACGATGACCGACGAGAAGGAGAATGTGCGGCTGCGGCTCGGGCGGTGGCTCGCCGTCGCGCTCGAATTCGAGCTCGCCGCCGATATTTTGCGGACGGCGATCGCGCCGACATGGAAGGAGATCGGTCAACTTGCCGCGATTGCCGTGCTGCGCACCGCGCTGAATTACTTCCTGCAACAAGAGATTGACAAAGCGTCGGCGCGCCAGCGAGCGGGAAGCGCGACGGCTTCCCCAGTTCCGACCGATGCCCCACTGCCCGTCGCGGATCGCGCGGCAGGATAGCCCCATGCCGTCGCTGCATTCGCTTCGCATTGACGTCTGGGCGGGCATCATCGAGTTGGGCGGGTCGCTCATCATCGTTGCCTACGTGCTCGCCGCGCTACTGACCCTGCTCCGCGCGCGTACCGCTGGCATCGTGCCCGCGCGGCTGCTAGTCGCGCAGGGTGTGCTGACCGGGCTGAGTTTCAAAGTGGCGGGCACACTGCTGAAGACGCTCCTGCTCGTCACCTGGCAGCAAATCCTCCTCTTCGCGGCGATCTTCGCCCTCCGCACGTTCCTGAAGCGACTATTCGTCTGGGAGCAAACGCATCTGCAGCGACAGACCACTATTCCCTAACAGGCGTCCCCCGGTCTCGGATCGCCTTGTACGTGTTTCGGCGCGGTGGTAGGCTCTGGTATCGTGACGACTCGCGCGTGCCGTGCGGCCTTTGCCGCACGGCGTGTCTGGGACAAGGGGGACGGCGTGCGACAAGTGCGGCGCATGTGGCAGACACCGGTGGGGCGCGGTTTCATTATGCTCTCGACGATGGCCGCCCTGTACGGCTTCGCGCTGAACGCGCAGCAGAACATCGTCACGAACTACTTCGAGAGCGTCCTCCATCTCGCGGGGCCGCAGTTCGGCTACATCACCGCGATCCGCGAGATTCCGGGCTTTTTGCTAATTTTCGTCAGCGCGCTCTTTTATCGCGTCTCGCTCCAGCGCCTGACGGCGGGCGCGCTCGTTCTGCTCGCGGTTGGCTACACCTTTTTCGGGCTGTCGAACAGTTTCTGGACGGTCGCGCCGTGGGTAATCATCTCCAGCATGGGCTATCACACCGTCCTGCAAACACAGTATTCGCTCGGATTGAGCTTGACGACGGAAGCGAAGAGCGGCAGCATCCTTGGGCGGATGGCCGCGATCAGCCAGGGCGGTTCGCTGACCGCGCTGGTCATCATTCTGGTCGTATTCCACTTCCATCCGGGCATCTACCGGCAGAGTTTCGTCGTACTCGGCATCGTCGCGCTCCTCGCGGCGGTGGCAATTTTCGGCTTCCCGCACCTGCACGACGGTGAGGTGCGCGCGCAGGCGGCGAAACGCGATCGGATCGTCCTGAAGCGCGAATATCGGTACTACTATTACCTGAGCCTGCTCGACGGCGGGCGGCAGCAGGTCTTTTTCTCGTTCGGCCTCTGGGTGCTCGTCCATCGCTACCACCTCAGCGTGGCGCAAATCTCCGGCGTACTGATCGCCGTGACCTTCGCGAGCATGGTGTCCGGCCCGTGGGTTGGCCGGATGATTGACATGCACGGCGAGCGGCGGATGCTTTCGATCATCAACGTCGCCTATGTCGTCGCCCTCGGCGGGTACGCGCTGGCGAACAATGTCGTGATTGCCTGCGTGTGCTACGTGATGTACTCGTTCGTCATGCCGCTGTCGCCGATCGGCGCGGCGACCTATCTGCGCAAAGTCGCCGTCGCGGACGAGGTCGCGCCGAGCCTCGCGATGGGCGTGACCATGCAGCACGCGGCGGCGATTGTCGTCCCGATCACGACTGGCATCATCCTCAACTTCGTCGGCTACCAGATCCCGTTCCTGATCGCCTGCGTCTTCGCCAGTTTCACGTTCTTCGTCACGCGCCGCCTCAACCCCGAGACGCAGCGCTCCGCCGCCCGCATTGCGGCGGACAACGCGCGCATGGCCGATATCAACGATGTCGCCGAGGCGGAAGCCGTCGCGGAAGCGGGCGGAGGGGGCGGCGGTACGGGCATCGCGACGACCGGCAGTATCCCTTCCATCCCGGTCGTCACCGCCAGTGATTAGGGGAACAGGAATCTGTTTTGAGAATGGAGAGTGAGACGCGAAACGCGCGCTCCCCGCACCAATCCGTTCCGATATTGCTTGTCGGTGTCGGCGTGCGCGGGCGTATGTGGGCGCGCGTGCTCGCGGGCGAACCGGGTGTGCAGGTCGTCGGCTACGTTGACCCCGATCCGGCGGCGCGGCGGTGGGTGCGCGACACGTTCGGGTCGGACGCCCGCTGTTTCGCGCGCCACGACGATGCGCTGGCTGCGGTTGATCCCGTTATTGCTGTCGTCGCGACGCCGCCGATGGAACGACGCACACTCTGCATTGCACTTGTGGATGCGGGTTGTGCGCTGCTCGTGGAGAAACCGCTCGCGGTGTCGGTCACGGACGCGGCGGCAATCGCCGAGCATTGTCGTAATACTGGACAACGCTGCTTCGTCGCGATGAACTTCCGCTATGCAGCGACGACTGTTGCGACACGTACCATCATCCAACGTGGCGAACTTGGTGCACCCGGACTGGCGCATCTAACCTACTGGCGCAATCGCAACGGCTGGTCATCGGGACTGAACAAGTACCCGCTGGCGATGCGACAGCCGATGCTTTGGGAGCAGTCCGTTCACCATCTCGATCTCATCCGCCATGTCTACGCTACTGAGGTGATGGACATCTCCGCCACGACGAGCAACCCGCCGTGGAGTGATTACGCCGACGATGCGACCGTCTGCGCGACCTTGACGCTGGCGAATGGGATGACTGTTCAGTACACCGGTACCTGGTCCGCCCGCACGGTGCGCGATTCATTCATCTGGCGGACAGACTGCACACACGGCGCGCTGGTGCAGACCGCGCTTTTCGACGGACTGCATATCGTCCACGACGGCACGGAGGCGATGGAATACGTACCCTTGCCGGTGCAGGAGCCATTCATGGACGATGTGCGGCTGCTGTTGCGCGCCATCCTGCACGATTTCCGCACCGGCGACAGCCGCGCGCCGAGCGTCGAAGATCACCTGCAAACGATGATCGTCGCGGCGGCCATCGAAATGTCTGCCGAACAGGGCCTGCGCGTTCATGTCCCTTCCTTCGCCGTCACATTCGGCATCCCAATCCTGTCAAACGCGACTACACACGCGAGGATCGAAGCGCGTCATCCTCAGTCTTTATGCCGCCCAGTGGGCACCCGGAGTCCTTAGTCCTGAAGCGACCGAAAGGAGCGACC
The DNA here is from genome assembly GCA_038231255.1 of Thermomicrobiales bacterium. Lineage (GTDB taxonomy): Bacteria > Chloroflexota > Chloroflexia > Thermomicrobiales > JALYUS01 > JALYUS01. Next base: position 29,476 of record JBBRLR010000008.1, on the reverse strand, counting down.
CATGGCACGGACAGCGGAGGCAATCGTCGTTGGCGGTGGCGTGAACGGGACGAGCACGGCCTTTCACCTCGCGGAGCGCGGCGTCAAGACAATCCTGCTCGATCGCGGCGAGATCGCGGGCGCGAGCACGGGCAAGTCCGGCGGCCTCGTCCGCATGCACTACACGAACCCATATGAGGCGCGGCTGGCGAACGAGAGTCTGCCCTATTTCCGAGACTGGCGGCACCGCGTCGGCGTCGGCGATCCCGGTTTCGCCCGGACGGGCTTTATCCAGACGGTCTCGCCGCGCAATGTCCCCGCCCTCCACGCGAACGTGCGGATGCTCCAGCAGATCGGCGTCAATACGTGCATCCTCAATGGCGACGATGTCCGCCGCCTGCAACCGTGGGTGGACACGGACGATCTGACCGCCTGCGCGTACGAGCCGGATTCGGGGTGCGCGATGCCGGGCGACACGGCCCGTTCGTTCGCGCAGGCGGCGGAACGGCTCGGCGCGGAAATCGTCACCGGCACGACCGTCACCGCGCTCCGCACGAGCGGAGGCAACGTGACGGGCGTCGCGACGGACAACGGCGATTTCGACGCGCCACTGGTGATCGTCTGCGCGGGCGTCTGGGGCGTGCCGCTCTTCGCGCAGATCGGGGTGGAACTGCCCATCGTGCCGCATCGCACGCAGGTCGTCCTTTTTCGGCGGCAGGGCGCGCTGCCGACCGGCGCGGACGGTCACATGGTCTTCATTGATACGGTGCTCGGCTCCTATTTTCGCCCGTATGGGGCGACGGAGACGTTGATCGGCGTCCGCCAGCGGTCGCGGCTCGTGCCCTCCGCCGATCAGTACGACGAGCGTGCGGACGCCACAATCGTCGCCGACTCCAAACAGACGATTGCGCGGCGCATCCCGGACATGGAGGGCGCGGTCGTGACGCGGGACTGGGCGGGCATCCTCGACATGACGCCCGATCATTGCCCGATCCTGGAAGCGAACCTCGGCGCGGACGGCTTGTTCCTCGCTGCCGGGTTCAGCGGCAGCGGCTTCAAGAGTGGCCCGTACGTCGGCAATGTGATGGCGACCTGGGCGGCGACCGGCGCGCAGCCCGACGCGGCGCAGCCATTCCCGCTCGTTCGCTTCGCCACAGGGAATTTGATCCAGCCCGCACACCCATATGTAGACGATGTTGGTGAGACCGTCGCGTCGGCGCCGCATTAGCGATAGTGCATAGTGGAGTAGGCTTCAGCCTGCATTCCCGGGCCGACAGGCTGAGGCCTGCTCCACCATGCATTATCCGCTCCAAGCGCACCACTCCTCACCCCAATCGGCTATTGAAGGTAAAAATACCAGAATGTACAGAATTTATGGTATGACGAAGGTGGAAACATTGGCGGGAATAGGCACAACGCTTGTCACGGGCGCGACGGGGTTTCTCGGCCCCCACCTCGTGTGGGAAGCGGCGGCGAGCCGCCCGGTTGTGGCCGTGGATCGCCGCGCGCCGGACGCAACGGTACGCGCCTTCCTCGACCGCGACCCGGAGCGGGCCGGTCGTGTCACCTGGGTCGCGGCGGATGTGACGGACTACGGCGCGCTTTTCCGTGTGGCGAGCGGGCACGCGATCACGCATCTTATCCATGCGGCGGCGCTCACGCCGAATGCGGCGGCAGAAGCGGCCGGGATGCGGGAAACGATCGGCGTCAATGTGCTCGGCACGGCGAACGCGCTTGATCTCGCCCGCGAGTACGGCGTGCGGCGGACGGTCGTCTTCAGTTCGTCATCGGTCTACGCCGCGAACGACGGTTCGCCACTGACCGAGGATGCCCCGTGGCGCGACACGAGCGCATACGCCGTCTCCAAGCAGTCGGTTGAGCGTTTGATGGCGCACGCGGTGCAGGGCTACAGCATGGATGTCGTCGCCGTCCGCCCCGCCGCGCTCTTCGGCCCGTTGGAGCGTCCCACCGGCGCGCGGGAGGCGATGAGCATTCTCTATGGGCTGCTGCGTGCCGCGCTCGCGGGCGAGGAAATCCGCGTCCACGACGATGGCCTGACCCGCGACGTGACTGCCGCCGCCGAAGTTGCCCGCGCCGTCGTCGCCATCCTCCACGCGGAGCGCCTGACCCACCGCATCTACAACCTCGGCGCGGGTCGGGGCTACACGCTGCCGGAAATCCTCGCGGCGATGCAAACAGCGATCCCAGAGGCGCGCTATCGCTTCGTCTCACCCGACGAAGCGACGATCCCTGTCGGCATCAGCGTCCGGCGCGGCCCGCTCGCCATGGCCCGCTTCGAACGCGACCTCGGCTTCGCCCTCAACGACGACCTCGCCGCGCATCTGACCGACTACCGCGACTGGCTACGCAATCACCCGTATTGATGGTAGCGTAGGCTTTCCAACCTGCGACAGCGAGAAGGGATGCAGGCTGAAGCCTACGCTACCGCACGACGTGCCACGAAGGTGGCGCAGGATATGGTATCCTGCGGCGCGGCGGTGGTTGCCGTGCGTGAGGGAGGCTGCGGGTGAGTATTGCGCCAATTGGCGTCGGGTTGTTGGGGTTGGGGACGGTCGGGACGGCGGTCGCGCGGGCGGTGGCGGAGCAGGAGCGGCACGTCATACACAGGCTCGGTCGCCCGGTGCGGATCGCGGCGGTCTTCGAGCGCGGGCCGGAGCGTGCCGCGCGCGCCGATCTGTCACCCGACCTGATCCGAACCGATGGCGCGGCGGTGATTGACGATCCCGCCGTCCAGATCGTCGTCGAAGTGCTCGGCGGCGAGGAACCGGCCCATACGCTGATTGATCGCGCGCTGCGAGCGGGGAAGCCTATCGTCACCGCGAACAAGGAGACGTTGGCGAAGCACGGCGGCGCGCTCTTCCCATTGGCGGTAGCGCGACGCGTGCCGATCCTCTGCGAGGCGTCCGTCGGCGGCGGCATCCCGCTCTTCGCCGCGCTCCGGCAGATACAGGCGGCGAACGCGATCACCGCCTTCCGGGGCATCATCAATGGCACGACGAATTTCATCCTCAGCGCGATGGCCGAGCACGGCACGTCGTATGCCGATGCGCTCGCCGAAGCGCAACGCCTCGGCTATGCCGAACCCGACCCGACCGCCGATGTCGAGGGCTTCGACGCAACCTACAAGGCGTGCGTGCTGGCGCAAGCGTGCTTCGGTGTCGCCGTGTCGCCGGAGAGCGTCGCGCGCACGGGCATTGGTGGCGTGTCGGCGGAGCAGATCGCGGAAGCAATGGCATCTGGCGAGGTCATCAAACTGCTCGCGCAAGGATCGTTCGCGGACGGTGTAGCGTCACTCTCGGTCGCACCGGCACGCGTGGCGGCGGGCAGCCCGCTCGGCTCGACGAATGCGAATTACAATGCCATCGAACTGACAGGCGACCGCGTCGGGCCGGTGCTACTCGTTGGGCAGGGCGCGGGGCCGCGTCCGACCGCCTCCGCCATCCTGTCCGACATCGTTGACGCCGCACGGGTGATCCTCGGCGCGCCGCCCGAACCCTATTTCGTCCATCTTGGAGGTACACGGTGAGCGACGACCTCGCGTGGTTGAAGGATATTCGCGCCCTCGTCTTCGACATGGACGGCGTGCTCTGGCGTGGCAAGGAAGCGCTGCCCGGTCTGAATGAAATCTTCGACTGGATGCAGGCCGAAAACGTCCCGTATCTGCTTGCGACCAATAACTCGATGAGCACCCAGCAGATGTACGTCGAGCGACTGGCGGGCCACGGCGTCACGGTGCCGAAGGAGACAATCATTACTTCCGGCATCGCCGTGCGCGATTATCTGCGCGCCACCTATCCGCCGGATGTGACGGTCGGCGCCGTCGGCATGCAGGCGCTGATCGAAGTCCTCTTCGACGAGGGCGGCTTCACGCGGGATGACCACCGCCCGCAGGTGCAGGTTGTCGGTACCGATCTGCATTTCGGCTACGACGACATCAAGCGCGCCTGCCTCGCCATCCGCGCCGGGGCCGCGTTCGTCGCCACGAACCCGGATACGACGCTGCCGACCGAGGAAGGTTTGGTGCCGGGTTGCGGCGCGATGATCGCTGCGCTCGTCGCCTCGACCGATGTGCAGCCGACGGTGATCGGCAAGCCGGAGAAGTATATGTTCGAACTCGCCTGCCAGCGCCTCGGTTTGCAACCGCACGAAGTCCTGATGGTCGGCGACCGCCTCGACACCGACATTCTCGGCGCGAACCGGATCGGCTCGCGCACCGTCCTCGTCCTCACCGGCGTCTCGCAGCGGCAGGAGATCGTCACGACCGGCATCGAACCAACCTTCGTCGCCGCCGATCTCGTCGAACTGCTCGCTCGCCTGAAGGCCGCGCGAAGCAATGAGCGATGAGGTAGGGGCGCATCGCCGTGCGCCCTCTGACGGTGGCTCAACGCTCATAGATTTTGACTACGAGGACGCGACCACGATTCAGGGCCGGGGCGGCATCTCCTCGACCGAGCGAACGATTGGCGGACTGCGGTTGCGGCGCGCGTTCGATGGGATGATGGGCCACACGGGATCGTGCCTGCTGCTCGGTTGCGGGGCGGGGCGGCACAACCGGGCGATCTATCGGGAGCGGCCCGACCTGACGCTCGTCGGCGCGGACTTAAGCATCAGCGCGATCCGCGAGGCGGTGCAAGCAGGGAACGGCGGCGCGTACCTCGTCGCGGACGCTGCGCACACCCCGGCGGCGGATGCATCGTACGACATCGTCCTCCTGTTCGACTTGCTGGAGCATGTGCCGGATGTCGGCCGGTGCGTCGCGGAGATCGCGCGTGTTCTCAAGCCGGGCGGGCTGTTTCACGGCTTCATCCCGCTCGAAGCGCAGCCGAAGACGCTCTTTCGGGTGCTAACCAACAGCAGGCGCATCCCGATTCACCAGTGGAAGCACGATCATGTCGGGCATATCCAGCGATTGACGACGGAAAGTGTCACCACGATCTTCCGTGCGCATGGGATGGAGCCGAGCGATCTCACGTATTCGTTTCACCTGCTTGGTCAGGTCCACGACATCGTGGATTACTGGGGCCGGGAACGGCTGCGGCGCGAGCCGGAGGGCCGTAGCGCGACGGTTACGAAGGCGGTGCAGCGCGTCGTCTTCTTCCCGACGTGGCGGCTGACTTACTGGGAGGATACGCTCCTGCAGCGCAATCCGTGGGCGACGGGCCTGCACCTGACCGCGATCAAGCGGGGATAACCGCGAGGAAGATATTGCCCGCATCCCGCTTGCGCCGCACGGTGCGACTGAGGGCGCCAAATGCGTCTATCAGCCGCTTCATGAAGCCGTATTTTTTGTTCATCAGTCGCGTGGCGCGCGGGAACTCCACTTCCGGCAGGAAACGTGCGGTCGCGTCGAAGGCGGGGCCGGTCGGCTTGCCTCGGCGCGTGGAGGGCGCAACGGTGACTTTCGGGTTGTTCCGTATCCGTTTCACCTTGCCGGAGCGCGGGCCGGTCCAGATCAGCAATTGATCGCCGTCCGCGACGACCCAGAGCGGAGTCGCGACCGCCCGACCGTCGCGCCGGAACGTCGTCAGGCTGATGAACTGTTCATCGGCAAGCGTGGCGATGTGTGTATTAGGCATGGGCTTGCTCCGTTATGAATTGAGTAGCGTAGGCTTCAGCCTCTTGCTAGGGCGTGACCGATTCCGTGAAGATGCCGTCGGCGATGACGACGGTGCCGAGCGAACCTACGGCTGGCCCCGTCATAAGCCCATACGTGTGCTCACGACCGACCGGGCTCAATGTCTGCTGTGCCGCTTGGGCTTCGCCCACGGAATCGAAGAGCAAAAGCGCGAGACGTTTGTTGTCGCCTTGGTCGACGAGCAGGAAGCCCCGGTAGCCAGCCAGTCGCTGCGCTGCGGGCAGCAGATGGTCCTGGATGCGTTTGTGCAGTTCCTCAGCCTGCGCCGGGTCCACGGGGTAGGTGACGATGCTCGCTCCCATGCTCATCCGGTTGCTCCTTCGTGCGGTGCCGCCCCTGCACTAGCCTTCGCAGTGCTAGCGACGACACGCACTTGCCTACGTTGATTGCCAGTATTCGTGAAGTCCCATGCGGCCTAGTCCAGTCTGTGAGGCGATTTCCGATGTACAGTCGTCCGTCATGCACCCATGCCGCTGACATGCTCGACCGCGATGCGCACAACGGCGGGAGGCTTCGGGAGCGGGTTGTCCACGAGATACCGCTTGCCGCCTTCAGGGCCGCGATAGCGCGTCGCCATCTGGAGCCGCTTGCGGTAGTCCTCGTCAATGCTGATCGTCGCGGTGCCATTGACGGCGATGTAAGGGTAGCCGGATGGGTCCACGACGTGGAACGCGACGCGCGGATCGCGCGCGATGTGGCGCAGTTTGGCAAGGTCCTGCCGCGTGATGAACCAGATATCGTCGCCATCAAGATCGTACCAGACGGTGAAGAGCGAGGGCGTCCCATCCGCGCGGATCGTCGCGACGGTGCCGTAGCGGGGTTCGGCAAGAAAGGCGCGCTGGGCGTCGGTGAATACCATTAGCATCTCCTTTCGGTCATGAGAAAGACGCATGGGTCGCGACCGTTGTAACGAACCGGCGCGGTCGGCATTCCCATGCGGAGCCGCGTGCCGTTGTTAGCGTTCGGTATTGCTGTTCGGAGAATCGAGTTGTTCGGGGCCGAAGGAGTGTGGGAGCAGGGCGTCGAGCGTCGTGCGGAGGAAGACTTTGCCGTCGGTGTTGGCGATGATGATCGCGGCGTCCTTGCCGAACTCGCGGATCACCTGGCGGCAGGCACCGCAGGGCGTCGCGGGATCGTTGCCCGCCGTGACGACAGCAATCGCCTGAATACGGCGCGCGTCGGGGTCGGCGGACTGGCTGACGAGGCCGAAGATCGCGTTCCGCTCGGCGCAGGAGGTCAGGCCATACGAGGCGTTCTCGATATTGCAGCCGCCGTGTATCTGCCCATCCGCCGTCAGGATCGCCGCGCCGACCGCGTAGTGCGAGTACGGGACGTACGCCCGCGTGCGCGCGTCGGTCGCCACGGCCAGTAATTCGCGTTCTTGTTCGGGATGCAAACCTCACCCCCTGCCCCCTCTCCTTTGCTCTGGCAAAGGAGAGGGGAGAATACGGGATTCGTCGGGGCGGTCACGCCAAGACACAACCGCCCTTCCCAGTCCTCAATGCACGTGTGCGGCGTGGCGGGCGTGGGACTCCTTGATGATCGTCTCTTGTAGATGCGCGGGGACGGTTTCGTAACGGTCGAAATGCATGGAGAAGGTGCCGCGCCCTTGCGTCATCGAGCGCAGATCGGTGGCGTAGCGCTGCACTTCGGCGAGCGGCGCGTCCGCCTCGATCGTCGTGAAGCCGTGGTCGGGGTTCATACCGTGGACGCGAGCGCGCTTGCTGTTCAGGTCGCTCATGATGTCGCCGGTGTAGGAGTCCGGGACGGTGATTTCCATGTGATACACCGGCTCCAGCAGTGTCGGGTGGGCTTTTTGTGCCGCCTCCTTGAAGCCCTGCGACCCGGCGATCTTGAAGGCCATTTCCGACGAGTCCACCGGGTGATACTTGCCGTCCGTCAGCGTCACGCGGACATTTGTGACCGGGAAACCGGCGAGGAAGCCCTCGTGCAGCGCCTCGCGAATACCTTTCTCGACCGCCGGGATGAAGTTCTTCGGCACACTGCCGCCAACGACCGTGTCCTTGAACTCAAAATCGTTCGCCGTCGTCGGTTCGACGATCAGCACGACCTCCGCAAACTGGCCATGCCCGCCCGTCTGCTTCTTGTGGCGCGACGTGACCTGCGCGGTGCCCTGCACCGTCTCGCGGTAGGGTACAACCGGCATATCGAGGTCCACATTGACGCCGAACTTGCGCGCCATCCGCTCCGTCGCTATCTGGACATGCGAATCGCCCATCCCGGACACCAGCGTGTCGCCCGTCACGGGGTCGCGAGCGATGTGGATCGTCGGGTCCTCCTCGATCAGTCGGTGGAGGCTCGTGCCGAGTTTGTCGAGGTCGCCCTTGCTCTTCGGGCGCACCGCGACGGTGTACGACGGTTCGGGGAAATGGACGCCATCGAGCACGACCGGGCGCTCCGGCGCGCAGAGTGTGTCGCCGGTCGCCGCTTCGGCGAGTTTCGTCACCGCGCCGATGTCGCCGGGGCCGACCTCGCCGATGGCCGTCTGCTCTTTGCCGCGCATCGTGTAAAGGCTGCCGATGTGCTCCGGCTTGTTGCGGTTGGTGTCGAGCAGATTGGTGTTCGCGCGGATCGTGCCGCTGTAGACGCGGAAATAGGTCAATTTGCCGACGTACGGATCCGCCATCGTCTTGAAGACGAGCGCGACAGCCGGCTCGCCCGCGCCCGGCTTGAGTGTGATCGCCTTACCGTCCGGCGTTTGCGCCGCGACATTTGCGATGTCCGCGCCGGGCAGGACATCGACAATCGTGTCCAGGAGCGCGCTCGTGCCCGCGACTTTGTGGCACGCGCCGATGAGCACGGGCACGATAGCGCCCGCCGCGACCGCCTTGCGCAGCGCCGCCTTCAGTTCGTCCACGCCGATCTCTTCGTCGCCGAGGAAGCGTTCGATCAGGCCATCGTCCGTCTCGGCAATCTTCTCGACCAGGGCCAGTCGTGCCTCCTCGACGGCGGCCGCCATGTCGCTGGGGATACTCGTCGCTTCCACGCTGCCGTCGTTTTTGGCGCTCGCCTTGTGGGCGGTGCGGCTGAGGAGATCCACGTAGCCCGAGAACGACGCCTCGCTGCCGATCGGCAGGTGGAGCGGGATGACGACGCTGCCCCAACGCTCCTGTGCCTGTTGGAGGGTGCGAGCGAAGTTCGCATTCTCGCGGTCGAGTTTGTTCACGAAAACGAGGCGTGGGAGCCGCGCCTCGTCCAGATACCGCCAGATTTGCTCGCTGCCGACCTCCACGCCGGAGGCGGCGCAAAGCACAATGACCGCAGCATCCGCAGCGCGCATGGCGGACTTGATTTCGCCGACGAAGTCCGCGTAGCCGGGCGCATCGAGAATGTTGATCTTATGGTCGCGCCATTCGAGCGGCAAGACCGCCGTGCTGACCGAGATGTGCCGCTTGATCTCGTCCGGGTCCCAGTCCGAAACGGTGGTGCCGTCCTCGACGCGACCGAGGCGTGTCGTCGCCTTCGCGGTGTACAGCATCGCTTCCGCGAGCGACGTCTTCCCCGCGCCACCGTGCGACAGCAGGACGACATTGCGCAGCCGTTCGGGAGGATACTGTTTCATCGCGGATACCTCCACCTGTACCAGGGCGGCATGGCGCCGCCATACGACCAATCGCACCGACCCCACGGCCGGTGAGCAGTGCAACCGCGCGGGGGGCGCGGCGGAATGCCGGCGGGTCCGATCTCATGATGGCGAATAGGAGTCGCATGTGTGATACGACGATCTGCTTGTCGGTCGGGCAACATTGCGGCCCGGCGGTCTCGATACGGTACGAGGAGTATCATCCCGTCGCGGCATGTTGTCAATTTGTGATCGAATGACGAATGGACTGGCCCCCCCTCCCCTGCCGCAGTGGGGGAGGGAGGGATTCCAATCTTTTCGAGTATGCTTACACCATTGGACATTCGATGAACACAGAAGGGGAAGACGAATGGCGCAAACCGATCTTGGTCCGATCAAGGCACAACTAAAGGAGACGCTGCGCGAACTGACCGCGCTTGATGGCGTGGCGGGGCAGGAGATGACCGTCGTGCGCTGGCTGCGCGAACGATTCACGCCGCTCGCGGACGAGGTGACGGTGGACCGGATGGGGAATGTCATCGCGACGAAGCGCGGCGGCGACGGGCCGCACCTGCTCATCTCGGCGCACTCAGACGAGATCGGCGGGCTGGTGACGGCAATTGAGCCGGACGGCAAGATTCGTTTCGCCAAAAACGGCGGCGTGATCGAGACGTTGCTGGTCGCGCGCAAGGTGTGCGTCGGCGGCGTGCCGGGGATCGTCGGCGTCAAGGCGGGTCACCTGCAGCGACCGGAGGAGCAGCGCACCGTGCCGCCGATCCGCGACCTCTACATTGATGTCGGCTACGACACGGAGGCGGAAGTCGCCGCGCTTGGCATCCGTACGGGCACGCCGATCACCTACGACGCGCCGCTCTCTGAACTGACGAACGGCGACCGTGTCTACGGCAAGGCGGTGGATAACCGTATCTCCTGCGCAATCCTCCTCCAACTGCTCGAACGGCTGCAAGACACGACGCTCGGCGGCACGCTCACCTGCGCCGTCGCGGTGCAGGAGGAAGTTGGCCTACGAGGCGCGCAGGTACTCGCGTACCGCCTCAACCCGGACTACATTATCGTGATGGATACGATGCCCTCCGGCGACACGCCCGAAATGCGCCTCACGCAGGACGCGAATGTGAAGATTGGCGCAGGCCCGGTGATTCGCCTGATGGCGGGCGGCGGTGGGGGGGGTGGGCATCACATGCCGCCGCAGATGGTGCGCCTGATGCTCGACACGGCGGAAGCGGCGGGTATCCCCGTCCAACCCGTCGTCCTCGCCGGCGCGAACACCGACGCCGCGACGATGCACCTCGTCCGCGAGGGGATCCCGACGGGTGTCATCAACCTGCCGCGCCGCTACTCGCACTCGCCCGTCGAAATGCTCGATCTCAACGATGCCGCGAACGCCCTACTCCTCGCCGAAGCAATCGCGCAAGGCATCGGCACGCATCAACTGGAGTTCCTTGATTGAACGATCTCGACCGCATCGACCAGCAACTGATCGAGGCGCGCGACGCGCTGATCGCGTACTGGGAGCAGTCGGAAGGGCAGGCGTGCCTCCTCGCGCTCCGTGTTGCTGAAGAGGCGCTCTCGGCCTTTCGCGCGCTCGACAGCCCGACCGTGCGGTCACGCGACGCGGAGAGCTGGTGGCGCATCGAAATGGTTGCTGATGAGATCGTACGGCTGCGCGCGCCGCTGGAAGGCGCTCTTTGACGAGGGATGGCGCTTTCTACCGCGCGTTCAATCGGTGCATCAGATAGATGCCATAGAGCGTCAGATCATCATCCACGGTGTTGATGACCGATGTGCCCTCCGCGATGATGTTGGCGAGGAAACCCGTTGCGACGACATGCGGTGTGTCGCCCAACTCCTGTGTCATCCGCGCTACCAACCCCTCGACGAGGCCGATGTAGCCGAGTACGACGCCGGAACGCATCGAGTCGGCGGTGTTCGTGCCGATGGCGTGATCCGGCGCTTTCAGTTCGATGCTGAAGAGTTGCGCGGCACGCCCCGCAAGCGTTTCCAGCGAGAGCGCGAGGCCGGGCGCGATCGCTGCGCCGATCATCGCGCCTTCCGCGTTGATGCAGGTAAACGTCGTTGCGGTGCCGAAACCGATGATGATCGCCGGGCCACCATAGCGGTGATGCGCCGCGAGGCAGTTCATGATGAGGTCCGCGCCCGTTTCGCTCGGGCGATCCGTTCGCACCGCCATGCCGAGGTTCGTGCCCGGCCCCGCGATCAGCGGCGTCACATGCAGATAGCGCGCGCACAGATCAAGGAGTTGCACGAGCACCTGCGGCACGACGGAAGAAATCGCGACCGCCGAGACATCGGACGGCTCATGTCCGGTTGTGCGCAGCAACGACGAGAGTTGCACCCACCACTCATCCGCCGTCCGCCCGCGCTCCGTGGAGATGCGCCAGATGTGCAGCGGCCGCGCATCCTCGTCCGCATCGTCGGCATAGAGGCCGAACTTCGTGTTCGTGTTGGAGAGATCAATCGCAAGCAGCATTAAGTTCGTTTACCTCTTCCATGCTCATGCCTGAGTTCGGTGACTACTCCCTATGACTCGAAGCGAAACGCTGCTATGCTAGTGTGTCAAGGAGATGTCGGTACTTTCCCTTCCGCTCGCAGTATTCTGCATGAGTTATCAGCACTTCGCCTACAGAACGAGGCTTTGACCAGCGATCACTGGGATCTTGTCCATCGCTACCTGTCCAGACGATTGGTTTAGCGGCACCCTTTGAGCGATCGACATTGCGCCACTCCCAAATCCAATCTCGTAAGGCTTTCTGTCGTTGAGTAGACAAGGACTTACAATCGCCGTCCGTAGTAACTTGTATCTCCCGAAGGGTTTCCCCCGCTCTCGTCAATATTTTCTTCCGTTTCTCTGCGGTTTCCCGATTGTAGTCGCATAGTATTTCTTGTATTTCAGATGGAATGGCGGGGCTATACTCAGTTATAATTGCTTCGAGGCCACCCTCGACGAGACGATCAGTGAAGTCGTGTCTGTACTCTTCGCGCAACAGTTCCAGGAATTCTTCGCGCCATCGCGTTACCTCTGCGTCGTTCACGGAATAAACCCTTCAGCGATAATTTCGGAAAAGGTGCGTAGCGAAGTGTTTGTCCATTCTACATGAATCGTGTGAAACAACACCAGCGGTTCCCAAGTGGGTTTGCGGGGTATCGCGGGATGGGCTACACTCGTGCGGGTAAACCATACCCCACTGAGCGAAAACGACGCGCGGGGCGCGATGCCCGCATGATAGACGAGGGTACGACGATGCCGGTCACGGTGGTGCTGGGTGGACAGTGGGGCGACGAGGGAAAGGGGCAGATTACCGACACGCTGGCGCGCGATGTGGACATCGTCGCGCGGGCGACGGGCGGCTCCAACGCCGGCCACACGGTGATCAACGAGCAGGGCACCTTTGCTGTTCACCTTATCCCGTCCGGCATCTTCACGCCCGGTACGATCTGCGTCCTCGGCAACGGCATGGCAATCGGCCCGCAGACGCTGATCAAAGAGATGGATGCCCTCGCCGCGCACGGGATTGACCTCTCGAACCTCCATATCTCCGACAAGGCGCACCTCGTCATGCCATACCACCCGACGCTCGATGCCCTCGAAGAGGAGCGGCGAGGCGAGGCGGCCATCGGCACGACGCGGCGTGGCATCGGCCCCGCGTACATGGACAAGATGGCGCGCACCGGCGTCCGGGTCGCGGACTTGCTCGATGAAGAAGCGCTCCGCAGCCGCCTCGCTTTCGTCCTGCCCTACCGCAACGACCAGTTCGTCAAGATTTTCCGCGCCGAACCGGTCGCGCTGGAGCCGCTCGTCGCGGAGATGCTGGCGTACGGCGAGCGTCTGCGGCCATACGTGACGCAGACCGAAGTGCTAATCCAGGATGCGTTGGACGCCGGGAAGCATGTGCTCGTCGAGGGGGCGCAAGCGTCCCTGCTCGACCCCGATTTCGGCACCTATCCGTTTGTCACATCCTCCTCGCCGACGGCGGCAGGCGCGTGCCTCGGCACCGGCATCGCACCGGGGCAGGTGACGACGGTACTTGGCGTCTTCAAGGCGTACTGCTCGCGCGTCGGCGCCGGGCCGATGCCGACCGAACTGACGAACGCTATTGGCGATGAAATCCGCAGTCTGGGTCGTGAGTATGGCACGACGACGGGCCGACCGCGCCGCACGGGCTGGTTCGACGCGGTGGCGGCGCGCTACGTCGTGCGGCTCAACGGCATCGCGCGCATCGCCCTCACCGGCATGGGCGTACTCGGTGCGTTCGAGGCGATCAAGGTCTGCACGGGGTACCGCATCAACGGTGAGATGGTGCAAACGATTCCGACACTCGCCGAGGTGTACGCGCGGGCCGAGCCTGTTTATGAGGAGTGGCCGGGCTGGCAGACGGATACCGCCGATGCCCAGACCGCCGATGATCTGCCCGCCAATGCGCGGGCGTACATCGAGCGGTTGGAGCAACTGCTGGGTGCGGAGATCGTCCTCGTCGGTGTTGGGCAGCAGCGGCGGCAACTCGTCCGGCGCGGCTCGTTCGTGCGCGAAGCGGCGGCGATCTCCTGATGTGTGAGGTCGGTGGCAGGTTGGAAAGCCTGCTGCCACTGGAAGTGGCTGGCGACTCCGACAAGGACTGGCGCGGTGCTCTCGATTTATCTCTATATCATCATCGCCCTGATCGTTCTGCTCGTGCTCTTCGTCGTGCGGCAGGTGCGGCTCCGTCAGACGATTGCGCGGCGACGGGCAGCGCGGCGCGATGAAGCGTCGGCGCGTACCAAAGAATAGTCGGAAGAGGGGCCGAGGTGCAGCATGCTTGACCGGACGGCAATCGAGGCGATTATCCCCCATCGCGCGCCCTTCCTGCTCGTGGACCGGATCGTCGAATTGGAGCGGGGGAAATCCGCCGTCGGCGAACTGGATGTGCGCGCCGATGCTTTCTGGGTGCCCGGCCATTTCCCGCAATACGCCGTGATGCCCGGCGTGCTGATCGTCGAGGCGCTGGCGCAGGTCGGCGCGGTCGCCCTCCTCAGTATGGACGAGTTCGCGGGCAAGTTGGCCTTTTTCGCCGGCATAGATGGCGTGCGTTTCAAGCGGCAGGTGCGACCTGGCGACACACTCCGCCTCGCCGTGACGCTGGACGCGATGCGGCGCGGCATCGGCAAAGGGCAGGCGACCGCGACGGTGGATGGCAAACTTGCGGCGCGCGGCGAGTTGACATTTGCGGTGGGCGATGCGCCGGAATCCTAACCCTACTGCCCAGAGGGCATCCCCTTCCCCCCGTGGGGAAGGGGAGTAATGCGATAACGGAGAAACGGCGACGATCACACGCTTACTATTATCAAACACACAATGGCCACTCGACATCGCGTGGTCGGAGTGGGCGCGCGATGCGGCGATTGGGACAGTCTGTCGGCTGCTCCGTCTGCTCTGCTGGCCGTTGACACGACCGCCGCGTGGGGGATGGGCAGAGCCACGGCGTCTGCTCGTCCTCAAGCCGTGCTGCATGGGCGATGTACTCTTCACGACGCCGCTGCTCGCGGCGATCAAGGCGGCATATCCCAATAGCCATCTGACATTTGCGGCGGGCACGTGGTCCGCGACGATCATCATTGACAACCCGCATGTGGACGCGATGCTCCCGGTGCCGTCGCGGATTGGCTTGCGCGATCTGCAGGCATGGGCGGGGCGGCTGCGGGCGGCGGACTTCGATTGCGCGCTCGTACCGGATCGTTCGCCCGTGCTCGGATTGCTCGTCGCGCTGGCGGGGATTCGGCGGCGTGTCGGGCTGGATAGCGGCGGTCGCGGCTTTCTCTACACCGATCGGGTGGCGATCACGCCGGACGATCACTCCATCCACGAAGCGGATGTGTACGGGCGTGTCGGCACCGCGATTGGCGCGCCGCCCATACCGGGACAGGGGACAGACTATCGCCCACCCGCCGAGGCCATCGCGCGGGTTGCAGAAATGATTGCGGAGCGGGGCTGGCAGCGCCCGCTCTGGGCGATCCATCCGGGCGGCGGCGTCAATCCCGGCATGGCATTAACGCCGAAACGCTGGCCGCCGGATCGCTTCGCCGCCCTCGCGGACGGTCTACTGGAGGCATACGGCGGCACGGTGCTGCTGCTCGGTGCGGAGACGGATGCCGACGCGGTCCAACAGGTGCGCGCCGCGATGCGACGCGCATCGGTTGATCTGACCGGCACACTCGATTTCGGGATGCTCGAAGCGGTGGCGCATCACGCGACGCGCTACATCGGCAATGACTCCGGCACGACCCATTGCGCACTCGCCGGTGGCACGCCGACGCTCTGCATCTTCGGGCCGACGGATGCGCGGCAATACGGCTTGTATGGCGGGCGGGGGATGATGGTTATCGGGCGGGCGCCGTGGTCGCCCTGCTTCCGGCGTGGCAGGCTTGCCTGCACCTGCGGTACGATACGTTGCATGAACGCGGTGACGGTCGGGGCGGTGCGCGCCGCCGCCGATCAGTTGGTTGGAGCCACGCTTTGAACGTCAATCCCCAGTACCTTGCGCGCCGTGGGATGATGCGGGTGGGCGGGTTGTTTGTGCAACTCTGGAAGCCGCCGCCGCTCGAAGCGGTGCGTCGCGTCGTCCTGATCCGCCCGGATCATCTCGGCGACCTCCTGATGCTCACCCCGGCGCTCGTCCGGCTGCGGGAGGCACTGCCGGATGTCGCGGTGACGCTCTATGTTGATCCGTCGTCCTGCCCCGTCGCCTATAACGGGCCGGAAGGGATCGCGGTCGAGGCGCATTGCTTCCCCGGCATCACGCGCGGCCCGAAACCCCACCCGGTGCGACCGTATGTGGACCTCTGGTTCATGGCGCGGCATCTCCGGGAGGGGAATTACGATGCCGCGCTAATCCTGCGCCCCGATCACTGGTGGGGCGGCGGCACGGCGGGCGTCGCGCGTATCCCGCTCGTCCTCGGCTTCGACCACCCGGACACGCGGCCCGCGCTCACGCAGGCGCTCCCGTTTGTTCCCCGTATGCACGCCGCACGGGCAAATCTGTTGCTCGTCGAGGCCCTGATCGCGCGGGCGACCGGGCAACCGCCTCGCGCCCTACCCGCCGACGATGGCGCGTTGATGAAGGCGCACCCGATGCTCTTTCGCGTGCCAGAAGCGGCACGTGAGAAGGCGACGGCATTGCTGAATGGTTGGGGGCTGGACACGCCGCTGATCGCCATCAATCCGAGCGCGGGCGCGCCCGTCAAGCAGTGGCGACCGGAACGGTGGGCGCAAGTGGCGGACGCACTCGCGGCGCGGCACGGCGCGGCGATTGTGCTGACGGGCGCGCCCGGCGACGAAGCGCTGACCGGGGCGGTCGCGGCGGCGATGGCCCATCCCGCGCTCGATCTCGCAGGGAAAACGGACTTCCCGACCCTCGGCGCGGTCTACGAGCGGGCCGCGCTCGTCCTCGGGCCGGACTGCGGCTCGCTGCATCTCGCCGTCGCCGTCCGCACGCCGACCGTCCACCTCTACGGCCCCGCCGATGTCGCGCAGTTCGGGCCGTGGGGCGATCCGGCGCGGCACGTCGCGATCACGGCGGACCGGCGCGACATCCCCTGCCTCGGCTGCGGCGATCTTTCGCTCACCCGCCCGCCCGCGCCGCCCTGCCTGACGATTCTCGAAGCGGCGGATGTCCTTGCCGTCGCCGACCGCCTGCTCGCGCTGCCATGCGTCCGCTGACCATCGCCGTGGATGCGAGCCGGACGCTGCCCGCATTGCGCACCGGGACGGAGCAGTACAGCATTCTCCTGCTGCGCGCACTGATGGCGATGGGAACGCCACACCGATGGCTGCTCTACGCGCCCGGCCCGCCGCCGGACGATTTGCTGCCCCTGCCGTCGCGCTGGGAATGGCGGGCAATCCCCTTTCCGCGCTTGTGGACGCATCTCCGGCTGTCGTGGGCGATGATGCGCGACCGCCCGGATCTGCTTTTCGTCCCGGCACACGTCGTGCCGCTCGCCCATCCGCGTGCGACGGTCGTGACGATCCACGACCTCGGCTACCTGCATTTCCCCTCGGCGCATACCGCCGCGTCGCGCCGCTATCTGGACTGGTCCACGCGGTGGAGCGTTCGGGCGGCGCGGCGGGTGATTGCGGTTTCCGGTGCGACGCGGGATGATCTGGTCGCGATGCTCAAGATGCCGCGAGAGAAAATCACTGTCGTCCATCACGGCGTGCGGCTGATAACGACCCGGCCATCTGCTGAGGGTGCGCGGGCGACGCTCGATCGTTTGGGAATTTCCCGGCCCTACGTGCTCTTTCTCGGCACTGTACAGCCGCGGAAAAACCTTCAAAGGCTGATCGCGTCATTCCGGCAGGTCGTGGATGCGAACCTGCCGCACATGCTGGTGATCGCGGGGCGGATGGGCTGGCTCGCGGAGCCGATCCGCGCGGCGGTGGCGGTGGGCGGGCTGACGGATCGCGTCCACTTCGCGGGCTACGTGGCGGACGACGATCTGCCCGCGCTCTATACCGGCGCGGACGCTTTTGCCTTTCCGTCGCTCTATGAGGGATTTGGTATGCCCGCGCTCGAAGCGTTATCGTACGGGGTGCCGGCTGTCGCGTCGAATACGACGAGCCTGCCGGAGATTATCGGCGACGCGGGCCTGCTCGTGGACCCGCAGGACGAGGCGGCAATTGGCGCGGCGCTTGTGCGGCTGCTCACGGATGATGACCTGCGCACCCGCCTTGCTATCGCCGGGCCGGAGTGGGCGGCGCGGTTCTCGTGGGAGCGGTGCGCGCGCGAAACGCTCGCCGTGTTGGAAGCGTCGGCGCGATGATCGAACCGATCCGCCGCGTCCTCGTCGTCAAGTTGGCCGACATCGGCGATGCCATCGGCACGCTGCCGGCGATCCGCGCCCTCCGCGATCTGCTGCCCGACGCGCGGATTGACGCGCTCGTCGCCCCCGGTGCGCGGGTCGTGCTCGAACGCGAGCCGTCTGTCACTGAGATATTGATACTGGCGAAAGAAGCGTACGACACGCCGCACGGCGTCGCCAACCCGCAAGCGTTGCGAGACCTCGCGCGGTTCGGGCAAACGCTCCGCGCGCGCGACTACGACGCTGTGCTCTTCTTCCATCACCTGACGACCACCTGGGGTGCGATGAAACATCGCGCACTCGCCCTCGCCACCGGCGCGCCGATCCGCGCGGGGCTGGATAACGGTCGGGGCGGCTTCCTCACGCACACGGCGCGCGATCACGGGTTCGGCGCGAAGCCGGAGTGGGCGTACTGGCTCGATGTCGCCAGCCTCGTCGGCGCGACGGCGCGCGATTCGCGCCCGACCGTCGCGGTCTCCGCACCTGCCGCCGCGACGGCCCGCGCGTTGATCGGTGCGGGCGCGCCATATATCGCGCTGCATCCCGGCATCGGCGGGTTCAGTACGGCGCGGCAATGGTCGCCCGCGCGCATGGCGGCGGTCGGCCAATCGCTCGCGGCGGACGGCTATCGGCTCGTCGTCACCGGCGGGCGCGATGCCCATGCCCGCGACGCGGCGGACGAACTGCTGCGGTATCTCGGCCCGGCGCCCGCGCTCGATCTCACCGGCACATCCGACATCGCCGTCTCGGCGGCGATCTATGCCGATGCCGCGCTTTTTATCGGCAGCGACAATGGGATGGCTCATCTAGCGGCGGCGGTCGGCGCGCCATCCGTCGTCGTCTTCGGCCCCTCGAATCATCGCGCGTGGGCGCCGTACGGGGCCGTCGAATGCAATCCGGGGGCGCTCGATGTGCCACCGGATGCGCGGGTCGTCGTCCTCCGCAGCGGGATTGCCTGCTCGCCGTGTTTCTATACGGGGTATACACTGGGGAGGCCGCAGGGGTGCCCGTCACGAAACTGCCTCGACCACGTTCAAGCGAGTGATGTACTTATGGTGGCAAATCAATTGTTGGACTCTACCACTCCATCGCACCTACGGGACTGAGTGGCTGACTGCCTGAGTTGAACCGCATTGTGGATGGTGGAGGATGAGCGTTCAAACGGATGTCCGGGACGAACTGCTCGCAACGATCCTGAAGACGGCGCCCGTCGGCATCCTCGTCATCGAGTCCGAGACGCTGCGGATTCTGCTTGCCAACGAACAGGTCAAGCGGATGCTCGACCCCGAATGGGCGGCCCGCGATCTCACCGGCTATACCGCCCTGGACGTTTTGGTTGGCATTCCCCCGGCGCAGTTGCGCGCCGCCGTGCAGTCCGTGGTCGTTTCCGGCATGACGCTCCATCTCCAGGATTACGCATACGATGGCTTCGCACGCGGCCGCACCTACTGGAACGACGATTTGACTCCGCTGCACGACGATGCCGGACATTGCTACGCCGTGATGCTGACGCTGGTCGAGACGACCGCGCACGTCATCGCGCGGCAGCGCCTCGAAGAAACCAACGCCGCTCTCACCGCAATCAATGCGCTCGCCCTGCGGGTCAATGAGACGAAGGACCTGCCGACGATCTTCCAGTACGCGCTTGATGCCCTGCTCGAACTGCTGCATCTCGATCAGGGCGCGGTTGGGCGCGCGGATGACCGGAACGACGCGCTCCGGCTCATCGCGGCTCACTCGCCGGATGCGACCCAACGTGACCTTCGCATCTCGCTCGCTTCGGGCGACATGCTCCGCTGGTTGCGCGAGCGAAAAACCCCACTCGCCATTGCGGACGTGGAGACCGACGCGCAGATGTCTAAGGAGGAGCGGGCGCTGCTCGTTGCGAACGGCGTGAAATCCGCACTGTTCGTGCCAATTCTCGTGGACGACCGTCTTTTCGGCGCGATTGTGCTTGATGCGACGACCGCATATCACGCGTTCACCGCCGATGAGATCGCGCTCGCCGAGACGGTCGGCAATCAGCTCGCCGTTGCCATCCGCAATGCGCAATTGCATGATGAGATGCAGCAGCGGATGACCGAGCTTGCCACCTTGGCCGAGGTGGGCGGGACGGTCGCGGCGTCGCTCGATTTCGATGAGGTCGTGGACCGCGTCCTCGCCGCGATTGCCGCGCTCATCCCGCACGATCGGGCGTTCTTGATGCTGGACGAATCGGTGGACGCGTTGCGTGTGGTTGCGTCACGCCCGACTTCCGCGCGCGGCGGCCCGCACGTCGGTGAACGCGTCCCGAAGCGAGACAGCCTGAACGGCTGGGTGTTCGAGCATTGCGAGCCGATCTGCGTCGCGGACATCCGCGACGCGCGCAACATGACGCGGACGTACTTCCCGCCGACGCTCGATCCTCAATTGCGGGCGGTGCTTTGCGTGCCGCTCGTCGCGCGCGGGCGGGCGATTGGCACGATCTATCTGGCGCGCTACGTCGCGGATGCCTATACCGATGGCGACCTCGAACGGGTGCGCGTTGTGGCGACGCAGGCCGCTGCCGCAATCGAGAATGCCTCGTTGTATCGCGAGGTTTCCGCCCGTGCGACCGAACTGGCAACGCTGAACGAGGTGACAATCGCGCTTGCCGGCTCGCTCACGTTGGCGGACGTCCTGCGGCGTGTCCTCGATGAAATCGTGCGCGTTGTCCCATACGACGCGGCATTTGTCGCGCTACCCACGGCTGATGGGGTGCACCTGAAAGTCGTGAGCCTGAACGGGCGGCGCAATATCCACGAACTCGGCACGGAAATCCCCGTCGAGAAGAGCATCATCGGTCGCGTTTTCCGGCAGAATGAGCCTGCCCTACTGTCCGATCTCGCCGCCGCGCATGAATGGCTCGCGGTCGCGTACCCAAGCGTCGGGAAGCGGGAGGTCGAAGCGCAGGCAGTGATCGCCGTGCCGCTCCGGGTGATGGAAGAGACGGTCGGCGTGCTGTACCTCGCGCGGGATCGGAAAGACGGCTACGGGCCGACGGATCTCGAACGGCTGCTGCGGTTCACGCCGGTGATGGGCGTCGCCATCGCCAACGCCCATCTGTACACGCAAAGCCAGCAGCACATCGGCCAGTTGCAGCACCTCAACGATGAACTGGAGACGCTACAGGAGGTGGGGCTCGCGACGACGGGCACGCTCGACCTCCCGGCCGTCCTCCGCCGCGTGTTGGCGGAAATTTCGCGCGTCGTGCCGGTCCAGCAAGGCATGATCTGCCTCGATATACCGGAACGGGGCGTGCTGCGCGTCGAGGCGGCCACCGGTTCGGTGATCGAACCCCTCCTCGGCACCGAGATGCAGATCGACCAGAGCCTGAATGGGACCGTTTACACGCGGGGCGAAACGATCTGCGTGGACAATTTCTGGGAGTCGGACGAATGGCTGGCGCGCTCGTACCGAATCAACGTGCAGCCGGATGATCTGCGCAGCATCCTTTGCGCGCCGCTTCGTATCGGTGGGCAAAGCATCGGCACGATCTACCTCGCCCACGGCACGCCTGCGGTGTATCAGGCCGAGGATATTGCTCGGATCGAACGGTACAGTAACCAGGTCGCGGTGGCGGTGGCGAATGCGCGCCTTTTCGCGCAGGTGCGGC
This sequence comes from Thermomicrobiales bacterium, assembly GCA_038231255.1. Classification (GTDB taxonomy): domain Bacteria; phylum Chloroflexota; class Chloroflexia; order Thermomicrobiales; family JALYUS01; genus JALYUS01. The sequence continues at coordinate 7,753 of JBBRLR010000008.1, read as the reverse complement.
GGCAGGTGGATGAACTGCGTTCGCTCAACGACGAATTGCAAACGATGCACGAGATCGGCATGGCGGTCAGCGGCTCGCTCGATCCGGCGGTCGTCCTGCCCCGCGTGCTGAGCGAGATCCGCCAGATCATCCCCGCCGAATCGGGCTACGTGACCCTCCTTGAACCGGACGGCATAACACTGCGCATCGTCGGCGATTTCGGCTTCGAGGCGCCGCGCACCGGCGAGCGGATGCCGGTCGGCAAGAGCATCAACGGCATGATTGTCCAGTCTCGCCGGACGGTGCGGATCGGCGATGTCTGGGCCGATCCCGCGTGGCGGGCGGCGTGGCACAACGCCCCGGCACAGATCGCGCCGCGCATGCGCAACCTCCTCGGCGCGCCGCTGATCGTCGCCGGTACGGTGATCGGAACGCTCTATCTGGTGCATAGCGCGACAAACATTTTCACCGAGGAGGACGCCGCGCGCCTCGAACGATACGCGGCGCAGACGGCGATTGCGGTCGCGAATGCGCGACTCTACGAGCAGATTCAGACCCAGGTGGCGGAATTGCGCCGCTTGAATACCGACCTCGAAACGGCGAACCAGCACAAGAGCGAGTTCCTCGCGACGATGAGCCACGAATTGCGCACGCCGCTCAACGCGATCATCGGGTTTTCGGAGTTGCTGGCGGACGATATCGTCATCAATGAAGATGAGCGCCGCGAGTGCCTGGCGGACATCCATTCCAGTGCGCGGCATCTCCTTTCGCTGATCAACGACGTGCTGGATGTCGCGAAGATCGAGTCCGGCAAGATGGAGATGCGCCTCGCCGCCTTTGTGGTCGCGGACGAACTCCGTGAGGCGGAGCGGGTGATGGCCCCGCTCGTCCTCGCCAATCGGCAGACACTTTCCGTCACCGTCGCGCCCGGAACGCCCCCAATTTATGCGGATCGGTCACGCTTCCGGCAGATCGTCCTCAATGTCCTTTCGAATGCGAATAAGTTCACGCCCGAAGGTGGCCGCATCACGGTAGAGGCGGACAGCGATGCGGACGCCGTGCGCATCCGCATCACGGATACCGGCATTGGCATCGGCGCGGAGGACGCGCCGAAGGTCTTCGAGGCATTCCGGCAGATAGATGGCTCGCTGTCGCGCCGCTATAATGGCACCGGCCTCGGCCTCGCCCTGACCAGGCGTCTCGTCGAGTTGCAGGGTGGCACGATTGATTTCGTCAGCGAAGTCGGTGTCGGCACGACCTTCACGATCGAGTTGCCTGCGGTAACAGAAAGGATTGAGGACTGAGGGTATGCCGCGCCCCACGAATTTTGGTTCGGGTCATCGCCCGATGCGGAGAATCTGGTCGCAACGAGTCGTCGGCACAATCCTGCCGGGGCGCGGTGCGGCGAACATGAAGCGAGGGGGCTGTTATCCCCCTCGCCTCGTTGGACTTGGCGTAGTGTTCGTGTTGCGCCCTTACGGGCGATTCGTCAACGCGGTGAGACGAAGGCGAGTATCTGGCCACCGCTCAAGACGGCGACACCCACCACTTGCCCGATCTGGACATTCAGCGCGTTCAGGGCATCGTTCAGGGCAATGACTGTACGCCAGTCAGCACGTTGATGTTCTGTACCGTGATCGGGACGTTGTTGTGGTTCAACACATTGTTGAGTGCGGTCAGGTTGTTAAGCGAGTTGCTCAGGTTCACCAGGCCGACCTGGCTGCCCGTGGTCTGGAGTTGGGCGACGACGCCGACGGTTGCCGCGACAAGTCCCCCAGCGCCATTGTGCTGCACCGTACCTTGTACCGGTACCGGTACCGGTGGCGCCGCACTGATCGGTGTGACGAAGATCATTCCGACGAGTGTGACGAGTAGTGCGACTGCTGCGATCCGCAACTTCATGATTGAGTCCCTCCTTGGTTGACGCCGGACCTTCCGACGCTTCCTTGGGCCAAGTCCACTCTTTATTCTGTTGTCCGGTTCAATCGGTTCCTTGTGCCAAGTTTCCTCGCGCCCGCAGTCGTTGCGAATCCCGGTATCGCCGTCCGTTCGGTGCGTCGGCGCACGCTGCCCTAAGGATCAGCGGTCGCTTTCGCGGCGACGCTCTCTCTACTGCGTACATTGGGATACTATCCGTGGAACCATCGCGCGCCGCCAGTCGTATCTTCTGCTGGGGCCTGTTATGATATGGATCGAGCGGAGGATGATATGACCGATACTGATGCACGAACGCGCTACCCAGGGGCCGCGCCCGCCCGCCGACCGAGCAGGCTGGATCGGATTCCCGGTTATCGCGGTTACCACGAGAAAGAAGCACGGCGCGATGCCGACGGTGCGCTCCGACGGATGCTCGCGCAGGATTACGCCGAGCAGCACGCGCGGTTGACCCGCGTACAGCAGACCTTGCTCGCCGCGCGCCGCCTCGACCAACTCGCGCCGGTGGATCAGGCCGCCGGGCGGCTCAATCACTTCATTGACCGCGTGCGCACCGCGACATACGGCTACGCCGGGTTGCGGGAGAATGTGCAGGTGGACGAGCGCGCGCTCGATCAACTCTACCGGTTCGATCTCGCCCTCGCGGATGGCGTGGACGAGGTCGGCGCGAAAGTGGAGGCGATCGAGCGCGTCGCCGAGAGCGGCGGCGACCTCCACGCACCGCTCGCCGATCTCGACAGCACGGTGCGGGATTTGCAGGCGCGGTTCGACGCGCGCGCCGATGTCTTCCAGACCGGCCAACCGACGCAGAACACCAAACTCTTCGATGTCGTCAAAACGCCCGCGATGCTGCCGACGACGACAACCGGGCCGCTGCCCTTCCTGAATCTCAACGACGCGGTGACGGCGGATGGGCAGGATTGGCTCGTCGCCGCGCGCACCCGCGTGGACGGCGCGACGCCATGGACGGACTACCTGCTGCGCGATGGCGAGATGACCAAATGGCTGATCGTGCCGGACGACGGGTCGCGACCGATTTCGCTGACCGAGCAGGTGGATTTCTGGACGCGCGTCCCGCCCGTCACGCCGCTCATCTACGGCGGGATCACCTATTCGCTCGTCGAGCAGCAGAGCGGCGCGGGCACGATCACCGGCGCGGCGGGCGAGCGGACGGGTAGCGTCAACGCCTACATCTATTCGGGGGTGGACGGTGCGTATCTCGCCTTCCGTGATTGGGGCAGCGACCGCCAGGCCCTTGTCGGTCGGACGATGGATCGCAGCGACGTAGAGTTCTACCCGCGACAACCGGCAATAACAGGGCGATAATGGTGGGTGGAGCACATTTCGGTAGCGTAGGCTTCAGCCTGCGTCCTTTCCCTCGAAGGCTACCGCCTGCAGAGGATGCAGGCTGAAGCTGCCCAAAGGGCGCCCGGCTACCGGATGATAGAGAAGGAGACGAGGACTGATGGGAATTCTCGACCGGATGACACGGCTGATCCGCGCCAATGTCAATGACATGGTTGACCACGCCGAAGACCCCGCGAAGATGCTGGATCAGTTGATCCGGGAAATGAACGACCAGATTCACATGGCGCGCGGGCAGGTCGCGGCGATGATCGCGCAGGAAAAAGAATTGCAAATGGACTACGAGCAGTCCGCCAAGCATGCGTCCGAATGGGAGCGCAAGGCGGAACTCGCGGTCACGCAGGGCAAGGATGACCTCGCCCGCGAAGCCCTCCGCCGCAAGCGCGACAACGCCGAGCATGCGGAGGTGTATGCCTCGAACCTGCAATCGCAGGAGGAGATGGTCACCAAACTGAAGGGCCAGTTGCAGCAACTCGAAGCGAAGTACGAATCGGCGCGCGCTAACCGAGACGTGCTGATCGCGCGGCAGCGGCGGGCCGAGGCGGTGCAGAAAGTTTCCAGCACGATGTCCGGCCTGAAATCGCTGGAGCCGGGCGAGGAACTGGATCGCATGGAGCGGCGTATCCGTTCCAACGAGGCGAAGGCCCTCGCGGAACAGGACCTCGCGTCCGATTCGATGGCCGCGCAGTTCTCCGAACTCGACAGCGGCCTCGAAGTGGAAGACGATTTGCAGAAGATCAAGGCGCGCGTGCAAGGCGGCCAGCAAGCTCTCCCCGCCGGTCAGAGCATGGACGAACTCGCCGCCCTCAAGGCACGCGTGGGCGCCCACGAAGGCGGGGCGCTCGGCACGGGGGATACACAAAGCGATGAGCAAGGCGCAATGAGTAATGAGGCGAGTGGGCAGCCGCATCCGCAGGCGCCCCCTCCGGGCAGGCAGCAATAGGGCTGATCCCACGAGCGATACGAGCGGTGAACACTCATTGCCCGTTGCTCATTGCTCATTGCTTCGCGACGAAGGAGTGACACGCGTGGCAATTTTAGATGTTATCGAATGGGTAGATCAGGGGAGTAATGAGATCGTCCACCGGGTGCCGGAATACGGCTCCGGCGAGTTTCGGCTCGGCTCGCAATGCATCGTGCGCGACAGCCAGGTGGCGGTCTTCTTCCGCGATGGCAAAGCGCTGGACACGTTGCCGCCGGGGCGGCACACACTCTCGACGCAGAACATCCCGATCCTCGCGGGCATTCTGAGCCTGCCGTTCGGGCACAAATCACCCTTCCGCGCCGAGGTCGTCTATGTCTCGCTCAAAGAGTTCCTCGACATGAAGTGGGGGACGCCGCAGCCAATCATCTACCGGGACAGCGACCTCGGCGTCGTGCGACTACGATCGTTCGGCACCTATGCGATGCGTGTCGTGGACCCGCAATTGTTCGTCAACACGATTGTCGGCACGCAGGGCGTCTTCCATGCGGAGGAGATCGGCAACTATCTGCGCTCGATTATCGTCCAGCAACTGACGGTGCTGATGGGCCAGGTGATGAAGAGCGTCCTCGATCTGGCCGTCATGTACGAGCAGTTGGCGCTGGCGACCAAGACCGCAGTCGCCGACCAGTTCGCGGCGTATGGTTTGCAACTCGATACCTTCCAGATCGGCGCGATCACGCCTCCAGAGGAGGTGCAGGCGAAGATTGACGAGCGGTCGAGTATGGGCGTATTGGGCAATCTCGATCAGTACATGAAGTATCGCACCGCACAGGCGATCGGCGACGCCGCGAACAATCCCGGCGAAGGCGGCTCGGCATTCGGCGCGGGCATCGGATTCGGTCTTGGCAGTCAGGCTGCGAGCGCGATGCGTCAACAGCCACAGGAACAGCCGGCAGCGGGTGGCATTCCCCCGCAGGCAGCACAATCAGCCGTCTCGGTGGCTGCCGCCGGTACCGCGCCAGCGACCGGGCCGAAGTTCTGCCCCAACTGCGGCTTCGGCCTGACCGCGACGGGAGACGGTGGCCCGCCAAAGTTCTGCCCGAACTGCGGGAACAAGCTGCGGGATTGAGGGCGGGGAACCTAACCCCCCGCCCCGCCATAGCCATTGCATATCCACGTCATAGACAAAACGCATAGCCGCTGAACATATACGATCACAATGCACTGGGGCTATTGACGAAGGGGTAAATCGTAGTATACTGCATGTTTGCGGATGCCTGCGGCGGTGCGATCGGCGTCAGACATAGGGTCGAGGTAGCTTGCGACATCGAACGATTCGAGACGAACGATTCAGGGTGGGGGAAACCTCGCCCTTCTGGTGTCTCTCCACTTCCTTTTCGTCTCTAACAAACAGACGGCATTGGTCTGTTGGGCCTTTCTGCCCCGGATCACGATACGCCCGTTTATGAAATGGTGACGTGCGTCGCGCCTTCACCGGTGTGCCGTGTGTCACTCGCGCGGCACGACCGCCACCTGAAGTGTGTTTTGGGTTCTGTTTCCATCAAAGGGGGAAAAGACGCATGGCGATTGAGGTTCAAACTTCCCCACAGGGTGTGATCCCGTATCCGGCTCGCCGCTCGTTCGGCAAGATTCCGGCGGTGCTGGAGGTGCCGCACCTCGTCCAGATTCAACTCGATTCCTTCCGCTGGTTCCTTGAGGAAGGGATGAAGGAACTGCTCGCGGAGATTTCACCGATCACCGATTTCACGGGCAAGAGCATGGAGCTTTCGTTCCTCGACTTCGAGTTCGGCGAGGCCCGCTACACCGAGGGGGAGTGCCGCGAGCGGGACATGACCTATTCCGTCCCACTGCGCGTCAAGACGCGCCTGCTCATCAAGGAGACGGGCGAAATCAAGGACTCCGAGATTTTCATGGGCGACTTCCCGATGATGACGCGCGACGGCACGTTCATCATCAACGGCGCGGAGCGCGTCGTCGTCTCCCAGTTGGTGCGTTCGCCGGGCATCTACTTCACCGCGACGGAGGACCCCTCGACGGGTCGCCACCTGTTCGCGGCGAAATTGATCCCGAACCGGGGCGCATGGCTGGAGTTCGAGACTTCCAACCGGGACATTCTCTCCGTCAAGGTGGATCGCAAGCGGCGCATGCCGGTGACGATCCTGCTTCGCGCCCTCGGCTACGGCACGGACGAGCAGTTGCTCGATCTCTTCAAGGAGATTGACACCAACGAGCAGCATCGCTACATCGCCGCGACGCTCGACAAGGAGCCAATGAAGGGGACGACGGACGAGAAGAAGGGGCGCGATGAGGCGCTGCTGGAACTCTACAAGCGCATCCGACCGGGCGACCCACCGACGCGCGAGAACGCCGAGAACCTGCTGAAGAATCTCTTCTTCTACGCACGTCGGTATGACTTGGCGAAGGTTGGCCGGTACAAGCTGAACAAGCGGCTCCGCGAAGACGCCTCGAACGATACACGCGTCCTGACGCACGAGGACATCATCAAGATCGTCTCGACGATGATCACGTTGAACAACGGCGAGGGCGAGCCGGACGACATTGATCACCTCGGCAACCGCCGCATCCGTGCGGTCGGCGAGTTGATCCAGATGCAGGTACGCGCCGGCCTCGCGCGCATGGAGCGCGTCGTCAAGGAGCGCATGACGATCCAGGACCCGGAAACGGCGACAGCAAACGCGCTGATCAATATCCGCCCGGTGATGGCGTCGGTGCGCGAGTTCTTCGGCGGGTCGCAGTTGTCGCAGTTCATGGACCAGACGAACCCGCTGGCCGAACTGACCAATAAGCGGCGCCTTTCCGCGCTCGGCCCCGGTGGCCTCAGTCGCGACCGCGCCGGGTTCGATGTGCGCGACGTGCATCACTCGCACTATGGTCGTATCTGCCCGATCGAGACGCCGGAAGGCCCGAACATCGGTTTGATCGGCTCGCTCGCGACGTACGGGCGCATCAACCAGTACGGCTTCATCGAGACACCGTACCGCCGCGTGTTGCGGCTACTCGATATGCAGCGTGACGCGGATCGCCTCGTCGGCCAGCGGCTGGCGGAGCGCATCGTGGACCCGACGACGAGCAAGGAGATCGCCGCGACCGGCACGGTCGTGGATCAAAAGCTCGCGGACAAGATCGCCAAGGCGGGCCTGCGGACGGTGCGGATCAAGCCCGTTGTCACGGATGAGATCGAGTACCTTTCCGCCGATGTGGAAGAGGATTTCACGATCGCGCAGGCGAACGCTATCCTCGATGAGAACAACCATTTCGCGGACGAGCGCGTTTCGGCCCGGCATGGCTCGCGCATCATGATCGAGGTGATTGACCGGATTGACTACATGGATGTTTCGCCGAAGCAGGTCGTCTCGGTGGCGACGGCGCTCATCCCATTCCTTGAGCACGATGACGCGAACCGCGCCTTGATGGGCGCGAACATGCAGCGGCAGGCCGTGCCGCTCCTGCGGCCGGAAGCGCCGGTCGTCGGCACGGGCATCGAATATCAGACGGCGCGCGACAGCG
>JBBRLR010000007.1:0-85600 GCA_038231255.1 Thermomicrobiales bacterium | reverse complement strand
TCCGTCGACCTGCGGAGACCATGGCACGCTACCGGGAGGGGGCGCCATGGCTGACGTGGTGTACCCCGAGCCTACCTTATTTAGCTGAAAAACAATGAGGTGGAATAGCCTCGAACGACACCTAATCCCTATTTGAAGTAGGCTTCGGCCTGCGTCTCCGGCTCGCAGGTTGGAAAGCCCGTGCTACCGAGAAGGGGACGCAGGCCGAAGCCTACGCTACCGGATTCTTTGGGTGTTTCATCATGGCGAGAGCGAGATTCCTCCGCATCTCGCTGATTTTGCAAACAATACTCGTGTGGTGTATGCTGCGTTGAATCGCGTTCTGTCTCAGATGACAAGGAGAAACGGATGATTGTTCGTGGTGTGCGCCCGCTCGTGACGATGGCTGTCGGTATGTTGCTCGTGGTGATGGCATTCGCGAATGCCGGTTCGGTGGGCGCGGCGATCCCGGATCGCACCTTTCAGGTGATGGGGTGCGACATCGGTGACTACACCTGCTACTACCACAAGATCGGTGGTGCGCCAGAAACATATGTCTGCAACGCCGGATACTACACCTGCGCGAATGGCGTCCCGATCGGGCAGCAGCAGCAGCAGGACTCGCCGGATGTCAGCCCCTACTGCGGTGACGGCGGACGCACCGGGTGCCTCGCTGGTAGCCCGCTTTTCGTCAGCACGACTGCGACCTCCACGAATGCGAACGGCCTTTCTGCGCATGTTATCGTCGCCGGCAACATCGTGAAGAATGGGTCGAGTGGGCCGCATGTCGTCGTCGATCCGTAACGTTTGACTGCATCTGATTGCATGGCTCCCCGGCAAGCAGCGGGGAGCCTTTCTGTGTCGCTCTACCATCGCTCGCCGCTGGGACTGTTCAGTATGTGAATATTCGGCGCGGATGCGGGTGGTATTGCCGGGACAAGCGGCTATAATCGTCCCGAAGGCCATCCGCAACATTACGAGGGGAAGCACGCAATGAAGGTATCCGCAGCCGTCGCCGAGATTCTCAAGCGCGAGGGGGTCCAGTTCCTCATCGGCTATCCCGTCAACTCGATCATCGAGGCGTCCGCCGAGGCGGATATTCGCACGATCATCGTCCGACAGGAGCGCACCGGCCTCCATATGGCCGACGCGGTGAGCCGCGTGACCTCTGGCGATCAGATTGGCGTCTTCACGATGCAGCATGGGCCGGGCACCGAGAATGCCTTCGGCGGCGTTGCACAGGCGTACGCCGATTCGGTGCCGATCGTCGTCCTGCCCGCCGGGTTCCCGCGCCACCTCAACAATGTGCCGCCGAACTTCAGCGCCGTGATGAACTTCCAGCACGTCACCAAATCCGCCGAACAGGTGACGCTCGCCAGCGTGGTGCCCGATGCCCTGCGGCGCGCGTTCACCCAGGCGAAGAATGGCCGTCCCCGCCCGACACTTGTCGAGATTCCGACCGATGTGATGGCCGAGGAATTTCCGGGGGAGATCACCTACGTGCCGACACCCCGGCTCCGCTCCGGGCCTGATCCGCAGGCGGTGGACGAGGCGGCGGGCGTGCTCGTCGGCGCGGAGCGGTTGGTGATCTACGCCGGGCAGGGCGTCCACTACGCCAAGGCGTGGCCGCAGTTGCAGCAATTGGCGGAGCTGCTCGAAGCGCCCGTGACGACGACGATCCAGGGCAAGAGCGCCTTCCCGGAGAACCACCCGCTCGCATTGGGGTGCGCGGGCCGTTCGATGCCTCGCCCCGCGTGGGACGCGCTCCAGAATGCCGACGTTATCTTCGGCATCGGCTGCTCGCTGGCGCGCACGAACTACGGTGTGACGATGCCAACGGGCAAGACGTTCGTCCATGCAACGCTCGACGCGGGGGACATCAACAAGGATGTCCCCGTGCAGTACGCACTGATCGGGGACGCGGCGCTGACACTGGATGCGTTGATCGCCGCCGTTTCCGACCGGCTCGGCGGCAAGACGCGCGGCCGTGGCGACGCCCTGAAGCAGCAGATCGCCTCCGGTCGAGAAAAGTGGCTGGCGGAATGGAACCCGAAACTGACCAGTGACGAGACACCCATCTCGCCGTACCGCGTGATCTGGGATTTGCTGCATACGGTGGACGTGAAGAACACGATCATCACGCACGACGCGGGCAGCCCGCGCGACCAGATCGTGCCCTTCTGGGTGTCGGAAACGCCGCTCTCGTACATCGGTTGGGGCAAGTCCACGCAGTTGGGCTACGGTCTCGGCCTCGCGATGGGCGCGAAACTGGCGCGGCCCGACAAACTCTGCATCAACTTCTGGGGTGATGCGGCGATCGGCTTCACGGGGATGGACTTCGAGACGGCGGTGCGCGAGCGCATCCCGATCATGTCCATGTTGATGAACAACTTCTCGATGGCCATCGAGCTGCCAATCATGCAGGCCGCGACGAAGAAGTACCGTAGCACCGACATCAGCGGCAACTACGCGGACATGGCCAAGGCGTTCGGCGGCTACGGCGAGCGCGTTACCGATCCTAACGAGATCATCCCGGCGATCAAGCGCGGTATCCAGAAGACGCAGGAAGGCACACCCGTGCTGCTGGAGTTCATCACCGCCAAGGAGATTAGTTTCTCCACCTTCAAGTAGTACACGGCGGAATAGAAACGTGAGTGAAGCGGGCGACTGGGAAATTCCGGTCGCCCGTTTCGCTGTCCGGCGCGCGGTATGCCACAGGGGTCGGACAGCGCGGCGGGTAAATCAAAAGAGCAGGCTAGAAATGCCTGCTCTCCGAGGAGAAACGGGGAAAGGGGTCATGAGCGCGAGCGGACGGCGTGCCGCTTAGGCGAATGCGCCGGGGCCGGAGAGCGCATCGGTCGTATTGATCTCCATCGCCGCGAGATACTGGCCGAGCAGGCGGATCAGATTGCGCGCCTGCGGCTCGCCCATCTTCGTTAGGGCGGTGTCCAGTTGCCCCTGCCGCATGTCCTCGACGTTCGCGAGGGTTTCCATGCCGCTGGGTGTCAGCTGGACGAGGACGATGCGCCGATCCGTCGCGTGGGAGCGCCGCGTCACCAGTCCCTGCCGAACGAGACGGTCCACGATCCCGGTCATCGTACCGAGCGAGTGGTGCGTCTGGCCGGCGAGCATGCCCATCGTGCATTCACCGACGCGATTGATCGCGACCAGGGTGAAATATTGCTGAAGCGTTAGCCCGAACGGGGTGAGAGAGGCGGCGAACTGGCGTGCGCCGCCCCATGTCACCCGGGCGATGTCCTGGGATAACTGGTCCCGCAGCGGGATTTGCTCACTATCCACCAGTTCGTCAACGAGTGTCATTTTCGTCGCCCTCGTTATGGTCGCCATCTCGGTCACGGTGCATTCCCTTCCTGCCGCTTCCCCATCGTACGGTGCGCGTCGGTACCGTCATACCCTGCGAAAGCGTGTCATTCTCCCGTTTATACGCACTCCTCACAATGCTGAACGAAACACCCCTGGCTTTTGTGACGATGGGAAGGCGATCTGCCCAAAGAAAGCCATCGGCGACGCCCGTTTTCGCGCGGGGACGTGATCGCCGCGCACTCCGCCGATGGTTATCCGATCGGTTCGAACAGGAACGTGCGGTTCTTCCCGGCCCGTTTCGCCATCGTCATCGCTGTGTCCGCGACGGCATACAGGCTGAAGGCGTCCGGCACATCGTTTGGAAACAGGCCGATGCCGATGCTGGCGGTGAAAGGGCTTGGCAAGCCGCCGCTGCCGCGCACAATCGCCTCGTGGATCAGGGAGGCGACGGCGCGCGCCTCCGTTTCGTCCGAGTCGGGGAGCAAAACGGCGAATTCCTCGCCACCGACGCGGGCGACGAAATCCCTGCTCCGCGTCGCGCCCCGGATCGCGCGAGCGAAGGCTTGCAGAGCGGCATCCCCGACAAGGTGGCCCCAGAGCGTGTTATAGCGGCGGAAATCGTCGAGATCAATGATGAGCAGCGCGAGCGGTCGGCCATTCGCGTTCGCGGCCACCGCCGCCCGGTCGAGGGCGGCCTGCAGGCCACGGGCATTGGCAAGCCCAGTTAGTGGGTCTGAGTAGGCGAGGTTTTTGATGGCCGCGAAGCGATGCGCCCGTGCGAGTGCGAGGCGTGCATGGGGGGCGAAGCGTTTCAACATCGCCGTCCCAGCGATGCCGATAGGCGCAAGGTCGCCATGCATGCGCAGCAGGGGTAGTGTTCCGTCGTCGTGTCGCTCGGTGTGCAGCGAGAAGAGGAGGACGGGCAGTTGATCCACGCCCACTTCGTCCGTGTCACCGCCGACCATGCCACCGCTGGCGATCACGAGGGATCCTACTCCATCGGGCGATGGTACGGTGATCGTGACGAGCACGGCGTTCACGAATCGCCGCGTGCTGTCGGCAATCGTCTGTGCGACCGCCGCGATCTCGTCCGCCGCGCCGAGGTCCAGTAGCGCCGCTTCGAGAGCTAACATCTCGCGCAATGTCCGTCCCGTCTCGATCTCAGCGTCCACAGTCAGCATGCGTCTCTCTTGTCGCTGTTCGCCCCGCGCCACGTTTCTTAGCGATAAGAACGTACAGCGCGCGGTTCTGTGATGGCCTCCCATCTAATATATCACTGAAACGCAAAAACGCTCACCAGTCGGCTATCGGCCTTTGCCGCTCCCTGCGATCAGGAAATGGCATTTGAACGACGCGAGCAGGCTTCCCGGCCTGCTCGTGTCGTTGTTGCTTTGAATTTTTTACGCAGCGGAATCGAGGGAACGCCGTGCGATCTGGAAGGCAGGGGGGGCGGGAGTGATGGAGATGAGGAGTGCGCCATGCGACAGGTCGGTAATACGAAGGCGGAGATGGGCGATCTGCCGACCGGGGAGCGTGCGCCATAGACCGGGGCAATCGGCTTCGCCTTCGATTGCGCCGCTGGCGAGGGAGCATAAAGCGGTGGAATGCCAGACCAAACCGTCTGTGCTTCCTTCGAAGGTAACGTGACCGCGCCATGTACCGGCGAGATGCAAGACGCCGCCATTCGTCCCGCACGCAATCGGCATGGTCATGCCCGATGTCGTGATCGCAGGCAGACGAGTGTCGAGCGGACACCTCCACGGCCCGGTATACTCATCAGGAAGTGTCGCCCAGCGACCAGCATTGACGGTCGGCTGCAGCTCCGCGTTCCGTACTGACAGACGAGCGACGACATCACGAAGATGGATCAACTGGCGAAAGCGATATGCGCGGTGGGGGAGTAATGCAATCGTCACGACCAGCCTCCTCGATACAAGAACCGATGTTCTCCTGTACGGACACAATGATAGTACGCCCGTTCTGATCTGTCAAGGGGTTTGCGTACATCCGTTCTTCATCGGGGTGCGTGCCGGAGGGGAACCTAACTCCCGGCCCCTAATGATATATACTGCGCGGAAACGGACGATTCTCTTTTCCCGCGCGCGGCTCTGTGCGATGCGGCACACCGTGCGAGGGGAACACGGAACGATGAGGTACACATGACGACCGACCAACCGTTGCGCGTGGCGGTAATTGGCTCCGGCCCCGCCGGGCTGTACGCTGCCGAGGCGTTGATTAAACAGAACGCGATCCCTGTCAGCGTAGATGTGTTCGACCGGCTGCCCGCGCCGTACGGCTTGGTGCGCTATGGTGTCGCGCCCGACCATTACAAAATCAAGTCTGTCATTACGATCTTCGAGCGGACTCTCATGGACCCGCGCGTTCGCTTCTTCGGTCATGTCGAATTCGGGCAGGACCTGACACATGCGGATTTCCGCCGCCTCTACGACGCAGTTATCTACGCGGTCGGCGCGTCGAGCGATCGCAACCTCGGCATCGCGGGCGAAAACCTCGCGGGGAGCATCTCTGCCACGGAATTCGTTGCATGGTACAACGGCCACCCGGATGCCGCCGTGCGCGAGATGAGCCTGCACGCCCGCGGCGTGGCGGTTGTCGGCGTCGGCAATGTCGCGGTGGACGTGACGCGCATCCTCGCCAAGACGACGGACGAACTGGGCGAGACGGACATCGCCGATCACGCGCTGGCCGTCCTCGCGCATAGCCCGGTGACGGACATCTATATGATCGGGCGGCGCGGGCCGGTGCAGGCAAAGTTCACGACCAAAGAACTGGGCGAACTCGGCGAGTTGGCGAACGCGGACATAATCGTCAAGCCAGAGGAGATCGCGCTCGATCCGGTCAGCGAAGCGGCGCTCGCCGGGCAGCGCGTCGCGCAGCGGAACATCGAGGTGTTGCGCGCTTTCGCCGCGAAGCCGTCCGAAGGCAAGCCGCGCCGCATCCATCTCCGCTTCCTCGTTTCCCCGGTCGAGATCGTCGGCGCCGACTGTGTCGAGGGGCTGGTGATCGAGCGCAATCGGCTCGACGAGCAGCAGCGCGCCGTTGGTACGGGCGAATACGAAACGCTCGATGTGCAGATGGTGCTGCGCTCGGTCGGCTACAAGGGCGTGCCGCTCGCCGACGTGCCCTTCGACGTACGCGCGCAAGTCGTGCCTCATCGCACCGGTCGCGTGATGACGGCGGATGGCGCGGCGCTCCCCGGCGAGTACGTAACCGGCTGGATTAAGCGCGGCCCGAGCGGCCTGATCGGCACAAACAAGGCGGACTCGGTCGAGACGGTCAAGTCGCTCCTCGAAGACGCCCCGAACCTGCCGCGCGCCGTGGAGAACAACCCGGAGGCGGTGGATGCCCTGCTGCGCGCGCGGAGCGTCCGCTACGTGACGATGGCCGACTGGCTGGAACTCGAAAAATATGAGATCGCACAAGGTGAAGCCCAGGGCCGGCCGCGCGTCAAAATCGTCCACATCGAAGAGATGCTGGAGCGTATAGGGAAGGGGAAGTCCTAACCCCCCAACCCCCTTCCCTCGAAGGGAAAGGGGGAGCGGAGTCGCGGCAAAATCCGGGCGCTTTGCGGCAAGACAGAGCATTTCGATGAGGCACCCCTTCCCTTATTGGGAAGGGGTGCCCCCTGGGCAGGTAGGGGCCTAGGGCTCCCCAAGCGGCAGCCACACTGTGAAGGTCGTGCCCTCGCCGAGGGTGGAGCGGACATCGAGCGTGCCGCCGTGGGCGACGACGATTTCGCGGGCGATGTAGAGGCCGAGGCCGAGGCCGCCGCTGGGCGATTGTCCGGCGCGTTCGGCGCGATAAAAGCGCGAGAAGATGTTCGTCAGGTCGGTGGGTGCGATGCCGGGGCCGTAGTCCTGCACATCGAGCGCTGCCTGGCCGTCGGCGACGCGTAGCCGCACGTCAATGCACGCCGACCCTGCCGCGTGACCGATCGCGTTGGTCAGCAGGTTGAGGATCACCTGCTCCAATCGCCGGTCGTCACCATTGAGGGTGACGGGATCATCGGCGATGTCCACCCCAATGGTTTGCGTCTGCGTCAGCAGTTGCGCGGTTTCGACTGCCCGTTGGACGACCGTGACGAGGTCTATCGGCGTCTGCACGAGCGTCAGTTGGTTGTTCTGCAACCGGGCGACATCGAGCAGTTCGTTGATCAGTGCGAGCAGTCGTTGCGACTGGCCGAGTGCGAGCGTGGCGTAGCGGCGAGGCCGCTCTGCGGTGTTTTCGTCGGCGTCGTACAGACGCAGGAGCATTTGCAGGTAGCCGCTCAACCCGGTGAGGGGCGTGCGTAGTTCGTGGCTGGCGACGGCCATGAACTCGTCCTGCATCCGGCGCAGACTGCGCTCCGTGATGTCCCGGATGACGAGCACACCGATCTGCTGTGTGTCCTGCGACACAGGGCGCCCAGTCGCCTCGAACCAGCGACGGCTGCCGTCCGGTGCGGTGATCGTGAACTGTGCGGCGAACGATTCGCCACTCGCCACGCGCTGCTGGGGCGTTTGATCGGGCGGGAGCGGTTGGCCATCCTCGTCCTCCGCCACGAACGGGTCGTCCGGGCTACCGAACATCTCGGTATAGCGGTCGTTCGCCATCACGCGTTTGCCGTCGTGGCCGACGACGAGCACGGCGTCGCCGATGCTGCCGAGGATCGCCGCCATTCGCTCCCGCTCGCCCTCGCTCGCTCGCCGCTGGAGTTCGAGCGAGACGGCGATTTCCTGCAACTCGGTCGTCCGCGCCTCCATGTCGTCGTTGGTGGTGTTCAACTCCTCGACGGTCGCCTGCAACTCCTCGTTGAGGGTTTCCAGTTCCTCATTCGTCGCCTGCAACTCTTCGTTGAGGGTCTCGATCTCCTCGGTCGCGGCTTGCGCCTCTTCATTGACGACGAGGAACTCCTCGTTCGCGCCCCGCAACTCCGCATTGCCGTTGGCAAGTTCCTGGTTCGCGTCCAGCAATTGCCGGTTCGCTTCCGCTAGCCGTTTCATCAGCGTCGTCGCCCGCTCCGACTCGGCGCGCTGGTGGGCGAGCGATTCTTCGAGGGCGCGCCGTTCCTGCACGCGCTCGGTCGTGTCCTGCACGGTGACGAGCGCGGAATCAACCGCTTCCGTGCCATTGCCGACCTTTTGCGGGTAGCAGGCAATCTCGAAATAGCGCATGGCGCCCGTCGCGATCTCGGTCGCGGCGATCTCCTCGGCCGTTACGGGCGCTTCGCCCCGGAAGGCGGCATCAATCGCCGTCCGCAGGGGGGCGGGCGGCACCGTCTGCGCGAGATGCAGGAAATCTTCGCCGATCGCCGCGCTGTGGACGCCGAACATCCGCCGCGCCGCGCCGTTGATCGCCTGGATGTCGTACCGCCGGTCCACGACGACGACGCCGAGCGGCAGGCCGAGCAGCAACTCCTCGAACTTCTCACGTGCGATGCGGGAGCGTTGCGTGTCACGCTGGACACGGCTCTGCTCGCCGTCGACCGCCGCGCGCGTGCCACCGACGAGGCGCAGCGGCGGTGTTGCGGGCATATCCCGATAGCGGGAGGGCGGAAAAAGGGTGCGCTCGCCCTGGCGGCGGTAGATCTTCAGATGCGCGTCTTCCATAACGAAGTAGTCCGCAAGTGGGTTGGTCGTCTCGGATTTGCCGAGCACGAGGTAGCCGCCGTCGCGCAGCGAGAAGGTGAAGAGTTGGAGCGCGCGCTCCTGGAGTTGCGGCGTAAAGTAGATCAGGACATTGCGGCAAAGTTCGAGGTCAATGCGCGGAAAGGGCGCGCGCTGGCCGAGGTCATGCTGGCCGAAGATCGTCAGGGCGCGGATTTGCTTCTTCACCTCGAAATCGCCGTTCAGCCGTGTGAAGTAGCGCTCGACCATCTCCGGCGGCAGATTGACGAGCGCCGCCGCCGGATAGATGCCGCGCCGGGCGAAATTGATCGCCTCGTTGTCGAGATCGGTGGCGAAAATGCGTACGTTGAACTGCGCCAGTTCGTCACCGAGCAGGTCCGAAAGGAGGATCGCCAGCGAGTATGGCTCCTCGCCCGTCGCGCAGCCCGCCGACCAGAGGCGCAACTCGTTGTCGTTGAGGCGCGCATCGGCGATCAGTCGTGGCAGGGTATGGTCGCGCAAGTGGGCGAAGAGATCAGCGTCGCGGAAGAACTCGGTCACTTTGATCAGAAAACTGCTGATCAGCCGCTGATATTCGTCCGGGTTGTTGCCGATGAAGCGGATATAGTCCGCCAGCCGCACGGCGTTGGTCGCGAGCATCCGCCGTTGCAGCCGCCGCATGATTGTCGGCATCTTGTAGCCATTGAAATCAATGCCGCTACGCGCGCGGAGCTGTTCGAGGAAGGCGCGAAGCGCCCGCTCCTCCGTCGGCCGGACGACGACGCGGGCGCCGCTCACGAGGTCGTGCAGGATCGGGCCGATGTGCTCGATGTCCGCGACGATGTCCACTATCGTCGGCGCGAGCGATTGCGGCATGCTGGGGTAGGAGGCGGTCTCCGGGTTCTGGATGATCACCGTGCCGCCCGCCGCGCTTACCTCGCGCGCGCCCGCCGCGCCGTCCGAGCCGCTGCCGGTGAGGATGACGGCCACCAACCGCTCGCCGTACGCCTGCGCCGCGCTCGACAGTAGCAGGTCCACCGAGGGGCGCGGACCGGTCGCATTGTCTGTACGCAGGCGCACATGGCCGTCGGTGATTTCTACCTGCCGATTCGCCGGGACGACATACACGATGCCCGGCTCCATCAGCGTCTCCTCTTCCACCGTGCGGACTGGTAATTTACCGCGCCGGCCGAGGATTTCGCCGAGATGGCTCGGGCGCGCGGGGTCAATATGCTGGGCGATGACGAGCGGGGCGGCGAAGTCGGCGGGCAGCGAACCGACGAGCGTCGAGAGCGCCTCGATCCCCCCCGCCGATGAACCGACGACGACGAGTTGCGCGAAGAGGTGGGTGTCCGCCATTGTCTTCCGTTTTCTGGCGCGTTGCGCGCTTGCCGATGCAATCATGTCGAACAAAAGTAGTACGACAGTATCACAATCCATCACATTCCTCATAGAACATACGCAGTATATATCATTAGCACAAGTTTTGATGTATAGCAGTATTGCTGCTCGGCTTGGGAGTCTCACCCCCGACCCCTCTCCATCGCGGGTGCCCTTTGGGCAGTGAGATGAGCCGGGGGTGAGGTTTCCTACCGACCCGCTCGCTCATGGCACGGTTCGTGTGACAAATACCGATGGTGCGATGCATCGCACCTGTCGGTAGCGTGGGCTTTCCAGCCTGCTACGTGACACAGGGACGCAGGCTGAAGCCTACGCTACCCGCCCCGCAAGAAAGGATCGCGATGCCAGGACATGATATCGTCGTCATCGGCGCGTCTGCGGGTGGGGTGGAGGCGCTGATGGACGTGGTACGGGCGTTGCCGCGCGATCTGCCGGCGGCCCTATTCGTTGTACTGCACGTCCCGCCGGATGGCGAAAGTATGTTGCCGCGCATCCTCTCACATGCCGGGCCGTTGCCCGCCATCCATCCAAAAGACGGCGACCGGATCGAGCATGGCGCCATCTATGTCGCCCCGCCGGATTATCACCTGCTCGTCGAGCGGGGGCGCGTGCGCGTCGTGCGCGGCCCGCGCGAAAACCGCTACCGACCCGCCGTGGACCCGCTTTTCCGCTCGGCGGCGCAGGTGTACGGGCCGCGCGTGATCGGCGTCGTCCTTTCCGGCATGCTGAACGACGGAGCGGCGGGACTCGCGACGATCCATGCGCGTGGTGGCATCGGCGTCGTTCAGGACCCGGACGACGCGCTCTTTCCCGGTATGCCGACGAGCGCGATGCGCTATGACCATCCGACGTATCTCGTGCCCGCGACGGAGATTGGCCCCTTGCTCACCCGGCTCGTACACGAATCGGCGCGCGATGCGGAGGAAAAGGAAGATGCGGTGTCGGACGCGATGGAGAAGGAAACAGCAATCGCCGCACTCGACATGGGCGCGATCAGCGACCGCGACAAGCCCGGCAAGCCCTCGGTCTTCGGCTGCCCGGAGTGCGGCGGCGTGCTGTGGGAGATGCAGGAAGGGCCGCTGATGCGCTATCGCTGCCGCGTTGGCCATGCGTATTCGGCGGACAGCCTACTTTCTGAGCAATCGCTCCGTCTCGAAGCGGCACTCTGGGCGGCCCTACGCGGATTGGAAGAGAAGGCGGCGCTCGTGCATCGGCTCGCAGACCGCGCGCGTGATTCCGGACACGGGATGCTCATGGCGCAGTACGCGGAGCAGGAGAGCGACGCCCAGCGCCACGCCGCAGTCATCCGCGAACTGATCCTGCGCGGCGACACCTCACCCGCCGACATAGACGCGGCGCGGCAGCAGGAGACGGCGGACGGGTGAGGAACGTCCGTCTCTACGCTGGCACCGCCGTAGCACGATGGAGCAAGTTGGCGATCGTCGCGAGCAAGGCTGCGATGTCGAAGGGTTTTTCGATCGCCGCATCACCGTATGCCGCGATGTCCAGCGCACGCGCGCGCACGGTGCCGACGTCGGCAGAGCAGATGATGACGGGGATGTCGGTGGTCGCGTCATTCGCGCGGAGTTGATCGTAGATCGCCCACCCGGCGCCCTGCTGTTCCAGCCAGAGATCGAGGATAATGACGTCGGGCTGCTCGCGCGCGATGGTCGCATACGCGGCGACACCCTTGGAGATGGTGAGCGTGCGGTAGCCTTCCTCGCTGAACAGGTCGTCGAGGAGATTGAGGATGTGCGGATCGTCTTCCACAAGGGCGATGAGATGCGGCACCATGATTGGCCCCATTTATGTTTGTCCTGCATTGGACTATGACCAATGGCGTGTGTACAATCCACTCTACCAGTTGCGCGGCGATTTCGCTACCCATTTCGTATCGTGATGGAACGGAATGTGTCGTGCAAGATCACGAGGGGAGAAACGCAATGACATCCCTGCTGCCAACTGTTGTGCGAAAAATCGAGGCCGAGACGATCTACACGCGGGAGCGACAGCGGGCGAATCGCGAGCGTTTCCGCGCCTACCACGCCGATTTTCACGATGCGCGCAGTCGCGGCGATTATCGGCGGATGGCCGAAGTCGTGCAGGACGTGACGATCATTACGAGCGATACCGTGCGACTCGCCCGGCGGATGCGCGGTATTCAAACGCGTTTGACGATAGTGCGATAGGGGAGAACCTCACCCCTACCGCAGTGTGCTCGCATAAATGCTGTTGAACAGGATGCGGTACGTGCCGCGCGCCTGGGCGCGGAACTGGGCGCGGAAGCCGATCAGGATGACGCGGCCGTGCGCGACCGGCGCCTCCACGACTGCCGCGCGCCCCTGAATCTTCTCCGGGCCGAGCATCCAGCCGGAAAGGAGCGGGTCGCTCATCGGATAGCGCGCTACCGCCGATGCGCCGCCATGAACCTCGAAGGCGGGGCTGTTGACGAAAAGCGCGACGCTTTCTCGCTCGAAGCCGTAGCCGATTGGGTGGTTCGGATCGAGCAGGATGCGCACCATCGAGCCGGGCGAGTAGAACTCCTGCGCCGTCACGCCTTCCAGTACATTGGTCACGGGTAGGTAGCACTGCTTCACCGCCACATCGCACGCGCCGTCCAGCGCGATCAGCGTGCCCCCGGCCTCGACAAACCGCCGCAGGTTCGCCGCGCCGAGTTCGCCGATGCCGCCCGTGTACTCCGGTGGGTAGTCGGACGGGCTGTTGCCCTCCATAATCATCTTCGCGGACATCGCGGGGAGGATGATGCACGTGCAGCGGCCCCGGAGGTCACCCTGCCGCATGTCGCCGTCCCGCAGTGTGTCGTACAAGAAGCCGTATTCTTCCAGAATGAAGCGCGTCCAGCCCTCATCAATCGCGTTCGACCACCACGGGCGATACAGCCCAACTTTCGGCTGCCGCAGCCGCCGCGCCGAGGTCGGCACGCGCTCGACTGCCGCCGCGCGGACACCGTATTCGATGCAGCGATTCCGCACTCGCTCCAACACGTCGCCCGTCGCCGTAATGGCGTAGGCGCCCGGTGCGAATTCATCACCGCCGCCGCGCACGGGGCCGCTCGTGCGGCTCACTTCCAGCCCATCGGCGAGCAGGGCGTTGACGAGTTTGACGCTCGCGTTCGTTTCCGCGCCGATGATGATACCCGCCGTGCCCGTCCCCTTCACCGCCCCCTTCGGCGACGCGATCAGGCCGACGATGGGCGCGCGTTCCGCCGTGAACGGCGTGGCGACCGCGACCGCCTCGACGCCCATCTGCAAGGGGAGGGAGTGCGCGGTGATGTCGTACGGTGGCTTCGGCGGGCCGTCGGGATAGAGGCGGAGGTCGGGGTATTTCTGCGCTTCCAGGAGCGTCTTCGCGTACGCGCCGTATGGCTGGGCCAGCGAGATGACGGCGGAACCGGCGGGGTAGGTGACGCCGTCCGCCGTGAAACGCGTCTTCGCCTGATCCAGTTCGACGCCGCCGCGCTGCAAGACCCGCAGCAGTTCGGCGGTCGTCACCGGGTCGCGCTGCCCAGCGGGAACGACGAAGGCAATCGGTGGGCCGGTGCGCTCGACGGCGCGGCGCGAAAGCGCGGCGAAGTTCGAGAGCCACATATCCCGATAGCGCGCGGCGTGGAGCAGGAGCGCGTCGGTGCTGATCCGGTTGTAGGAAACGATGTCGGCGAGCGTCCACTCGCCGCCGGGCCACGGGTTCGGGTGGTTCCACGTCGCCAGATGCGGTTCGAAGCCGCGCCCGACCTTCAGGTCCTCCTTCGCAATTGTCACGGGCGTGGCGATCCGGCAACTTGCCGCCTCGGAAAGGATGCGCACGCCGCCGTGATAATGCTGGTAGGCGCGGGAAGGGGAGAAGGCATCGAAGATGACATTGGTCGTCACGCCCGTCTTGCCATGCTGCGCGAGCGCCTGCGCCATCGTCGAACCGAGGACGTTGATTTCCTGCGACAGGATCGGGTCCACATTCGGGTCGTACGGGTCAATGAACGGGGGCACGAAATAGCGCGGGCCGTCCTGCATCATCTGATGGAGGTCGTAGACGATCTGCGGGTGCCAGACATTGTGAATTTTCTCGACCGCCAAGCGATTTTCGGCCTGCGTCAGCATAAACCAGTCGCGGTTGTTATCGTGCCCGGTGTAAGTCTGGTAGAGCTGCGGCGGCGCGCTCCCCTCGAATGGCGTGCCGAGCGTCTTCGTGTACCACTGCTCGACGAGGTCCCAGCCGTCTGGGTTGAGCGACGGCACGAGCAGCAGAATGACATTGTCGAGGATTTGCCGCGTCGTCTCGTCGTCGTTCGTCGCAAGGTCGTGCGCGAGGCCCATCGCCATTAGCGTCGCGCCCACCTCGGTCGCGTGGATTGTGCAGGTAACGAGTGCGATCGTCTTCCCTTCGGCGACAAAACCGGCGATCTGCTGCGGACTGATACCGCGCGGGTCGGCGAGGTGGGCCTGAATATCGCGGTAATGATCGAGCCGCGCGTGCGTTTCCTCGCTCGCGACGATCGAAAGGAGGAACGGCCTGCCCTCGGTCGAGTTGCCGAGTACTTCGGTGTGGACACGCGGTGAGCGCGTGCCGAGCAGTTGGAAGTAGGCCGCGATCCGCGACCACGGCGCGAGTTTGCGGGCATCGCCCGGCTCGAAACCGAGATGATCGGCGGGCGTGATGATCGCCGCATCCGCCGCTGTCGCGCTCATTTTCCTTGCTGCGGTTGCCGTTTCCGCCATGCTCTGCTCCTTTGTGCTGCATTGGGTCGCGAATGTCCGCCGAGTATAGCAGGCGGCGTGCGGGGAGATGCAACGGGAACGGTAGCGCAGGCTTTCCAGCCTGTGGCCTTCCATGGGTTCCATTATGCAATCAGGGCCGCAGGCTGGAAAGCCTGCGCTACCGGAAAAGTGCGTCTTACCGCACGATCTCAGCGGGCCGCGTGCGCAGGATTGTTTCCGCCTCCGCGACGATGCGGCGGAGGATGTCGCCTGCCGGTTCGACGGTGTGGACGAGGCCGACGGCATTGCCGCCGATCACCTCGGCGATGTCGGCATTGCCCGCGCGTTCCGCCCGCTGGATCGCGACGCGCAATGCGCCGCTCCGGGCGACGACTGCGGCGTCACGGCCGTGCCATGCATCGGTGAAGTCGTTGCGGATGACGCGTGCGGGATAGGACGCCGGGAAGGGATGGCCCATCGCGAGATCGAATGCGCGGGTCAGGACGGTGTCGTCCGTGCCGGCCGCGACGACGCGCGTCTGTCCCCAGGCATCCCCCGCCCACTCGCGGCTTGCCATGAAGCGCGTCCCCATCCAGACTCCCGCCGCGCCGAGCATCAACACCGCCGCGAGGCCGCGCCCGTCGGCAATGCCGCCCGCCGCGATAACCGGCACGGGAAGATCGCCAACAGCATCAATGATGGCTGGCACAAGAGGGAGTGTGGCGCTGTGCGTGCCGGTATGGCCGCCCGCCTCAGTCCCTTGCGCCGCGATCGCGTCCACCCCGGCCCGCGCCGCTGCGACGGCCTGTGCGACGCTCTGCACCTGCGCGATGATTAGGACACCCGCTTCATGCGCAGCCGCGACATACGGTGCGGGATCCGCGAACGAATGCGCAATCGCCACGACGCGCTCTTCTAATGCGACCCGAACGAGGTCGTCCACGCCCGCGAACAGGGAGATGAAGCCGACGCCGAATGGCCGGTCGGTGCGTTCGCGCGTCGCACGGATTTGCGCCCGTAGCCAGTCCGCATCGCCACCGCTGCCGCCGATCAGCCCGAAACCGCCCGCGTTCGCGACGGCTGCGGCGAGGTCGGCGGTCGCCGTCCCCGTCATCGGCGCATTGATGATCGGATGGGCGATGCCGAGCAGGTCGCACAAGCGGGTGTGGATCATCGTGCGCGCATCCATTCCCGAAGCGCGTTTACGAACGTCGGCGCTTCGAGCGACAGGTTGTTCAGTACCTGCTCGACCGACTGGGGAGGATTTCGCAATCGTTCCGCTTGCTCGGTGATGATCCGCGCCACCGTATCGGGATCAGACCGAAAGAGAGAATGGAGGAATGTATCGGCGGACTGCGCCTCGATACGATAGGGCGCAAGTGCGTGGGCGGGGGAGTGGCGACGATTATGAGTCACGATGACCGTCGCTCTACTCTGGACAGCCGCTGCAAGGATGTGGCGATCCTTCGGATCGTTGGTCATTTCCGCGATCCGCACGCCATACCCATGCACCACCGCGTTCGGGAAGGTTCCTTGCATGTTCATGCGGCGGCGTCGCGCCTTCTCCCACGTCGCACGGTCGTGCTTGACGAGATTGCGCTCCATCTCGTCGAGGATTGTCTCGCTCCAGTACGGCTCGTACATTCCCGCTCTTGCCATTCGCATGAGCGTTATCGCAGAGTGCGATCGGGAAGAGGGCATTTGCATCCAACACTACACACGTTGCCGGATCATCGGGCGGATGTGTTCCGGTATCTCGACCGATTCGCCCTCGGCATTGGTCAGTTTGGCGCCCGGTTCGGCGAGCAGCGCCATCGTCCGTACGTAGCGCTCATGCTCCTCCGGGGTGACAGTTTTCGGTGCGAGTGTGGACGTTGCCATGGTCGTGAATCCTCCTGCGATCATTGCATTGTAGCGCGCAAACGCAACAAACGTAACGGCTTCACGCTGTGTTGTTAGAAGCGGGACGGTTCGGGGGCGACGGGTGCGCCGACGGCCATGCTGGCCTGCGCGGCGAGGATCGCGGCGAGGCCGGGGCGCATCGCCCACGCGGCAGTGGCCGGTTCGTCCCCGGCGTGGATGCAGTCGAGGAAGTGGCGGATTTCCGCTGTGAAGGTGTCTTCCTGTGGTACTTGCTCTATGCGCGTGCCGTCCGGCGTGATGATCGTTAGCGTGCCGTCGCCATCGGTCATTAGGGAGCCGTCCGGGCCGAAGACCTCGACGCGGATGCGCTCGCCGTGCGGTGCGTGGGTGGAGAAGCTCTCGGAAAGGACCGCGACGCCGCCCCCCGCCATGCGGAAAAGGCCGACGCTCGTGTCGTCGGTCGTCATCTCGACGAGCGTCTTGCGGGCGGCGGTGGCGTAGACCTCCTGGAACGGTGTGTCGCCCATCAGCATCCGCACCGTCTCGATGTCGTGGATACCGCCGCTCCACATGATGCCGCCGGTCGGGTCGGTGAGGAACCACGACCGCGCACGCAACGAATCGTGCAGGTGATGGTCGCGGCAGATGCGACAGAGGAAGGGCGCGCCGATCGCACCAGAAAAGATCAGCTCGGTCATCCGCAAATAGACCGCATCGTAGCGGACATTCTCGGCGACCATCAGAATGCACCGCGCGCGGGCCGCCACCGCGATCATCGTGTCCGCTTCGTCCAGACCAGTAGCGAAGGGCTTCTCGATCAGCACATGCTTCCCCGCTGCGAGCGCCGCCTCGGCGGTGTGCGCGTGGAGCGTGTGCGGCAGGCAAATGTCCACCGCCTGTACGTCCGGTCGGGCGAGCGCGGCGGCGAGGTCGTCGGTGGCGAATGGCGCGCCCCACTCCCGCGCGCGCTCCTGCGCCACGGCGAGGCGCGTATCCACCACGGTGACGATCCGCCCGCGATCCGCCAGCGCGCGATACCCGATCGCGTGCCGGTTCCCCGCCCACCCCGCGCCGACGAGCGCAATTCCTATCGTCTCCGACACCATGAAGACCTCTGCGTCCTTTGCGGTTCATGTGTTTAGCCGGTTTGCCATCGTTGTGAGGAAGGCTCGCGTCGCGGTGGCCGGATGGTCCGGGTGCGCGGCGAGGTCGTCCATGCACCGGCGCAGGTCCGCCATGCCATCAATATCGTACCACGGCGGGATGGTCGCAAGAGATAGACCGGACGACGCGACCTTCGCCGCCGTCTGCGCGTATACGGTGTCGGTGCTCCAGGCGATGCCGGCAAAGAGCGCGGGATGCGGGGCAGTTGCGGCGATCAGGTAATAGCCGCCATCCTCCGCCGGGCCGAGCACGACATCCGCCCCGTCATCGAGCCGCGCAAAGGCCTGCGCAATGTGCGCGGGCGGCAGGGAAGGGAGGTCGCTGCCGATCAGCGCGACCTGCGTGGCGCCGTGATCCAGCGCACACTTGATCGCGTAACACATCGCCACGCCGACATCGCCGGGCGGCACGGCAAACGCGGGCGGCAGATCGTCGCCGAGCAGCGCGGCGAGCGCCCCCTCCGCGCCCGGCGGGTGCGCGAGCCGGAGCGTGCAGCCGCCAATGCTCCGCGCCACTGCCAGTGTATCCACGAGCGACGCCGCCGCGAACGCGGCCGCTTCCTCCGGCGTGAGGTGCGGGCACAGTCGCGTCTTCGTCATCCCGGCGGCGGGCGCTTTCGCCAGCACGATCAGCGCGCGGCGCGGACGGGCGTATGAGTACACGAGTCTCCCTTCGAGCAGTTTTGGACAAAGCTGCGGCATTGTACCTGATGAATACGTACAGGGGCAGGGAATCGGACGTGTGCGCATCGCGCATCGCGACAGACTGGAGCGCGCATCAAGCTTCGGACACCGGGATCGCGCGATAACGAAGCGAAAGGAGCGGCCCGCAGGCCGCTCCCTCTGTGTACTGACATGCGCATCAGGCTTTTAGCCGACCGTGAAGACCTTGGCGAACGGCTTATCGGGGCCGAACGCGACATCCACCGCCGCGTATTTGCCGGGCGTGAGATCGAGCGTGACAACACCCGACCCGTTCGGCTTCAGCCCGTCCATGCCGCCATTCTGCGTGAACCAAGGCGGTGGCGGGGCGTCCGGCTTTGCCAACTCAGCGTTGATGTCATCAATCGTCTTATCAGCCGGGATGCCGCCGAGGAAAAACGCCCGTGGCGTCTGCCCCTGGTTCGTCACGCGGAACTGACTCTTGCCCGCCGGGAGGGTCGCAGGCAGATCGAAGCCGTTGGCGGTTCCGAGGTTGATCGTTCCCTTTCCGGTCGGGAGTGTGCCGGGGGAACCGGTCGCCGCATTCACCTTGATCGGCAGGACCATCCCCTTCGCGGCATGTGGCTGGCCGTCCGGCGTGCGCACGAGGCAGAAGAGCATGTACTGCCCCGGCTGGAAGTTCAATATCACCTCGGCGGTCTTGCCCGCCACGATCTCCGCCGGACCGCCCTCGAAGGTGAAGATCGGCGGCGGCTCGCCCTGGCCTGCTTGTTGGAGCGCGGCGATGAACTGCTCGGGCGTCACGCCATCGTTGAGGCGGACGAGTTGTGCCTCGTGGTTCTCTTTGCCCAGATTCTTCATCTGAACGGTCGTCACGCCGGCGGGAATACTGCCCAATGTCTTGAATGCGTATTCCGACGCCTCGATGACCAGTGTTTGCCCGGCGGCGCCCGTCGTGACGGAGCCGGACGCTGTTGTCGTACCCGATGTCACCGAGCCTGTCGTCACGGCGGAGCCAGCCGGTCGCGTGCCGCTGACGCCTGTCCCGCTTGCGGCGGTCGTTCCTGTCGTCGTGGCGCCGCTTGTGGTCGAAGCGGCGGGCCGTGTGCCGCTCACGGCAGAACCGGTGGCGGTCGTTGCTGCCGTCGTCGCGCTCCCTGCTGCGGTCGTCGCCCCACCTGTCGTCGCGACGGACGACGCGGCCGCTGTCGTCGGTGCGCCGGTGGCTGGGGCGGCGGCCGTTGGCGCGCTCGTCGTTGGCGCGGCGGGTTTCGGCGTATCAGTCGCCGTGCTGCCACCGCAGGCGGCGAGGATCGCGCCGACCGCGCCGCTGCCCGCAAGCGCGAGAAAATGGCGACGGCTCAGTGGTGCGTGAGAGGCACGATCCGCGCTCGGTTCCATGGTGGGACACATTGCCAGGTCATTCATGACAATCTTCCTCCTTACGTAATCTGTGTCCCAACGACAATCACACAACCACTTGACGCTGCGGATACGCTCGCGGTTTCGACGCCATTCGTCAACGATGCACCGCTTCTAAATTTCCCGATATATTGGAACATGATTTCGGGAACTAATCACACGCGAATGTGCGGTATTGCTGGGCGTCGATGATTACCGCGTGGCGTTGCGTTCGGCGAGAAACCGCTGGGCATCGTCCTCCGGGCGGTAGCCGAGTTTCTCCATCGTATCGGTGATGTCCCAGTGGCGGGCGCTGTTCGCGGAGATGGCGTAGAAGATGCCGAACATCAAGTCGCTCTCAATCGCGCGCCACGTCACCTGCGCGCCGTCGCGCGGGGAGAGCCACATCCAGTGGGCGATCTCGTTGTGCGGCTCCGGCAGAAACCAGCCGATGCGCAGGCAGATCACCGAAAGGCCGTACTGATCGCTGTAATACCGCCCCAGCGCCTCGCCGAAGGCCTTAGAAACGCCGTAGAGCGAGTCCGGGCGGACGGGTTGACTAGCATAGATCGGCCACTGCCGGTCGCGGTCGTACATGCCCATCACATGGTTCGTGGAGGCGAAAACGACCTTGCGCACCCCCGCCCGCCGTGCCGCCTCGATGATGTTGTATGCGCCGATGATGTTGCCGTCGCGCACACTCTCCCACGTCGCCTGCGTGCTCGAATCCGCCGCCAGGTGGACGACCGCGTCCATCCCCTCGAGTGCCGGGGCAATCGCGTCGTAGTCCGCGATGTCGGCGGCGACGTAATCCTCCACCGGCTGCTTGTCCGGGATCGTGTGGTGGTACTGGAGGCGCAAATCGTAGCGCTCCTTCAGTTGCTCCGCGAGCGAGCTGCCAATGTTGCCCGCCGCACCTGTGATGAGGACGCGCTTCTTCGCTACCGTCATAGGTATGGCTCCTTTCATGGAATCTGCGTTCTGTGGTGCTCACTTTGCCCCCACCCCCGCATGGCGGGCGGAGGGGCTGGGGGTGGGGGCGTTACCCGTGCGGAATCCGCCTGCTCTCATCCAACACCTGTCCAATCTCGCGCGAGGCGTTTGCTAGCACACCGTGCGCCTTCGCGAGGGCGTCGGCGTCGGGCGCACCCAATGCGACGCGGTCGAGGTAGTGACGTACGCGGCGCTCCAATTCCTGGAGCGAGGCGTTGACCGGAGCGAGCAGGGCGTCCGCCTGCTGCGCGCGGAGGTGATACTTCGGCAGGTCTGCCATGTGTCGGGTTCTCCCTTCGCTATCGGGCCGCTTCGCCGCCCAGGCCGGGCGGGTGCGCGGCAACGACGATCTGCTGCAAGAGTGCGATATCCTCGCGGCCATCCGGGCCATCCGTGAGCGGCGTTTCGCCCGTTGTGACGCAGTGATGGAAATGGAGCGCTTCTTCCTTGAATGCCTCGGCGTAGGAAACATTGACGCGCGTGCGCCATTCCGCGCCGTCCGCCATCCCCTGCACCTCGACCGGCGTCGGGAAGTGCTTGAGCCAGGGCGAAGGGAACTGGATACGCACGCGCCCCGCCTCGCCGATAAACGCCAACTCCTCGAAGTAATCGCGTAGCGCCGACAGGTACGACCACGTCAATACGACGCGCGGGCCGTTGTCGTAGGCGAGGACGGTCGTCACCGTCGGGTGGATCGTGTCGTCCGGCCAGATCGTCGTGAAAAGTGCTCGGTTGGGGCGGCCGAGGATACCCCGCAACGCGTTTGTATCGTGGCTCATACTGCCAAGGATGATATCGCGATAAAGGTGTCGCATGAGCGGTGATACATCCCCGATTGCCTCGACGGTCAGCCGATCATCCTCCGCCGAGAGCGCAGCAAGAGTGTCTGGTGGGATGTCGCGGAACCGCTTGATGCGGTGATGGGCGTAGTAGAGGTCGGGGTCGGGGTGGAGGACGTTGATCTGCACGTAGCGTAGGTTGTCCATCGCCTGCACCGCCGTGCGGCCGTAGCGGTAGCCGGGGTCGTATCGCTTCATGTACGAGACCATCATCTGTGTGCCGGTGCGCTCCGCCGTGGCGATCATTTCATCCGCCTCGCGCAGCGTGAAGCACATCGGCTTCTCGACGATGACGTGCTTGCCCGCTTCCATTGCCGCAATGGCAGGCGCCGCGTGCGACCCGGCGGTGAGGACGATCACCATGTCAAGGTCCTGCGCGATGAGGTCGCGGTAATCCTGAAAGCGCCCGGCGATGCCGAAATAGTCGCCGACGGACTGCAACAGCCCCGGCGACAGATCGCTGATCGCCGCCACTTCAAAGTGCTCGTCCAGTTCGCGCAGGTTCGGCAGCCACATAATCTGCGCCACCGTCCCGCAGCCGATCACTCCAACGCGTAAACGTGCCACGGGATGCTCCTTTATCGCAAGTAGCGAGTAACGAGTAGCCATTGTCGCAGATGCTCGACGCATCCGAAACCGACGATGTACACTGCACTGGAAAGATGCAACGCATGACGCCGTGCGTAGGGGCGGTGCTCGAACCGCCCTCCCTGCCGCGAGAGATGTGCGCTTACGAGCGACGGCGCAGGCAATCTGGGCGCGGGCGGTTCGAGCACTGCCCTTACGAATGTCTTGGCGTGGAATTCGTGAACGGTCCTGTGCGATGCGAGTTCACCATGCATGGGAAGGAAGCGCGATGAGTACCGTTTCGATCTGGCAGGACACATCCATCTGGCCCGCGCTGCCGCACCGACACGAGGAGGCGGATGTCTGCATCATCGGCGCGGGGATCGTCGGTAGCACGCTCGCGCACTTCCTCGGGCAGGCGGGGAAATCCGTCATCGTGCTGGAAGCGCGGGATGTCGCGCTCGGCGCGTCCGGGCGGAACGCGGGGCACATCACCGTCCACCACAAGACGGGCTACCACACCGCCGTCGAGACGATTGGCCGCGCGGCGGTCAAGGAGGCGCGCGACCTCGGCTTCCGCAACCGCGAGATCGTCAAGGGGTTCCTCGACGCGTACGGCGTCTGGTATGAGCAGCCGGGGAGCCTGACCCTCGCCTGGGATGCCGCCGAAGCGAAGGAACTGGAAGCCTCAGCGCGCGCCCTGATCGCGGACGGCTACGATGTCGAGTGGTATGACAAGGACCCGACCGGGCGCGGCTTCTTCGGCGCGATCGCGCAGGATGGCGATATCGCCACGCAATCATATTGGCTGACGACGCAGGTGATGGCGCACAGCGGCGCGACAGTGATCCCGAACTGCGCAGTGCGGAAGATCGAACAAGAGGGCGGCATCGTCACGGTGCATGGCCAGCGGGCGACCGTCCGCGCGCCGATGGTCTGCCTCTGCACGAACGCGTACTCGCGCACGCTGCACCCGTATTTCGCGGACAAGGTCTTTCCGACGCGCGGCCAGATGCTCGCGACCGCGCCGACGACGCGCTTCATGGAGCGGACGATGGGCTGCGAGTGGGGGTACGAGTACTTCCGGCAACTGCCCGATGGCCGCTTCATCATCGGCGGCTGGCGCAACCGTTTCGCCGAGGAGGAAGTCGGCTACAACGACTCTGAAACGACGCCGCACTTGCAGGCAGGCCTCGAATCGTTTCTACACAAATACTTCCCGGAACTGAACGGCCTGCCCATTGAGCACCGCTGGAGCGGCATCATGGGCTTCACGGCGGACGAGATGCCCCTCGTCGGTCGGCTGCCGGACATGCCGAATGTCTACTTCGCCGTCGGCTTCACCGGCGGCGGCATGGGCATCGGCCCCGCCACCGCCGAGCGCACCGCCGAACTGATGCTGCACAGCACCCACCCCGGCGTCTTTAGCGCCGACCGCTTGACGGCGGTTGCCCGATGATACGTATGATGAACGCAGCGAGCGTCGAATGACCGACGTGCGCCTGCATCCGCACGCAATAGGTCGCTTGGACGAACGTGGCACGAACGCGGTGGAGGTGATCGCCACCGTTCAAGGAGGTGAATCGTTCCCGGCCAAAGTCGGTCGCACGGGATTCCGGCGGAACTTCGTTTTGACGGTCAGTGGCGAGGCAGGTACGATGCGACAAAGCAAATCGAGGCATTCGCGGTCGAAGAAGATGGATGGCTCGTGATTACCGTGATCGTCAAGTTTTTTTGAGAAGAGGCTGGGATAAAACTCACCTATGATCCGCGTTACAATATCGCCTATCTCGTATTCCAGGAGAAAACGGCGCAGGTAGAAACGATTCATGTGAGCGATCAGGTGAATATTGACCTCGCCCCGGACGGAACCCTGTATGGCATCGAACTGCTCAACGCGAACGAGCAACTGCGGATAGAAACCGATCCAACCTTGCGCGTTGTGAACGAGGCGCGGGGTGAAGCATCTGAATTGCCTCTCGTAGTCTGACTGGCACCCACCCCGGCGTCTTCGGCGCCGACCGCTTGATCGGGTGGTGCTCGAATCGCCCTTTGCAGATCATTCGTGATCGCGAGGCATTCGTGAAAGATGCCGATGCGGGGAAGGCGGTTTGCGGGTTGAGGGGATGATTGGTAGGTCGGGGAGGGCGGTTCGAGCACTGCCCCTACAGACGGGAGGGCAGCGCGTTTGCGTTCCGATGCAACGAAATGTGCGCGGCACGCGTCCTTGCTACGTGGCACGTCGCCAACGGTCGCCTCGCCGCGTTTTTCAGCGAATCTTTAGGGCGGATTCAGGTTAAACTCAGGGAAGCGGGCGATACTGCCCAGAGACGAGATCGGGAATGGTTGGCGGTGACGGTCGAACGGATAACAGGATGCCGCACCCACCTGCCACATACCCGGAGCCGATGACCGCTCCCGATCCGTCTTTTTTCATGCCCATACCCGCTGCCATCGGCTCGACCGCGAGAAAGGGTGATCGTTCAATGTCTGCTCCGGTGCATGCACGCGCGCGGCTCGCGCTCGTCCTTGTTTTTACCTGCTCGCTCTTTCTCGCCTTGCCGGCCGCACCACGGAGCGGCGCCACGACGCCTGATGCCGAGGCGGAACTGAAGATCGTCAAGGCCGCGTACGATAACCTCCGCAAGAATCTTTACACCGAGCCGGACACCGTCGCCCTCCTCACTAACGCGCAGCAGGAGGCGCAGAAGGCGCTCGATCAGTCGCTGCCGCTCGATTCGCTCGACGGCAAGAGCGCGAGCGATCAGTGGGAAATCTTCGCGCAGAATATCCGCACGATGATCGGGCAATCCGGTGTCTCCACCCTCTCATCCGGCGATCTCGCGCATCGGCTCGTCATTAACATGGCGAAGACCGTCAACGACCGGCACACCTACTTCATCCCGGCGACGCAGGCGGATGCTGAACGGCGCGCGTTGCAGGGAGATTCCAGCATCGTCAACTTCGGCTTTGTTTCGATCACCGTCAATCGCGACATCTATGTCCGACAGGTGATCCCGAACAGTTCGGTGGACGAAGCGGGACTGCGCTACGGCGACCATGTCGTCGCGCTCGATGGGCAGACGGTCAACAGCGACACGCGCGTGACCTTGTTCGCGAATCCACAGGACGGCCGAACGTATACTTTCACCGTCCAGCACGTCGGCGATGCGGCCCCGACCGATCTAAGCGTCCATGTCCACCGCTACACGCGCCTGTCGCTGGTGTCGAGCGTGCTGGAAGGGCATATCGGCTACATCCAGACCTTCGAGTTTTACGACACCATCCCGCAGGATTTCGACAAAGCGCTCGCCGATCTGCACAAGCAGAATGTGGACAGCCTGATCGTTGACTTTCGTGGCAACCGGGGCGGCGTGTACAGCGATCACGTGATGGGCCGCTTCCTGAAGGCGGGCGCCGAACTCGGCACGTCCAAGGGGCGGCGGGTGGATGTACGCAAGACCGCGCAGTCCGACGGCAAGCCGCGTGAGACGCTGCCCGTCACCGTCCTCGTGGACGATGCCAGCGGCTCGGCGAGCGAGATCGCCGCGCTCGCCTTCGAGGAGAACGGCGCGGGTACGGTGATCGGCACGAAAACCGCCGGTGCGGTCGGTAGCACGTCGCGTTTCGAACTCGGCGACGGCAGTTTGCTTTCGATCACCGTCGCGATCTACATCTCCGCGAAAGGCGCGTCGCTCAATACGATTGGTGTCTCGCCGGACATTACCGTCGAGCGCACGAACGACGACATTATCGCCGGTCGCGACCCGCAACTCGCCGCCGCCATCGCGAACGCGAAAATCTCCCCGCTCACCTTCGAGCCGCCCTTGGCCGCGTAGCGTTTTCACGGCTCATGCTCTCGTACACCTGCCCCGGTTGCGCGATACTATGCGCGACCAGGGCAGGATGCGGAAGGAGCAGGGCGCGATGGGTATCGAAGAACTGCTGCGCGAGAAGCGCGAAGAAATCCTCCAGATCGCCGCGCGGCACGGGGCGTGGAATGTCCGCGTCTTCGGCTCCGTCGCGCGCGGCGAGGCGGACGAGCGCAGCGACATTGATTTCCTCGTGGAGATGGAACGTGAGCGGAGCCTCTTCGACCACGTTGCACTGATCCGTGACCTCGAATACACGCTCGCGATGCGTGTGGATGTCGCGACGGTTGGAGGATTGAAGGAGCGCATGCGCGACCGTGTTCTTCGTGATGCGATCATGCTGTGAGAAGCGACTGGGAACGGCTCGACGATATTCGTGCGGCTATCGAACAGATCAAGAAATACACTGATCGCGATGTGGAACTTCCTCATCCACGCCTGTTGTGTTGTTGATGCCGAGGAGGTCTGGGCAACGGTGGAACGGGACGTGCCAGTGCTGAAACCCGCTGGCGCCGCCATGGTTGGCGGGACTGATGAAGCGGAGGCGACGGATGGCTGATGTATCTCCCCTTCCAAAAGCGTCCGGCCGGGGAGTAGGTATCTCCCCGAGCATCCTCGATACAATCGGGTGGACGCCGCTCGTCGCGCTGGACCGATTGGGCGCGGGCTTGCCGGGGCGCATCGTGTTGAAGATCGAGGCGGCAAATCCCGGCGCTTCGATCAAGGATCGCGCCGCCGTGCAATGTATCGCGGAAGCGGAGCGGGACGGGCGGTTGCAACCGGGCGGCGTGGTCATCGAACTGACGAGCGGCAATATGGGCACAGGCTTGGCGATTGTCTGTGCGATCAAGGGCTATCGCTTCATCGGTGTGATGAGCGTCGGCAACAGCCGGGAGCGGGTACAAATGCTTCGCGCGCTCGGCGCGGAGGTGGATCTGGTGCCGCAGATGCCGGGGGGCGTGCCGGGGCAGGTTTCCGGCGATGATCTCGCCCTTGTCGAGGAGCGGACGCAGGAACTCGTGCGCTCGCTCAACGCATTCCGGCCCGATCAGTTCAGGAACCCGGCGAACCTTCGCGCGCACGAATATACGACCGGGCCGGAAATCTGGGCGCAGACCGCCGGCACGGTGACGCATTTCTGTGCGATTGTCGGCACGGGCGGCACCTTCCTCGGCACGGCCCGCGCACTGAAAACGCGGAATGCCGCCGTGCGCTGCTATGCCGTCGAGCCGGAAGGGTCGCAGGTGATTGCGGGCTGCCCGATCACCGATCCGCGCCATACGTTGCAGGGTGCGGGATACGCTGCCGTGCCGCCCCAGTGGGATGCCGCCCTGTGCGATGGCACGCTCGCCATCGGCGACGCCGACGCGCTCGCCACGGCCCGCGCACTCGCCACGCGCGAGGGCATCTTCGCCGGGTTCAGCACCGGCGCGAACGTCGCCGCCGCGCTCCGCCTCGCGCGCGAGACCCCGGTAGGCAGCATCATCGCCACCGTCGCCTGCGACAGCGGCTTAAAATATCTCTCCACCAACCTCGTGCCGGATTGATAGGGGCGCAACACAGAGGACACGGAGGACGAGAGAACACTGAGAAGAGCCAAAGCAAATTTCGTTATTTCCTCCCTCTCCGTGCTCTCTGTGTCCTCCGTGTCCTCTGTGCTGAATTTGCCCGGACGACTTGGCGGTTCGAGTATGTAGCGTGCTACCATGCGCGTGAAAACGGATGAGGCGATTCGCGCGAAGGAGGCAGATGCCATGCTGCGTAAAGTGACCGATTTGACTGACGCGACACGGCTCAAGGAATTGATCGCGCCGAGCGTTTTTAACCCGAGTGTCGTGCGGCTCGATTATCTGCTGACGACTGTCTACGCCATTCCCCAACGCAAACTCTATGTCTGGGAGGAGGACGGGCAACCCGCCGGTATCCTCGGCATCGAGCGCGTCGGGCGGGATGCCGCGCTGCTCTTACATATCGCGGTGGACGAACGGTTCCGCCACCAGGGGATCGCCTCGCGGATGGTCGGCGGGGTGATCGCGGAGGAAGGGCTGAAGGCGCTGTATTCGGAGACCGATCAGGAGTCGGTCGGCTTTTATCGCGCCTACGGCTTTCAGGTCACGTCGCTCGGCGAGAAACACCCCGGCATCGAGCGCTTTTCGTGCCGCTGGGAGGCTGCGGATTAACCCCTTTCCCCACCGCGTGCATCCAAATATGCGAGCAGGGTTTCCGTGTGGCGCGACAGGCTTTTGTATTCCAGCATCGCGGGTGGCATCGTGCGCAAGAGTGTTGCGAGGCGGCGGGCGTCGTCGGGGGCGGCTAATGCGTCACCGAGGGGCGTGACGCGAGTACGGATTGTGAAGAGGACGGCGTTGGTGCGCGGATAGCGGACAAACGTCTGCCACTCGGAGCGGAGATAGTACCGCTCGCCCGCATTCTCCGGCGTGACGCCCTCATGCTCGAAGGCGTATCGCTTTTTCGTCACCGGCGCGCAGTTGAGGCGATCCGACGGGTGGAGCGTCCAGTTGACGCGGGCGGTCGGGCGACCGACCTTGACGCGCTGCATCATCAGGTCCGCCGGGCGGCCGATCTTCTCGGCGAAGAGCGGTACCGGGGCGTGGATGGCGAGGAACGACCGGCCCATCTTGTCGTCCAGGCACCAGCCGGAGGCGAAGCAGAGATGCCCCGCGACGAGTGGGCTACCCGGATCATTGCCGTCCATCACGCAGAGGTCCTCCTGCACCTGCCGTCCGATCCAGTCGAGCGGCGGGAGCGGCAACGTCGCCGGGTCGCCGAGCGTGAACGCCGTCTCTGCGCCGAGCAGCAGGTTCGTCCACCGCCAGCGGCCGCCGTCCGTCGTCAGTGCGAAATGCTCCGGGTAGAAGTGCGCCATGTTCGGCAGGAGGATTTCGATGGTTTCCCACTGCATCGCTTCCGTGCCGGGGAGCGCCTGACAGTAATAGTGCGCGTCGCCCGCGAGAATTTGGCCCTTGAGCGCCAATTCCCGCGCATACTCGGCGGGGTCAACGTCAATGATGCAGTCCGGCGCGAGTTGCCGGACATTCATTTTCAGGTCGTACGCGCCCTCTTCGAGCGCGAGATGCTTCAGCACGAATCTTGCCTCCCCACACTAGTCATTGCCCGCCTCATTATGGCGCACAATGACTGGGACGAGAAGGAGGCTCGGTAGCGTAATCCTCAGCGCTTTCTGGCTGATCGGATGCTGGCGTGGCGCTCGATGAAACAAGGGGAGGAGGTCACCGTGTCCCGACGCCAAACGCCATCCACGCGAAGTACATCGGTCGCGACGCCGCGCGAACGTGTTGTCCGCCCTCACCGATCGCTGGATTACCTGCGGCGGTCTCCGCTATCACTACCGCGTTGCGGGGGCGGCGGGCGGCGACGGTATGCCACTTGTGCTGGTGCATGGGCTTGGTGTGTCGGGCGCGTATTGGGGGCGGGTCCAGCCGCTGCTGGCCGCGCGGCGGCCGGTCTACGCCGTTGATCTGCCCGGCTTCGGCCGCACGACGCACCCGAACACCGTGCTCGACGTCGTCGGGCAGGCGCAAGCGCTCGAAGGCTGGCTCGCCGCCATGGGCCTGCCACAGGTCCACCTGCTGGGCCATTCGGCGGGCGGGCAGGTTGCTGTCGCCTTCGCCGATGCATATCCGGGGCGCGTCGCCCGGCTGGTCCTTATCGCCTCCACCATCGGTCGGGGCAGCCCGAAGTTGCTGCCCCACCTGCCGGGGCTGCTGCACGATCTCCTACGCGAGGGGCCGTCGCTGCTGCCTATCCTGATCGCCGACGGACTACGCGCCGGCCCGCGCCACATCCTGCGTACCGACGCCGCGATCACCGGGGACGATACACTCGCGACCGTTGCGCGGCTGACTATTCCCTTGCTCGTGATTCGGGGGACCCGCGACACCATCGTCTCGGATGCGGAAACACAGCAATTGCTCCGTGCCGCGCCGCACGCCTCTTACGTCGCCATCCCTTGCGCACCCCACGTCGTCCAATGGAGCGATCCCCACGCCGTCGCGACGGCAGTCGCCGCCTTCCTTGGCGATGAACCAACCTGCGTGTGAGGCTTCTCGACTCCGATAGTCACGATGAGGCGCATTATTCGTCACGTCGAACGAAGGGATAGTTGCGCAGTGGCGATGCTACGTTCCAGCGATGAATTCGACCTCGTTGCCGTCGGGGTCGTCCACGTACATCGTGCGGGAGGTGATAACGGGGTGTTGGCCGGTACGGATAGCGAAGCCGTGGGCGGCGAGGTGGTCGCGCATTACATCGAAGTCCGCTGGGGCGAGTTCGAAGGCAAGGTGATGAAGCGTGCGGCCCGGTTTGGCGACGGGGAAGGGCGGCGTCCCGGCTGGGAGCGGCACGAGCACAACGAGTTGCGGCACCGACACGGCGGGATCGCCCGCGCGGAGGAAAACCGGTCGGAACGCCGGTTTCGAGACGAGCGTCAAGCCGAGTGTGTCCCGATAAAAGTGCAGCGACGCATCGAGGTCATGTACCGACAGCACAATCTCCGCGAGCCCCCGGATCATCGTCATTGCCACGTCTCCTTCCCACATAATCCGCGACGTCATTGTATCCTATGGGATGCCGCACAGGTTGCAAACCTGTGCCACCAATTCCCCCTTCCCTCCGAGGGGAGGGGGGTAGGGGGTTAGGATTGAACACCACCGACATTAAGTCTCTCGCCCGTGCGCACGGGTTCCACCTCGCGCGCGTGACGACAGCGGAGCCGTTCGCGGGGTTGGAACCGGTGCTGAACGCACGGATCGCGGCGGGGCACCTTGACGGGCTGGAGTGGTTCACGCCGGAGCGCGCTCATGTCGCGAGCGCGCCGCAGCGATTGCTGCCATGGGCGCGCTCGCTGCTCGTGCTCGGCGTCTCGTATTACGCCGAAGCGCCGCCGCTGCCCGACGATGGCGTGCTCCGGGGCCGCGTCGCGCGGTATGCCTGGGGCAGCGATTACCACGATCTCCTGAAAGCGATGATGCGCGGCCTGATCGCCGATATCGAGCAATTGGCGGGCCACCCCTTGCAGGCTGGGGCGCTCGTGGACACCGCGCGGATCGTGGATCGGGCGGCAGCGGCGCGGGCTGGGCTGGGCTGGTACGGCAAGAATACCTGCATCATCGCCACGCGTGACACCGGCTCATACCTTTTCCTCGCCGAAGTGCCGCTCGATCTCGACCTGGAACCGGACGCGCCGCTGCGGAAGTCGTGTGGGACGTGCGCTGCCTGCATGGTCGCCTGCCCAACGCATGCGATCCCGGCCGCCTACGTCCTCGATACGCCGCGCTGCATCTCGTACCTGACGATCGAGCATCGCGGGTCTCTGCCGGTCGCACTCCGGTCGCAGATGGGCGATTGGGTCTTTGGCTGCGACATCTGCCAGGAGGTCTGCCCGCCGAACCGGCACGTCCTGCCCCTCGCGCCGCCCGCCCTTCAACCGCGCGACGCGGAGGATGCTTACCCCGCCTTGATCCCACTCCTGACGATGACCGTCAAGGAATACCGCGACCGTTTCCGTGGCCGCGCGATCAAGCGCGCCAAGCGGGAAGGGCTCGCCCGCAATGCCGCCGTTGCCCTCGGCAATAGCGGGGACCGGGCCGCTGTCCCCGCCCTGATGCATGCGCTCCGGGAGCACGATGCGCCGCTCGTGCGCGGTCACGCCGCCTGGGCGCTCGGCCATCTTGGCGGGAAAACGGCGCATGCAGCCCTCGAACACTGCCGGATGGTAGAGCCGAATGCAGACGTGCGGGCGGAGATTACAGCGGCGCTGGGGGAACCTAACCCCTGGCCCTTTCCCGCGAGGAAGGGGTGACTCATGCGAAGTGCCCGGGCGTTCTTAATCGCGCCTCGACGTCTCGACGATTCCCCTCCCCTTCCTCGCGGGAAGGGGCCGGGGGTTAGGTCTTCCCTCTTAAATCAAAGTGCGGACGCCTCTACTCGCGTCCGCACTCTCCTTTGGAACCGAAACAGTGTTCGTCTGTTCTCCATGCCCTATGCGGGCAGTTGATCCTTCGGCGGAGTCATCTATCATCCCTCCTTTTGATCACAGTTCCTGATCCTTTATGTACACCCGCTGTTCTGCCTTGTCAAGACTCACAAATCATAGTCGCTAACTTATCTCTATCTTGCCCCTCTCCTTTGCCCTCAGCAAAGGAGAGGGGTTGGGGGGTGAGGTTTCACCGCGCCACCCGCGCATGATTCATTCTGAAAACGGTGCGCAGGTTCGGCCGCGCGCCGTAGAGGAGGACGCCGATGCGGTAGATCCGCGCCGCCAGTGCGACGAAGAAAACGATGCTCGCCACCAGAATGGCGACCGACAGCGTAACCTCCCATGGCGCAGGGTGGCCGACGAGGACGCGCGTCAGCATGACGAGCGGGCTGCAAAACGGCACGAAGGCGAGGACGCGCGTCAGTGTCGCGTCGGGCTTGCCGAGGGCGAAGATGGAGGCGAAGAAGCTGCCGATCATCGCCATCTGCATCGGCGCGGCGATCTGCTGTACATCCTCCTGGCGGCTGACGAGCGATCCCGCGCCCGCATAGAGCGCGGCGTAGAGCAGGAAGCCGAGGACGAAGAAGCCGAGAAATGCGCCTACGGCGGTGACGGAAAGCCCCGTCAAGTCGAGCGCCGCCGCGCCGGTCTGCTCGCCGAGCAGCGCCTGCGCGATCCGCCCCTGTGAGGCGAGGGCGACCGCGCCGGGGATCGTGATGCAGAGGTACTGCGTCAACGCCGCCGCGCCGATGCCGAGGATTTTGCCCGCCATCAGTTGCGTCGGTGTCGCGGCATTAATCATGATCTCCATGATCCGGTTGCTCTTCTCCTCCACCACGCCGCCCGCGATCCACATACCGTAAACGATGATCGTCGTGTACAGGAGGATATCGAGGATGTAGGCGAGGCCGCGATTGGTGTTCTTCTCCGTCTCCGATTGCGTGTCCGCACTGGTCTTCGGATTCGTCGCGCTGACCGAGAAGGCCGGCGGCACGAAAATCTGCCCCTGCTGCGCTTGCGTCAGCCCCGCGCGCGTCAGACGGTCCTGCACGGCGAGGAAGGCTGCCGCCTGCTGGATACGCGCGGTGATCGCGTCCCGTGTGCCGGATTTCGTCGCATAGTCGAAGGTGAGATCGCCCGCCGAATTTCGGTCGAGCGTGAGATAGCCATCGAATGTGCCCGTATTAACCGACTGTGCCTGCGGAACAGCGGTGAAGACGGCCGCCGTTAGGAGTGTGATGGCGCTCCCATTGGTGCCGTCCGCTTTGAGTTGCTGATCGAGGCGTGCAATATCGTCCGGCGTCGCGGCGGAATTCGCGGCATCGAGCACAGCGATCCGCGTCGTGTCACTCCGACCGCCACGGATCGCCTGCACAATCGTCGGCGCGCAGGCGAGGAGGATAAAGGCGACCGCCATCAGCACCGTGATGATGACGAACGTGCGCTGTCGCACCCGCGCCCGGTACTCGCGCCGGACGATCAGCCAGATTTTCTCCCAGGATCGTTGCATCGTTTTCTCCGTTACGATACCGCGACGGTCTCGCGCGGCGCAGCCAGTTCGTTGCTATCGGTGGTGCTTTGCCCGCCGACGCTGGCGAGGAAGATGTCATTCAAGGACGGCTCGCCGATCTCGAAGCGGGTGACGCGGCCGCCGTGTTCGAGGGCGGCGCGCAGGATCGTCTCCGGGTCGCTGCCGTGTTGCACATCCATCTCGACGAAATCGGGCCGTCGCTTCGTGACGGTCACGCCCGGCAATCGGTCCAGCCAGGGGATGTCCGGGTCATCCGCGAGGGCGAGGCGGACAACTTGCCTCCCCGTGCTCCGCTTGACGGCGCGCACATCGCCCTGCACGACCAACCGACCGCGATGGATAATCGCGAT
Source organism: Thermomicrobiales bacterium (assembly GCA_038231255.1). Lineage (GTDB taxonomy): Bacteria > Chloroflexota > Chloroflexia > Thermomicrobiales > JALYUS01 > JALYUS01. The sequence goes on along the minus strand of JBBRLR010000007.1, from coordinate 51,317 downwards.
CGCCTGGCAGAGTTCCTCTGCTTGCTCCATCTGATGCGTGGAAAAGATGATCGTCTTGCCGCGCCGCCGCATCTCGCCAAACGCCTCGATCATCTGGGCGGCATTGACCGGATCGAGGCCGCTGAACGGCTCGTCCATGACGAGGATGTCCGGGTCGTGCAGCACGGCGGCAAGGAACTGAATCTTCTGCTGGTTTCCCTTGCTCAGTTGCTCGACGCGCTTCCGGCGGTTCTCCACGATGTCGAACCGCTCCAGCCACGCGTCCAGATCGCGCCGGGCGTCGCGCGCCGATGCGCCGTAGAGCTGGGCGAGAAAAAGCAGTTGATCTTCGACGACCATCTTCGGGTACAAGCCGCGCTCTTCCGGCAGGTAGCCCCACAGGCGGCGCGGCACGTCGGTATTCGGTCTGCCGTTCCACGTTACGCTGCCGCTGTCCGGGCGGAGGATGTCGAGGATGATGCGCATCGTCGTTGTCTTACCCGCGCCGTTCGTGCCGAGGAAGCCGAAAATCTGCCCCTTCGCGGCGGTGAAGGACACATCCTGCACCGCCGCGAAGGCGCCGAATGCTTTGCTAATTTCTCGTACGTCGAGCGACATATCTGCCGCCTCCTTTGCGTCTGCCCATGCCCGACCCATGATGCCGGACTGTCTCTACTATACCAACCATTTGTGTCGAACATATGAACACGCCACCGAGTAGTATGGACGAGCAGCACGTCGCGGCGAGCAAACCGACGTGTCGGAACAGGTGTACACTATATTGTGAAATATCGCACGAAGTGCGTGTCATGTGGAGGTAGGAGGAACAATCCGATGATGCAACGACGAATGTGGTATGGCATGGCAGGCGCCGGCATGTTACTGCTCGTACCGCAGCCCGTCTCCGCGCACGAAAAATGGTTCGTTGCCAATCCGAACCGCTATCCGATCGAGTGGGGCAGGTTGCTCAGTTGGCAGGCGATCGGCGCGATCCTGATTGCCGTCAGTGCGGTTGCGGGGGCGCTGCTGATCGAGCGATGGTATCGGGGATGGCGCACGCAGCGGGGCGTTGAACCGGTGTACGCGCTCGCCGGAGTCGGTGAGGAGCAACTGCGACGCGTGTACGCCTTCCTGCCGCTCCTGCTGGCGATCCATACCGCCGTGCCGCTGCTCGTCAACGGGTTCCATCTTGCGCTCTTCGCGCCGAACCTCACGATGCGGACGAACCTGCTCAGCGGCATCCTCGCGCTCGCCGAAATCCTGATCGCCCTCGCCCTCGCCTACGGCGTCTTCACGAGCTACGCCGCGCTCGGCCTGATCGGGCTGTTCGTCGCGGCGCTCGTGCTCGGCCCATTCGTCGGCATCCCGGCGCGTTTCGTGCCGGAGCATGTGGACTTCGTTGGCATCGCGGTCTTCCTCGCCATCATTGGGCGCGGGCCGTTTTCGGGGGACGCGGTGCTCGGACGGCGGACGCATCCGCACCCGGAACTGGTCAAGTATGCGATCCCCGCGCTCCGCTGGGGTGTCGGCCTCAGTTTCGCCATCCTCGCCTTCACGGAGAAGTTGCTGAACCCGACGATCGCGAAGGCGTTTCTCGCTCAGAAGATCAATTTCAACCTCGGCAGCCCGTTCGGCATCTCGGACGCCCTGTTTATATACGGCGCGGGTGTCGTGGAACTGACATTCGGGTTGCTGCTGATCTCCGGTGCGCTGCCCCGGCTCGTTATCATTGGCCTGTGGGTGCCGTCGAACCTGACGCTACCGTACTTGGGCTGGGTGGAATTGGCGGGGCACTTGCCGATCTACGCCGTGCTCCTGACGCTGCTCATCCTCGGTTCAAGCGACCGCCAAACCGTCCACCACACCGCCAGCATCCTCGTGGAGGAGTTTGGTGCAGTAGCGAGTAGCGAGTAACGAGTGGGAATCAACCTCTCGTTACTCGCTACTCGCTATCCATTACTTTTACCTCGTTACTTGACTGTCAGCATGACGTGCATACCGAGTTGCTCGTGGCCGGGGATGTCGCAGATGACGGTGTAAGTGCCCGCCGGCAGGTCTACGGTGAACTGACCGGGCTTACCGGGATCGTACGTATCGCTCGTCTTTTTCAGTTCCTTGATCGCGATGTTGTGCGGCGAGGGGCCTTGATTGGTGATCTTGAAAGTGACGGAACCGGCGGGCACCGACGAATTATCGAGCGCGATGGCGAAATCCTTCTCCGTCGCGTTGATCGTCGTGCTCGGGCCACCGCTACTTGCGGCCGCAGCGGGCGCGGTGGTCGGGGAGGCGGCGGGCGCGGCAGCAGCAGCCTGCGGCGCCTTGGTCGGCGGGATGGGCGGCGGCACCGCCTGAAGCGCAATCACCCCGACGAGAAACAGGGTCACGATACCGAGTACCAGCCATGCAAGCGGTCGTCGCCCCAAACCCATGTCGCATCTCCTTCGTCGCAGACACAACGCACAATGCGGGGAGTATATACGACTTCAGCAATGAGCGACGAGCAATGCGCAATGAATAATGCGATGAGGCGCATCAAACTCACCCTGCTCGTGCGTGATAACCGTGCAGGATTTACTTGCTCATTACTCGTCGCTCGTCGCTCATTGCTCACTACAGGGTCGCCTTCGGGGGTGTGTTGACGATGAATGGCGCGGAACCCTGGCGGGCGTTGCCGCCGCTTTCCTGCACGACAAAGGCCCACGGGCCGATGAGCGCGCCCGCGTTCAGCGACTTCGGGATCAGCGTCTGCTGGATCGTCCCACGGTCGCTGACCGTCTGCGTCCGTGCGCCATTCAGGTTGTACGCCGTGCCGGTCGGGCCGCTGACCCAGACATTGACGCCGTCGCCAGGGTTGAGGCCAGAAGCGTAGAGCGTGTACACCGTCAATGGATCCCCGCTGCCGGGGAGCGCCTGCACGATCAAGCCGTTCGCGGGCGGCGCGGCGAGGATGAAGTCGCCGGGACGCATAAGGTTGCTTTTCGTGCCGATCAGGCTCGCTTTGTACGCCCCGGCCGGGTACTCCTTCGCGTTGGTTTCGAGGGTGGTGCGCGTGACGCCCGTACTACCTGCCGTACCGCCCGGCTTCTCGACGGTGTGCCCATCGGCGAAGGTGAGTCGCAGCACGACGGTCTCGTCCGGCGTGAAACCGGGGGCGGAAAAGAGCAGGAGCGACCCGGTCGGGCCATTGTTCGGCTCGACGGTCGTCACGGGCAGCGGCTCGGCGGCGGGGCCGTACCGCCAGCGGGCATACGCTGCGCCGACATTGCCCATCTCCACCTTGAATCCGTCCGGGTTCGCCGGCGTGTAGGTGAGGACACGCCGCTCGAAGGCTTGCAGGAGCACATCGCGCGCCTTTCCACCGACGATTGCTTTGGTCCAGAACGGCTCCGTGATCGGCAGACCGACGGCGAAGAAGGGTGGATCGAACAATTTGGCCTTCGTCAGTTTGCCGTCGCCCCCAATCACCGTCCCTTGCTGGTTTAAAAATGCCCAGAAGGGCGCGGCGATGTTGTGCTTCGTTTCGGGTACGTAATAGCCGTACGTTGTCGGGTCGGCGACCCCGGCGACGGGGATAATCGTGCCGTCGGTCTTGAGCGCGCCATCTATCGCCGCACCGGTGCGATCCGGCGCGGAGTTCGCGGTCGGCGTGATCGAGGCGACCTTGGCGAGCGTCGCGTAGGTGGGGCAGGGATTGTTCAGCGGATCGCCGGCGACCGGCACGCCCGCCGGGGCGTACGGCTCCATCTGCGTGTCGCCGAGTTGGAGCATGCCACTGACCATCTCGCGCACGAGCAGCCCGGCCGTCACGCGGCCTTTGTCGGGCGTTGTCAGCTCCATCCGCGCTTTCTCGAAGTATTGGACGGTACGCAGCCCGCCCTCAAGATCGCGGTACGGCTCGGTGCGGGGCAGTTTCGGGCCGTCCGGCGCGACGAACAACGCCGGCCCCCAGATGAACGTGCGCGTCGCCGCGCCGCCCTCAGTCGGGAGGTCGGCGCGCTCCCAGACGGGCCGGAACGCGAAATCGAGGAAATCCGGTTCGGCGCGGACGCCGGTCGAGAGCGCCAGCGAACCGCCGAGGAATGCGAGTATGAGGACGCAACGCCAGCGCAGATCAAGACCCCGTTTCCGCACGCCGTTCTTCCTCCTTCACCACCGGGCGCAGTATACACGTTTTGGCATTCGCACGATTCGCTCGTCTGGATCACTGAGGCCCGAATGCGACGTCGCCAGGCAACCACCCGTCGCTCTCGTCGCAACGATGCAACGCGTGGACGCCGCCAATGGTTCTTGGCACCTGCGGCGCGATGCCTTGACCAGTCTTGATGTCCCGTAACAAACATGTTACTCTCCATCTCTCCATAGATGGAAGAGGGTTTCCTGATCGAGTTTTTCGCGGCGTCGTCGGGTGAGGAGCCAGTACGGACGTTTCTTCTTGCGCTATCAGCGAAAGCGCGTCAGAAATGCATCACCTACATTGACCTCCTCGCGATAGCGGGACTCGCGCTTCGTGCCTCCCACATTAAGAAACTCGAAGGAGATGTCTGCGAATTGCGCCCGGAGTTCGGCGGCACGGAATACCGCATCTTCTTCGGGAGGCAGGGAGGAACGTTCGTGCTACTTCATGCGATAACGAAAAAGCGGCAGAAGGTGTCACGCAACGATAGTATCTTGGCACAGCGGCGCTTCAACGAATGGAAGGAACGTAATGAGCCCGAAGACGAACTATGATTTCTTCCGCGAAGAGCAACTCGCGGATCCGGAGTTCCGCGCCGGGTACGAGGAAACCTTGCGCAACGTCCGGTTTGGGTACGCACTCGGAGGGGTGCGGGAGCAGCGGGGGCTGACGCAGCAGGCGTTGGCCGACATGGTCGGCGTCAAGCGGGCGGCGATTGCCCGCCTTGAAGGGGGCAATCACGCGCCGACGATGACGACGCTGCTCAAACTCGTGCAGGCGCTCGACGCGAAACTGGTGATTGATTCCGACGGGCGGATTGATCTCGTCGCGCACCGGCGTCGGACGAAGCGCGGTCAAGCGATCGCGGCGCGCTGATACCCCGAATGATCGCGTAGAATACCGCCGGATGTGCCGAGCGCGGGTGTTCTGTCCCGCGCTATCGGGCGAAGGAGCGGGATGCAGCAGCCGACCGGACAATTCGTGCCCTTCCCGAATCAGCCGCTACCACCGGGCGGGCAGCCGTGCCGCCGCCGCGTCTCGTGGCGCGCAGCGTGCCTGCGCTAGTGGATGAGGGTGTCCGGGTCGTGCGGCGCGACATCGGCCTGTTCGCCAGCGCCGCCGCCTTCACCGTCATCCCCGCGCATCTCGTCTCCGCCTTCATCTCGACGCTCTTCACGCCGTTCAACCCGTTCGACCCCGCAACGTACGCGCGGGTTGGTGCGCACGCCGCCGTGACCACCAACGCGATAGCGACCTTCTGCATCGCCGTTATCGCCGCTTTCGTGACACTGGCGATCCAAACGCTCGGGACGGGTGCGCTCGTCACCATCGCCGGGCTACGAACGCTCGGTCAGCCCTGCACGCTCGGCGCGGCGTACGCCCATGCCCGGCGGCGGTACGGGTCGCTGCTCGGCGCATCGTTGCTTTCGCTCCTCGCATTCGGCGCGATCACGACGTTCACCGCCTTTATCGGCACGCCGTTCGCGCTCTTTCTGTATGTCAGTTGGCAACTCGCGCCGCAGGTGGTCGTGCTGGAAGGGCGGCGGGCCGGTGGGGCGCTGGCGCGCAGCAACCATCTCGTGCGCGGTGTATGGTGGCAATTCGCGGGGCTGTTGATCGTCGTCGGTATCCTGCGACTATTCGCGGCGGCGGTGCCCGGTGGACTGGGCTTCCTGATCTCCGGGTTCACCGCATCGAAGGACTTGCTCGGCGGCGGCGCGGGCGTCGTGCTGCTCGCCATCATCGCCTCCCTCGTGGATGTCGTGATGGCGCCGATCGCCGCCACGGTCGGCACACTCTTCTTCAGCGACCTCCGGTTGCGGCGCGAGGGGTTCGACATTGACCTCCTGCTGCAACGCGGTGCGGCCGAACGCGCGGCACGGGGTGCCACATGAACGGCGCAATCGAAACCGAATCATCGCAAAGATCGCAAAGACGCAAAGAAAGAAGATGGATTGATTTTCTTCTATTCTTTCCTCCCCCTTTGCGCTCTTTGCGTCTTTGTGGTTCAAGCGGTTTCGGTTTCTGTCCGGCAGTCTTGCTCGTGGGTGTATGCATTGTCGCGCTCGGCTGGTTGCCGGATGTGGTGTATGCGGCTGATGTGGATTTGCCGACGTATGTGCAGCGCGTTACGGCGGCGCGGGATGCACTGGCGCAGGCGCAATCGCTGTCGGGCGCGCAGCGGGACGGCGCGATCCAGCGGGCGCGGGACGCCCTTACCGGGATTGACGGCGTGACGGTGGACGGCACGCGCTACCCCGCCTCGCACGGGGACGCGCTCGCCGCGCTGCGTCGCACGCCGCCGGAGACAGAGCGGGCGATGGCGGAACTGACGACGCTGCGCACGCTGCTCGCCGATGAGCAGGCCACCACGCCGGACCCGCAAGCGCGTCAAAAACTCGACCGCGTGCTGGCCGACCGCGCCTTCCAGGAGGCGGAGCCAAACCTCGTGCAGAAGCAGGCGATCCGCTTCCAGTCGTGGATCGGGGAGCAATTGCGTCGCTTGTTCCGGCCGCTCACGCGGGTGAAACCGCCGGATGTGCCCGCCAGCACGCCCGGCGCAGGTCCGGTGGCGCGGCTGCTCACCCTGCTCGGCTCGCCGCTCCTGCTCATCCTCCTCGCTCTCACGCTCGTCGTGGTCATCACCTTTTTCGCGACGCGCCGGTGGCGGAAGCGGGAAAAAAAGCTGACCGGGGAATCCCTACCCCTGCCACGGTCGGCGGCGGAATGGTGGCAGTATGCGGAGACGCTCGCCGCCGGGGGCGAATACCGCGCCGCCGTCCGTGCCCTCTTCCTCGGCACGCTGACCGAACTGGATGCGCGGCGGCTCGTCGCCTTCGACCCGGCCCTGACCGACCGCGAATATCTGCGCGAGGTGCAGCGGCAGCAGCGGTGGCTGGTCGAGCCGCTGCGCCCCTTCGTGCGTCTCGTGGAATCCGTTGTCTACGCCGAAGCGCCCTGCCGCGCTGCGGAATACGCGCGAGCGCGCGGCTTCACGGACGACCTTCGCCGGATCGCCGACGGCCCGCAGGGGGTGGCGGCATGAAATGGGTGTCGCGCCACGTCTGGCTGCTGATCGCCGTCGGCGCCGCACTCGTCGTCGGGACGATCCTGCTGCAACTGCTGACGCCCGCCTCGAATGCGAGGACCTTGCCGCGCGGCACGACGCTTTCCGCCGCGCCGATGGGGAGCCTCGCCCTTTCGCAGTGGATGGAGGCGGAAGGCTACGGCGTCGAGCGGGTGCGCGCATTCCCGTTCAGCGGCGACGGCCTCGCCGCGCTCTTCGTCATCGCGCCACAGATCAAGGAGATTTCTAAGCAGGACGCGGCGGACATCGTGGGCTACGTCGAGCGCGGCGGCACGCTCCTGCTCGTCACCGACGGCGACGACGGCACGGACAACCTGCAAAGCGCGCTCGACCTCTTCGTCGCCCAGGCGAAACCGAACACGGGCGCGACCGCCGTCCCGGACGGCCCGACGCTTGCTCGCCCGCCGGTGGCGACGATTGCCCTCCAATCCCCCGCGACGGTGCGCCTGACCACGCAGGCCGACCCGCGCTTCCTTTCGCGCGCGACTTCGGAGAATGGGACGGTCGTCGCGACGATGGCGCGCGGCAAGGGGCGAATCCACATCGTCGCCGGGCCGTACGCGCTCTCGAACGCCGGGTTGCCGGAGACGGACAACCTCGCGCTCGCCCAGAACCTGCTGGCGGGGTTGCCGGCCGGGGCGCGCATCGGCTTCGATGAGTATCACCACGGCTACGGCCTGGGAGAGAATATCGCGGACCTCGCGCTGCGTTCGCCATGGGGCTGGGCGCTCTTCTACCTCGCCGGTCTGACGCTCGTCGCATTTATCCTCGGTGGGCGGCGGTTCGGCCGCCCACTGCCCGCGCCGCCCGCGCCTCCGCACGCCCCGGCGGAGTATGCCCGCGCCCTCGGCAGCCGCTGGAAGGAAGGCAAGCAGTACGGCTTCGCACAGGTACACATCGCGGAGCGGCTGAAGCGTGACCTTGCCGCCTCCTTCGGCCTCGACCCTACTGCCGCCAATGCCGCCTTCGTCGCCGCGCTCCACGTCCGCCGCCCCGACCTCGCCGCAGACTGCGCCGCCCTCCTCTCCGATTTCCGCACTCCCGCCAGGAATGACGCTGCGTTCGTTGCCCTTGTCCAGCGTACAGAAGTATTGCGTCAGCGCAGAACGGACGCACAATTTGTCGCGATGCCTGCCACATAAGGCAGTCGGCAGCCTCGTTTCTTTTCCGCGTGGCGTACAATGGATTCATCGGCGCGATGGCGGCACGGCAGGAGGCGGGAGATGGCGCGGGGCTACGTCTTTGTGGATACCGAGGTCGGCAAGGGGCAGGAAGTGCGGGAAACGCTGCTCAAGACGCAGGGGATCGTCGCGGCGGACCTCGTGATGGGGCCGCACGACCTCGTCGTTGTCGTCGAGGAGCCGACCATCGAGGAAGTTGGTCGCGTCGTCGTGCGCGACCTGCACGGCACCCCCGGCGTCAAAAACACGATCACAATGATCGTTATCAACCGGGACTGAGGAGATCATCACACCGCTTCGTGAATCGCGACGCCATACCGCGCGGGATCGGTCATTCCCGCCTCCGCAAAGCCCTTCAGCCGGAGGAGGCAGGCGTCGCACTGGCCGCACGCCGCGCCATCGGGGGTGGGATCGTAACAGGTGATGGTCTGGCCGTAGTCAATGCCGAGCGTGATGCCCGCGCGAATGATCTCGGCCTTGGTCATCGCGATCAGCGGCGTGTGGATCGTTAGGCGCTGCGTGCCCTCAACGCCCGCTTTCGTGGCGAGGTTCGCCATCCGCTCGTACGCGGCGATATATTCGGGGCGGCAGTCCGGGTAGCCGCTGTAATCGAGCGCGTTGACGCCGATGAACACGTTACTCGCGCCGAGCGTTTCCGCCCACGCGAGCGCGAACGAGAGGAAGATCGTGTTCCGCGCCGGGACGTACGTGACAGGGATGCCCGCGCCCATCGCATCGAGGCTGCGCCCTTTCGGCACGGCGATGTCGTCCGTCAGCGCCGAGCCGCCGAAGCGGTGCAGGTCGAATTCGACGATTGCGTGGTCCGCGACATTGGCTGCGGCGGCGATCCGGCGCGCGGCCTCGATCTCGTGCTCGTGTCGCTGGCCGTAGCGGAAGGTCAGGGCATAGGCGACGAACCCGGCGCGCTGGGCCATCGCCAGCGTCGTCGTCGAATCCAGACCGCCACTCAGCAATACCACCGCTCGTCTTTCGTTTGCTTGTGACATATCGCTTCTCCAGCCTGACGCATGTCGCGACGATGCGCGTTTCGCCACTTCGCTGCTTCGCCACAATGGTACGGGCGCACGGTGTCCTTGTCGAACGGTGCGTTCCGGCGCCGTCTGCCGCAAACGCTTTGTGCGACAATGCCGCCCGCATACACCGCAGCAATGCGTCGTCGTGGGGAGATGGCGCGTCGCTTCGCGTGTGCCGAACGAGGCCCGGTTGTGAGGAAGGGGAGATGAGCATGGTAACGGCCACACGGCGCGGGCTGCGGATGGTGATGTCGGCGGCTTGCGTCTTTCTACTGCTGCAAACGGGGGCTGCCGCGACGGTAGGCGCGGATGGCGCGATCTCCGAGGGCGTGCATGTGACGCGGGCGGACGATTGGCAGGCCGCCGGGGTCACCGGTAAGGGCGTCAAGGTCGCCGTCATTGACGGGAGTTTCGACGGCTACGATCAGTTTCTTCCCGGCGTGAATGTGACGACTAAATCATTCCGCCGCGACGGGCAGATCGCGGATGCGAAAAAACCCGACTACCACGGCACCGCCTGCGCCGAGATCGTCCATGAGATGGCCCCGGATGCCGCGCTCTATCTCGTCGCCGAGGAGCGGGCAACCGACGCGGCAGCGGTGGAGGAATTCGCGTCCGCTGTTGACTGGATTATCGGTGAGGGCGTGCGGATCATCTCGTACTCCGTCGGCCAGGATGGCGGCGTGCCGCACGACGGGTCGAGCCGCTATGCGCAGATCATTGACCAGGCGAAGGCGCGCGGCGTCTTCTTCGTCGTGGCAGCGAGCAACAGCGGCTCCGGCAAGATCGGCACCGAGAGCATCGAGGGCCATTATGGCGCCGCGTTCGCCGACGCGGACGGCGACGGCAACCACGACTTCGATGGCTCGAATGGCGAGAAGGTCGTGACCGAGGAGAATGTCGAAACGACGATCACCCTCAACTGGGAGGAGTGGAGCCGGCCGCACACCTCACTCGGTCTTGTCCTGCTTGACGCGGGCGGCGTGGAGGTCGCGCGGGCGACGGATCCCATCGCCGGGCCGAACGACGTGCCGACGCAGCAGATCGTTAAGACGCTCCCGGCGGGAACCTATACGCTCCATGTGCAGGAGGCCGACAGCGGAAAAACGCCGGTGCGCTTCGACCTGTACTTTTCCGGGGCGCAGTTCGGCCAGACGACCAAGGACCACAGCCTGTCTGTGCCCGGCGACGCGCGCGGCGCGGTGACGGTCGGCGAGACGCTGTGGAAGGACGACACGATCACCGACGCTTCCTCGCACGGCCCGACGGCTGATGGGCGCGCGAAGCCCGAACTCGCCGCGCCGGGTTGCGTCTCGAACGCCACGTATGCGCGTAACGGGGGTGCCGTGTTCTGCGGCACGAGTGCGGCGACGCCACATGTCGCGGGTGCGGCAGCGCTCGTCGTGCAGACCCAGCCCGGCATCACGCCGGACGATCTGCTCGCCTTCTTCGTCGCCCGCACCAAACACTTGGCCGGGGCCGATGCCGACCCCAACGCGAGCGGCGCGGGTCGCCTCAATCTCGGCGATCCGCCCCGCTGAGCGCCGGTTTCAAAACCGAGGGGATTGAAACACCAATACTGCCCAGAGGACGCCCGCAAGGACACGACAATGTGTTAAGGGTAGGAGTTACGCAGTTGGAGTTTTTTTCTGGTGGCAGCAGGCTTTCCAGTCTGCTGCCACCACGAAAAACGCTCCAACTGCCTAAGTCCTCTGCATCTCAAAATCCAGAAACATCCACTGATAACGGAACGGCTTTCGGGACATTCCATGCAGGCAAAGCCCACGCTGCCGGGCAGTGTTCGGGACTGTTTCGCGAATCGTTCCTTTCTGAGACGCATCGCTGAACCTCAAGACAGGTACGAATGATTTGCAACCATTGAACATTTGAGCACCGTCTTGCATTTCTCGTCGCGTTGATGCAGAGTCACTGTTCCACGCAGCCGGACGCGTCGCTCTGCTACATGAGTCCCGGCACCATTCCCACCAAAGGAGCGCAGATATGGTATCCGCACCTCAAGTTTCCAAGAACACTCAGGCGATTGCCAATGTTAATGCATTGCGTGCCAGTAGCACGGGTCTAGCGTCTGCCGGTTTCATGATGGCTTTTTTCGGTGCGGCATGGTGGGCATGGGGCGTCGGAGGCATTCACGGAGTCTTTTTCGGAGAGAAAGCGGCGTTTTTTATCGTGCTGGCATTTGCGACCCTTATCCTGGTGAGCGGGGGCATGCTGTTGTCACGAGCCGCGAGCCGTTTGCCGCACGATCCATCGCCCGCAGAGCAGGCGCGGAGCCAAGCGGAAGGGAAGCGGTATGGCATCGCATTCGGCGCGGTCTTTGGCCTTGAGATGGTGACAATTGCGCTCGGTAGTACCCTACTCAATGTGTTTCATCATCCCGAGTTCCGCTTACCGTTCGTTTCCATCGTTGTCGGAGTACACTTCTTCCCGCTCGCACGGCTCTTCAATGTGCGCCTGTACTACGTGACCGGGGCACTATTAGTCCTGGCGGGCGTGACCGTCATGCTCGCGGTATCCGTACACACAATGATTGGAAATCTGCACGCGTGGAATGCCCTCGTGGGATCAATCTGTGCCGTCATCCTCTGGATCACCGGAATCTACGCCTTGCTCGGAGGCAGAAGCTTCCTCAGGCGGGCACAAGGACAGGTAGGCGCCGCGTAGGTACGCGAGATGCTCGAAGATTTGATGAACATGAAGATTGCAGTCGCAAAACTCAAATACGGGATGACCGCGAAACCAGTCGAGGACGCGGAAAACGGACGAACATCAGAAGAATCATCTGCCTCTCGCGAAATCATTCCATTTCTGGGATGCCGCCTCAGGGGACATTACTCAAGGAGATGGAGTAGGACCGAAATGAACGATGCCGACCTAGCCATCGTCAACATTGCCGGGGACAAGGTCGCCCTCGGCCCGATACATCGCGATCTCCTGCTACTCATGACGCGCTGGACCAACGACCTGGCGGCACGGCGCAATATCGGCGCGCCGCTCCCACAGACGCTCGAACAGCGAATCGCGCGATATGAACGCGATGCGACAGGCGAAGATGGCGTTGACTTCGCCGTCTATGAGCGAGCGACGTGGCGGGCTATCGGAACGGTTGGCCTGTTCCATCTCGACTATCGCAACGGAAGCGCCGATTTCGGCATCCTGATCGGCGAACCGGATGCACGCGGCAAAGGATATGGCACGGAGGCGACGCAACTGATGCTCGATTACGCGTTCACGGCGCTTGGCCTGCGGAATGTCGGCCTGACGGTGGCGGAGTGGAATGTCGCGGGGCAGCGGGCCTATGCGCGGGCGGGATTCAAGGAATTCGGACGGCGGCGGTCTTGCCGATGGATGGGCGGCCGGTGGTGGAACAATGTGCATATGGATGCCATCATGGCGGGGTTCGTCAGCCCGGTCTTGGGTGCGGTCCTCCAACCAGACGCTCTGCACTAAATTTCGTGCAGGTAGGCACGTCTCAAAAAGGCTATCTCTGACGGTTTGTTCGCCGTTGGAGAGCGGAATACCCGCGCATTTGTATGTTTGCCATTCGGTAGCGGATAATGTGTCCATCGTTGATGATGTGAAGGAATGGGGAGCACCAATGAACCGCTCGGACGAGATGCGCATGGGAGGGGGCGGGCAGTCGCTTCGTCGCCGGGACCTGCTGAAACTGGCCGCCGGGGCGAGCGTCGCCGCCGTCCTCGCCGCTTGCGGTGGGAGCACGGCGACCGATACGCCGAAGCCCGCCAGCACGACTGCGGCGAGCGGGACGACCGCCCCTGCCGCCACGACCGCACCTGCCGCCACGGCGGCTACATCCGCCTCTGCCGTTGCCGCGACGAAGCCTGCGGGCAGTGCGGCCGCGACGACCGGGACGACCGCCGCCAGCCCCGCCGCGACAACGAGCGCGTCCGCTGGCAGCCTCGCGGCGAGCAAGAGCGGTTTCAAGGGCACCTTGCAGTACTGGGTGCTCGGCTATCAGCCGAACGGCGGTAACACGACCGGCAAACTGATGGACGCGGCCGTCGCCAATTTCACGAAGGCGAACCCGGACATCAAGGTCGAAGTGACCGGCTACACCGGCGATCAAGATGGCTTCACGAAGTTGACGCAGGCGGTGCAGGGCGGTAGCAGTGTGGACATCTTCCGCCTGCCCTCCGACATCCTGCCGCTGCTGGTGCAGGACGGTCTCGTCGCGCCGATTGACGACTTCTTGACGGCGGACGACAAGGGCGACCTGATCCCGAACGTCTTCGACTCCGTGAAGATCGGCGGCAAGGCGTATGCGTGGCCGCTCTGGGTACCGCCCGTCGCGATGTATCTCAACCTCGACATTTTCAAGGAAAAAGGCGTTACCCCGCCGGGGCCGACCTGGACCTACGATGAGTTCGTGGATACTGCCAAGAAACTAACCTTCCAGCGTGCGAATGGTGAGAAGGTGTACGGCTACACGGGCGGCATTGACCCTGGCCTCGTCAATACGTGGCCCTTCATCCTCAACGACGGCTCGCTGCCCCTGAGCGCGGACAACACGAAGTACACCTTCAACACGTCGGGAGGGATTAGCGGCCTGCAGAAACTCGTGGACCTCGCGCAGAAGCATAAAGTAACGCCGCCGGACTTCGGTACGCAGTCCACGCAGGACATCCTCACCTCGTTCCAGGACAAGAAACTCGTCGCCATGTACAGCGAGCCGAGCGGCTCCTCGGCGCAGTACAAGGAGAAGAACCTCAACTTCGACATCCGCGCGATGCCGACGGGCACGTCCGGCAAACCGGGCACGGCGGGCGGGATCGGCCTGATCTCGGTCGCGACCAACAAGGACAAGACGAAGTTGCAGGCGGCGATGGACCTCGGACGATACCTGACGAGCGCGCAGGTCGGGCAGGATGTGCCGACCTTCTACCTCGCCCCCGGCGCGCGTAAATCCGTCAAGGCGCCCGATCCGATCAACAAGTTCGAGCCGCTCGTGCCCGCCTGCTACATCACGCCGATCATCGCCGACTGGCCGCAGATTCGCACGATCATCCACCCGAACATCCAGAATGCCGTCTTCGGCAAGATCACTGCCGAGCAGGCGATGAACAACCCGGCGAAGGAGATCAACGACATCCTCGCAAAGAAGAAGTAGCGAGTACTGAGTACTGAGTACTGAGTACTGAGAGGAGATGCCTGCTCCTCCGTACTCAGTACTGCCACTCGGTGCGCGGTGGATGTGACATGGTAAGCACGGAGCGTGAGCAATCATCCCCCTCAGTACTCGGTACTCAGTACTCGTTACTTTCCCCCATTCGCCGTTTCATCAAGCGGTACGGGTGGGGGTATGCGTTCATCCTGCCGAGCATGATCGTCTTCGCGGTCTTCCGGCTCGCGCCGGTCGTCTATGCCTTCCTCATTTCGCTCCAGAATTACCGCCTGAGCGGGCACTCGACATGGGTGGGCTTCCAGAATTACCTCGACGCTTTCACGACGCAGAGCGGCGTCTTCAAGCAGGCGCTCAGGAACACGCTTTTCTACACCGTCTTCACAGTGACGGCGAACATCTTCGTCGGATTGATCCTCGCCAGTCTGATCCAACCGCTCGGCAAATACGCGCAAACGTTTTTCCGTGCCGCCTTCTACCTGCCCGCCGTGACGAGCGCCGTGATCATCGCGATGATCTGGCGGTGGATGTACAACACGCAGTGGGGCTTCTTGAATTACCTGCTCAGCGTCGTCCATCTCGGCCCGGTCAAGTGGCTTTCCGACCCGGATATCGCACTGAAGAGCATCACGCTCTCGACGATCCTCACGGTCCCCGCGACGGCGGTGGTGCTTTTTAGTGCGGCGATGGGCGGCATCCCGACCGAACTGTATGAAGCCGCCGAACTGGACGGCGCGGGCCCGATCCGCCGCTGGTGGAATATCACGCTACCGCTCATCAAGCCGACGACGCTGTATTTGACGGTGCTCTACACGATCGCCAGTTTCGAGGTCTTCGAGAAAATCTTCATCATGGTACCGAGCGGCGTCGGCAACAGCACGCAGGTAATCGTCACGCAGATCTACCAGAATGGCTTCCAGCAATTCCGCTACGGCGTCGCGGCGGCGCAGGCATTCATCCTCTTCCTCATCATCGCTTCCGTGTCGGCCCTGCAATTCCGCTTCCTCCGCAGCAACGTGGAGTATTAGGGAGAAAGCGATTGAAACGCAAAGGCGCAAAGAACGCAAAGAAGAGAAAGGATGAAAACAAAATTTCTCCGTTCCCCTTTGCGTCCTTTGCGCCTTTGCGTTTCTCCGCGGTTTGTTTCTCGTTGTTTTGAAAGGGTTGGTAGTCGTGGCTCGTGGTGTCGCGCGTGAAGGGTCATCGTCGGGCGTCAAGCGGCCGGGGATTCTGGTCTGGGTGGTGTTGATCGTCGTCGCGATTGTCGCGCTCTGGCCGATGTACTGGCTGTACATCACGGCGTTCACGCCGACGGAAAACTCGGTCAGGACGCCGCCGGACTTGATCCCAATCCATGCGAGTCTCGCCAATTTTACGCGTCTCTTCACGCAGGCGAAGGATTACTGGCGCTGGGCGCTGAACAGCCTGCTGATTAGTTTGAGCGTCACCGCCTTTCATCTGCTCTTCGACACGATGGCCGGGTATGCATTTGCGAAGAAGCGCTTTCCGGGCCGCAACTTCTTTTTCTGGCTGATCCTCAGCACGCTGATGATCCCGTCGCATGTCACACTCGTGCCGCTCTATGTCGTCGCGCGGCAGTTGCATCTCATCAACAACATCCTCGCGGTCATCCTGCCGGGTACGGCGGATGTTTTCGGCATCTTCCTGATGCGGCAGTACATCCAGACGCTCCCTTCCGAACTCGAAGAAGCGGCACGGATGGACGGCTGCACCGAGCCGGGCGTCTTTTGGCGGATCATCGTGCCGCTCTCCAAGCCCGCCCTCGGCGCGCTGGCGATCTTCTCGTTCGTGCGCTACTGGAACGACTTTCTTTGGCCGCTGATCGTGCTGCAAAAAAGCCAGCACTACACGCTGCCGGTTGGCGTCGCCAGCCTGCAAGGGGAATTTCGCACCGATTTCGGCCTGATCTTCGCGGGCGCGGCGCTCGCGGCCTTGCCGATGATCGTCTTCTTCCTGATCTTCCAGCGCTACTTCATCGAGGGCGTGCGGATGGGCGCGGTGAAGGGATAAGGCGGGAATATCCGTGATAGTGGAGAACATCCTTCCGCGCTTGACCATCGAACAAAAGATCGGGCAACTGGTGATGGCGACGCTGCCCGGCACGGCGATGGACGCGGAGAGCGCGGCACGTCTGCGGGCAGGGCGGTATGCGGGCGTCGTGCTGTTCAGTCGGAACATCGTCTCGATTGCGCAGACGCTGGCATTGACGACGGCGATCCACGAATTGCTGACGCTGGATGGCCTGCCGCCGATTATCGGCGTGGATCAGGAGGGTGGGCGCGTCCGGCGGTTGATGGGGGAGGCAACGTTGACGCCGAGTGCGATGGCCCTCGGCGCGACAGGCGATACCGCGCTGGTCGAGCGGATTGGCTTCGCGGTCGGGAGGGAACTGCGCGCGCTCGGCATCAATACCGATTTCGCGCCCGTCGCGGACGTCAACAATAACCCGCTCAACCCGGTAATCGGCACGCGCTCGTTCGGCGAATCGCCGGAGCGAGTGGGTGAGATGGTCGTCGCCTTCGCACGCGGGCTGCGGGACGCGGGTGTCGCGGCGACCGCCAAACACTTCCCCGGCCACGGCGATACGCAGGTGGACTCGCACCTTGCCCTGCCGACAATCCCGCACGATCTCGCCCGGCTCCGCGCCGTCGAGTTGCCGCCCTTCGCCGCCGCGATCCGGGCGGGCGTACCGCTCATGATGACCTCGCATATCCGCTTCCCCGCGCTCGAACCGGACGGTCTCCCCGCGACGCTCTCGCCCCGCATTCTGAATGGGCTTTTGCGCGAGGAGATGGGCTTCGAGGGCGTCATCATCAGCGACGCGATGATGATGCACGCGATTGACGATCACTATGGCATCGTCGCCGGGAGCGTGGCGGCAGTGATTGCGGGGAATGACATCGTCGAGCCGCTGCTGGTGCGGGATGAAGCGGCGGTTATCGCCGGGTTGCGTGATGCGGTGGGCGATGGCCGCTTGCCCATGGCGCAGGTGGATGCCTCGGTTCGCCGTGTTCTGCACCTGAAACAATGGCTCGCTGAGCAGTCGAGCGTGTCCGTGGACGTTGTGGGGTCACATGACAATCTCGTGCGCGCAGCCGCCGAGGCGGGCGTGACGCTGCTCGATGCGCGACCGGGCGCGCTCCCCCTCGGGGCGGATGCGTCCCTTGCCGTGATCGAGTTCACGCTCCCAGCCGCGCATGCCGCCGAGGAAGGGCAATCTGCCCCGTCGCCCGTCCTCGACGCATTCAAGCGGCGGTTCGCGAATGTCCGCGGCATCGCGGTGGAAGCGAAAGAAATATCTCCACTTTCGCCGGAAGCGCTGAATGAGATGATGGCGCTCGCCCAAGAGGCGATTGTGCTGATCGTCGGGGTGCGGGACGCGAATCTCTTTGCTGACCAGGCCGATGCGCTCAAGTGCGTGCAAATTGCGGAGAAGCCGACAATTGTCATCTCCCTCCGTGCCCCGTACGACCTCGCGGACATCCCGTGGGCCGCCGCCCACATCGCCACGTATGGTGATCTCCCCGCCTCGCTCGATGTCGCCGCCGCCATCTGCGCCGGTGCGGTGCCGCCGCGCGGGCACTTGCCGGTCAGCGTCGGGCCGCGCTATCCGCTGGGGCATGGCCTGACCGTTGTGCCTTTGTAACGCTCGCGATGAAGGAGGAACGAGATGCGTGTTGCGGTGATCGCGGACATCCACGGCAATGCCGTGGCGCTCGATGCGGTGCTCGCCGACCTCGGAGAGCGCCTGGTTGATCGCGTCGTCTGCCTCGGCGACGCCATTCAGGGCGGGCCGCAACCGGCCGAGGTCCTGGCCCGCCTGCGGGAACTGGGCTGTCCGGTTGTCTCCGGCAACGCCGATGCCTTTTTGCTGACCGGGGAGAGCGGCGAGGAAGCGTTGACGCCGCAGCAGCACGCCGCGCGGGATTGGTCGCTCGCGCGGCTCTCCGAGGCGGATCGCGCGTTGATCGCGATGTTCCAGCCGACGGTCGAGATAGCCTTGCCGGGGAGCCGACGATTGCTCTGCTTCCACGGCTCCCCCACCTCGTTCGACGACATCATCTTGCCCGAAACGCCGGAGGAGCAGGTGCGCGGGTTGCTGGGCGCGTACCTGCCGGCGATCCTCACGGGCGGGCACACGCACTTGCAGCAGTTGCGCCGCCTCGACGACGCGCTCTTCTTCAATCCGGGGAGCGTCGGATTCGTCTACAACACCCGCCAACCGGGCGGGAATTTGCACGCCGATCCGTGGGCGGAATACGCCATCCTGTCGGCGGACGAGTGCCGGTTCAGCATCGAGTTCTGCCGCGTCCCCTTCGATGTGGCGGAGTGGAAACGCATCACGCGCGCAAGTGGCATCCCCGACGCTGAGACAATGGTGGTGCGCTATTGATTTGCACTTGCTAGTCGACCAGGAAGTTGGATTATGTACGTCCAAATCTTGCGCAGGGTGTTTCATCGCGGATTGCCCAGCAGCCAAGAGCTCAAATCTACAACCGGATATCCCTTCTTGCGATGAAGCGTAAATTTTCCGTGCTGAGCCGATATGCTGACGTGCCAATAGGATCGGCCTTTATTGTCCGTAGTATTCATCCCTTCCAGCCATCCAGCAAAGATTGAAAACGGTATACAGAGAACATTATCTGAGGTCCCACAGCCAAATCCAACAAATGACTCTACCGTTTCCTCCATCTCTCGAGCTGTATGTTGATGGAATGCAAACCAATAATCATCTCTATTCTTCCTAGCATACACTTTAGATACGGCACAAGATACCAAGGTCAAATCATCGGCAGCATATACGGTGCGAGTACGCTGGACCAAGGTGCGATTCAGATGTCTTTGTATTCGGGCTACGCAATCCTCGTTGAAGTGCGCAGGAACGGGTTTTTCAAGAACATCGATAGCATTTCCGCTCTCTTGCACTTGCACACGAACGGAAGTGTCTTGGGTCAGATTATCGGAGACATTTTCGCTATATCGGATGTCTTCGGTTGTCGAGAATACGAGGTCCACGATACCATCCAACTTCATGAAATCATGGGGGGCCAAAATGCTCCGGATCTTTCGGCCAATTTCTGGAGATTCAGCACTTTCCTTTATATGTAGAAGCCGAAGTAGAGCATCCATACTGATGAGTCTGGTGGTAGACGCATAGTTCGATCCCCGTACTTGGGCTTCAAGTCCCCCTGTATTATCGCGACCGACAATAATGAGGATTGATGAACGAGAATCGGCACTCTCAGAGACAATGTATTGCTCTCGATAGTTTGCGATCTTGCTGAGATCGATGGCATAAGCATTCGTAGTCTTTATCTCTACGATGATTGCATTGCCGTCTGTCGATCTCCATAACCCATCAGCGTTGTTTTGTCCCCTTACTCCTTGATAGCGACCATGTGTCACAACAAAATCCAATCGTCGGCCAACTTCGTTGATAATATCTTGTAGAGCAAAACCACTAATTTTGAATGAATCGCTCAAACACTCGCTAGCATATCGTGCTAAAAGATTTGACGAGATGTGTGAGAGGAAGGAGCGATAATCGAGTGATCCATCACTGCCATCGCGGAGACCGCCAGCCAGGCCGACGATTCGCTCAATATTTATGCTCTCCACCTCTTCCGGATGGGATAACCACATTTTCTCGAGTAGCACTGACCTACCCTCTCCAGGATTCGGTACATGTTACGTATTCGCTAATCATACACCACTTGCGATTGTCCGCTCCCCAGGAATGTTGTCCTTTCATCCCTCATGATACGATGCCGCGCATTGGCGTGCCGACGAACAGAGGAGGCGGTGGATGGAGCGGAAGCAGCGGTTGGCGGCGCGGGTCGGGGTGTTCGGGATCGGGCTGGCGGCATACTGGCCGCAGTTTTCGGGGCTGCGCGAGCGGCTTGTGGGCTACCAGCGCGATGTCGAGGCACACCTGGCCGAACTCGGCGCGTCGGTTGTTTCCGCCGGGCTGGTGGACACGCCGGAGGCCGGGCGAGAAGCGGGCGTGCGGTTCGCGCGGGAAAATCTCGATCTGATTGTCTGCTCTATCGGTACGTACGCGACTTCCTCGCAAGTTCTGCCCGTCGTGCAGCGGCAGCACGCGCCGGTGCTCGTCCTCAACCTCCAACCCGTCGCCGCGCTCGATTACGAACACACGGACACGGCGGAATGGCTGGCGAACTGCACTGCCTGCTCTGTCCCGGAACTGGCGGGCGTCTTCGCGCGCGCGCGCATCCCCTTCAATGTCGTTACCGGTACGCTCTACAACGATGAGCGCGCCTGGGGTGCGATTGCCGAATGGGTGGCGGCGGCGGGCGTCGCGCGGACGGTGCGGCAGGCGCGCTTCGGCTTCCTCGGCCACACCTATCCGGGGATGCTCGATATGCACACCGACATCGCGATGCATCAGGCCCAACTCGGCACGCACATCGAACTACTGGAGATGGAGGACCTACAAACCCGCGTGGATGCGGCGACGGGCGCCGACGTGGCGGCGAAGGAGGCGGAAATCCGCGCTACGTTTGTCTTCGCGGAGCCGGGCAGCGACGCCATCGCCGCGCCCGTCACGGATGACGCACTCGATCGTTCGGCCCGGATCGCCTGCGGGCTGGATCGGCTGGCGGACGACTTCGCGCTGGATGGCCTCGCCTACTACTATCGCGGGCTGGCCAATGGTCCGTTCGAGCAGTTGGCGTCCGGGCTGATCGTCGGCAACTCGCTCCTGACGGCGCGCGGTATCCCGGCGGCGGGCGAGGGTGACCTGCAAACTTGCGTCGCGATGCTCATCATGGATCGGCTCGGCGTCGGCGGCTCGTTCGCGGAGTTCATGGCGATGGACTTCAACGACGATATTTTGCTGATGGGCCACGACGGCCCCGGCCACCTCGCGATCAGCGCCGCGCCGCCGACGCTCCGCGCGCTGGAAGTCTTCCACGGCAAGCGGGGTGGCGGCTTATCCGTCGAGTTCACCGTCCGAACCGGGCCAATCACGATCCTCGGCCTGACGCAGACGGCGGACGGCCATCTCAAATTACTGGCGGCGGAAGGCGAGTGCGTCCCCGGTCCCGTCCTCCGCACTGGCAACACGAACTCGCGCCTGAAGTTCGCCGGTGGCCCTGCGGCTTTTATCGAACGCTGGTGCGCCGAAGGCCCGACCCACCACGTTGCCCTCGGCCTCGGCCACCAGACCAGCACGCTGCGCAAACTGAGCCGCGTACTCGGCCTCGACCTGACCGTTGTGGAGCAATGAGTAATGAGCAATGAGTGGGAATGGGGACTCCTCATTGCTCATTGCAGTGCGACTGAAAGGAGCGCTTAATGGAACGCGTTTGTTTCCTCTTGCAGGTCCGACCGGAACGATTGGACGATTATAAGCGGGAGCATCAGACCGTCTGGCCCACGATGCTGGCGGCACTGCGGGAAACGGGCTGGCACAACTATTCGCTCTTCCTTCGGGATGACGGCCTGCTCGTCGGCTACTTCGAGACGCCCGATATGCAGACCGCGCTCGATGGCATGGCGGCGCGAGAAATCAATGCGCAGTGGCAGGCGAACATGGCCCCCTTCTTCGCTAACCTCGGCGACCGCCGCCCCGACGAGGGCTTCCTGCGGCTGGATGAGATCTTCCATTTGGAGTAACGGGCGAACAAAGAAAACGCACCCCCAGATTGTGGGGGTGCGTCGGCGACGTGAGCCGCGCGATGGAAACTAGCGGATGGCGTCGAGGTCGCTGCCGAGGCGGAAACGGACACGCTTGCGGGCCGCGATCTGAATCTTGCTGTTCGTCTTCGGGTTGCGCCCCTCGCGCGCCGCCTGGCTGGCGACCTCGAAGGTGCCGAAGCCAGTGAGCGTGACCTTCTCACCCTTCTTCAATTCTTCTTTGATCGAATCGAAGACAGCATTGACGGCCTTTTCTGCCGCCGGTCCGTTTGTGTTCGTGCTCGTGGCGACCGCTTTGACCAGGTCCGACTTGTGCATTGCTTTCCTCCTCGTGCGCGGCGATGCTCCCTTCGACCGCACCCATGTATCCAGTACGAACAGTATGTACTGGATTCTCTCCTCTGGTTATACCACGAAAACCGAGAAAGTCAAACAGGGCGGGCAAATTCGGACTTTTCCGCACGCCCGTTCGCCTCGCCGACGACTAAGTGACATATCGCGTTTACCGCTTCGTGATCGGCTAAACTGTCCGCGCTCAACCCTGTGCCGGGAAGGGAGTAGCAGTCGGCTCAATAGGTCGCCCGGCCGCCCGAAACGTCGAAGACCGCGCCCGTGCTGAAGGCGCATTCGTCGCTCGCCAGCCACGCGACGAGCGCGGCGACCTCGGTGACTTTACCCGGCCGGCCCATCGGGATTTTCGCCACCATGTAGTCAATCGTCTCCTGTGTCATCTGTGCGAGGATTTCCGTCTCGATCACGGCAGGTGTCACGCAGTTGACGCGGATGTTCGTCGTTGCCAGTTCTTTGCCCAACGACTTGGTGAGGCCGATTACCGCCGCTTTCGTCGTGCTGTACGCGGCGAGGAAAGGGTTGCCCTCCTTGCCGGCAATCGAGGCGATGTTGACGATCCGGCCCCAGTCGTTCGCCATCATCTGCGGCACGACGGCACGGCAGCAATTGAATGTGCCGGTAAGGTTGATTGCTAGTACGCTCGCCCACTCCTCGTCGGTGACCTCAGCGAGCGGCTTGTTCGGTCCGACAATGCCCGCGTTGTTCACCAGCACGTCCACACGCCCCCACGTCGCGTGGACGTGCCAGACCATCGCATTGACGGCGGCGGAGTCGGTGATGTCGCAGGTGATCGCCTGCGCCCGCTCGCCGAGCGCCTGGGCGGCGGCATTGGCAGCGGGGCCGTCGCGGTCCACGATTGCCACGCGGTGGCCGTCCGCGAGCAACCGTTCGGCAATCGCCCGACCGATCCCGCGCGCCGCCCCCGTGACAATTGCCACCCGCCCCGCGTGCTGTTCCTTCGGCATATGCTTGCTCCTTAGGTAGTACTTCAGATGAGTTTCGGTTGGTAACAAAGAAAGGGCAACCGGGCGTTTTCAAAGATGGGCGGCGAAGCCGTGCCGAGAATACGGGCGGAATGGCGAGATCGCGACGAGCAATAGTAAACCATTCCTGGACGAGTTGACGCTTCGCCTCATCCATACAGTCGTTTTCCCTCGCCAGAGATTTGATGCTCTAAGGAGGCAGGGACAGAGCGATACCGCTCGAATTCCGCGCGCGTGCGCACGCGCACTTCTATCGGCATTGGCAGGCCCCCGAGCGCCCGGTAGGCATGTGCAGCCCGGAGATGTGGTGAAATATCGCTCTCCGGCACGACAATAACCAGGTCAACATCACTGCTCTCGTCTGGCAATCCCCAGGCATGGGAGCCGAACAGGATAATTTGCTCCGGGTGGAACGCGTCCACGAGGCTGCGGGTCGCTTCTGCGAGCAAGTCGGTATCCAGCGTCTTCATGCAGGTAGTATAGCATCATGCAAAAGGAAACGGCCCAACATTGCTGCCGGGCCGGAAAGAAGGGGGGAAGGGGAGGAAGGGATGTGCAGTTAGGGTGTAGCCTGCGTCGGGCGCTCCGCAAGGGTCGCGGTCAGCGTCTGTGTTTGGCCGGTGCGGTCAATCGTCAGCGTTGTGGTGTCGCCGACATTGAGCGTGCTCAGAACATCGCCCAGCGCGGTCTTGTTGTCGAGTTTCGTGCCATTGACGGCGATGATCACATCGCCTTTTTGCAGACCCGCCTTTTCCGCCGGGGTGCCCGTCTCGACTTTGACGACGTACGCACCCTGCGTCTGCTTCGTGCCATACTGCGCGGCCTTGGAGCTGTTCAGCGGGTCCACCTGCACGCCGAGGTAGGCGCGGGTGGAGACGACGGCGCCGTTGCCCTTGGTGACGAGCGTCCCGGCGACCTGCTTCGCCTTATTGATCGGGATGGCGAAGTTCAGGCCTACCGCGTTGTTGTCCCGGATACCGAGGGTGTTCAGGCCGATCACCTGCCCATAGGCATTGATCAGCGGGCCACCGCTGTTGCCGTGGTTGATCGCCGCGTCGGTCTGGATCAGGCCGACGTAATTGTCCACCTGCCGGTTGATACCGGAAACGATACCCTCGGTGACGGAATTTTCCAGCGCCTCGGGGCTGCCGATGGCGACGACGGGCTGGCCTGGCTTGACGGCGGCGGAATCGCCGAGTTCCGCGACTGTCGTCACTTTCGCCGGGTCAATCTTGACGACCGCGATATCATTCGATGGGTCGCGCCCGACGAGCGTTGCATCCACCCGCGAGCCGTCCGCGAGTTCGACATCAATCGCGGTTGCGCCTTCGACGACGTGGTTGTTAGTGAGGATGTAGCCCGCTTTGTCGTAGATGACGCCACTGCCGAGACCAGTATCAATCGGTTGGCTCGTACCACCGGCCGGAGGCGTCACGGGCGAGTTGCTGGCGGCGCGGCGACCGGTGTACTTCTGCCGGTTGATGACGGTGACGACCGCCGGACCGACCTGATCCACGATCTGCTCCGTCGTCATCGTCGTGCCGCTCGGCGGAGCGGGGGCATTGCGAGTAATCGTGCCGGTGTTCGTCGTCGCCGGTGCGGCAGCCGCGAACTGCTGCACCTGTGGGGTGAGGGCCGTGCTGCCACCGTTACCGAACAGCGCGCCTGCGCCGAAGGCGAGACCGAGTGCGACAACCAAGGCGAGAAACCCACTGAGGATGCCGAGTCGTTTGACGTTCATCCAGGTCGCTCCATCTGCCTCGAAATACTGTTGCGTTCCCATTGCGCCCGTTTCGGCGCGTTCCTTGCTGCCCATAGTAAAGCGTATCATCATGAGCGGCATCTGAGCGATTCCTGAAAAGCAGATGATGCCGTGCGTGTGGTAGCGTAGGCTGATGAACATTAACAACTTAACTGGGTAAATGGCTTAGTGGCACAGGGTTTCAACCTGTGAGCCTGGCATGCCGCCCGGAGGGCACCCGGAAACCTACTCCACCTAAGTACCGGATTAAGTTGTCAATGTTCATCAGCCTACGCTACCGATGACTCGCTTCGAGAAAGGAATGCACAACCATGACCACCGTCCGCATGATCCCCGATGAGGAAGCGACCGGCCTCGTCCGCGAGGTATACGATGACATCAAGGCGACGAAAGGGATTGATTTCGTGCCAAACATCTGGCGCGCGCTCGCCGTCAATCCGGAGCATCTGAGTGCGACGTGGCACAAACTGAAGCAGACGATGGCGGCGGGCGCGCTCGATCCGCTGACCAAGGAACTGATCGCCATCGCCGTGAGCGCGACGAATGGCTGCCGCTACTGCATCAACTCGCACACCGGCGCGGCGGTGAAGCTAGGGATGGACACGCGCATGTTCTCCGAACTGCTCGCCGTTGTGGATGTCTTCAATGGCACTAACCGCCTTGCCGACGCCTATCAGGTTGAGCCGGACGCCTACCCCGAGGTGCCGCCACCCCGATAAACACCGATGAGTTGCTGGTCAGACACCCTGGCAATATACGGACGACTTCCATGTAATTGAGGACTAAAGTGAAACTATTTCTCCACTTGCCCGTTGTTACTATGATAGCGGGGCGCGTGGGCGTCCTGAGACGATAACGGGGAGGTCTACGGTGCAGACGATTGCTCGGCGGCGACTTGCGATGATGATGTGTGGTGCGATGCTGGGGACGATGATTCTCGGTGGTAGCGCGGCGGTTTCCGCCGATGCGGGAACACCGGCCCGCCTTATCACCACCGATCAAATGCCCAAGGGCGACGCGCTTCGGCAGGATGCGGTCGTGCAGGTAGATCCCGTAGCGGAACCAGCACCCGACCAACCGACCGACGATACCTCGCAAGATTGACCAAGTACGTTGCGGATTGAAGGATGTTGGTAGATGGACACCCTTTGGGCAGATCCAACCTGCCATCCAGGGATTGCAGATTGAATCCTGCTCCACCAACAGATTGCCGACTTGATAATGTCCGTTATTCGCCAGTGAATTGCGGCTGGCGCTGCTCGCGGAATGCAGCGATGCCTTCCTGGTGATCGGCGGACTGGGAGGCGAGCTGCTGCATCTCCGCCTCATTGTCCAATACGGCATCGAGGTGCGGCATGATTGCCCGGTTGAAGGCACGCTTTGTCAGGCCGATGGCGCGGGTGGGCATTGTCGCGAGGCGGGTCGCCAGCGCGCGCGTCCGCTCCATCAGTTCGGCGGCGGGCACGACGTGGTTGACGAAACCGAGCCGGTGCGCCTCGGTCGCGTCCACGCGGTCGCCGGTGAAGGCGAGTTCTGCCGCTTTGGCGTAGCCAACGAGTAGGGGTAGGAAGATCGTGCCGCCGCTGTCGGGGATCAATCCGATGCGGACGAATCCCGGCATGAACCATGCCGCCTCGCTCGCCATGCGTATATCGCAGGCGAGGGCGATGCTCATGCCCGCACCCGCCGCGACACCGTTGAGCGCCGCGATCACTGGCTTCTCGATTTCGCGGATGCTCTTGACGACGACATTCCAGTTCTGCCGCACCCCGTCCGCGACCGAAAGATTCTCGGCGCTCTCGGCATGTTGCGCGCCCGGCGTGAGGTCCAGACCGGAGCAGAAGCCACGCCCCGCGCCCGTCAGCACGAGGCAGCGCACCGCCGCGTCCCGCTCGGCGTCGCGGAGCGCATCGCGCAACTCGCTCAACACCTGCCGCGTCAGGGCGTTCAACACATCCGGGCGGTTCAGCGTGATCGTCAGAACACCGTCGGTCGTTTCGGTGAGCAGCGTCTCATACGTCATCGCACATTCCTCCCGTCGTGTATCGCGGTCGTATTTGTAGGTTTCGAGACGGTGAAAGGCCTACTGGGAATGCTGCTGCCACTCGCCCCAGACGGCGGTGCCGTAAGCGATCACTTCGGTCGCGTTTTCCATCACCTCGGAGCTGTCGTAGCGGATGCCGATGATCGCGTTGCCGCCGAGTTGCGCGGCATGGGCGATCATGATCTGGTACGCCTCCTGTCGCGCTTGCTCGGCCAGTTCGGTGAGCAGGGTGATGTTCCCGCCTTTCATCGTTTGAAAAGCGGCGCCAATCTGCCCGCCGATCGAGCGCGAGCGTACCGTGACGCCGCGCACGACACCCATGTTGTAGCGAATCGCGAAACCGGTGATCTCGAACGCCGTTGATGTGGCGCGGGGATCAATAGCCTGACCTTGCGGCGGTTGTTGCATAACGAAAAAATCCTTCCTCGTCATTATTCTCGCGGCTCGTGCCGCACCTCCCATACAACGACCAGTGTATCACGGCGGTTTCCGCCCACCCGGAACCACTGCATGTGCCGTTATTTACTCGTGGTGCAACCGTTGACAGCAGGCCGAGCGATGGATACCGTACGGAAGGCAGCGACGGAAAGGGGAAACGCGCATGGCGGAAACAATCGCACGAGTGCGGGATAGCAACGGACGTTTCGTCCGCCGTCCCCCCGCGCCGAAGACGACGGCCGTGCCATCACCCCCTGCCCCCCGTCTGACGAGCGTCGTTGCACCCGTCGAGGACATTACCGCGCCGGAGTGGTACTTTAACCGGGAACTGTCGCTGCTGGCGTTCCAATGGCGCGTCTTCGAGCAGGCGCAGGACGAGGACACGCCGCTTTTGGAGCGTGTGAAGTTTGTTGCGATCCTGAGCAATCTCCTCGATGAGTTTTTCATGGTGCGCGTTTCCGGCCTCAAGCAGCAGGTGGCGGTCAATTCCGCCGATGTCCGGCGGGACGGGATGACGCCGCGCGAGTCACTCCACGAAATCCACAAGATTGTTCTCGATTTGATGACCGAGCAATGCCGGTACTTCCAGGACGTACTCACGCCTGCTCTGGCGGAGAACGATATTCATCTCCTTTTGTATGAGACGCTCAACGCCGATCAGCGCGATGCCGCAACAGAGTATTTCCTACGCGAATCGTTCCCGATTCTCACGCCGCTCGCGGTGGATTCCGGTCATCCCTTCCCGCATATCTCGAACCGGAGCCTGAACCTGCTCGTCGTCGTGCGTGATGAAGCGGGCGAGCACATCGCCCGGATCAAGATTCCACAATCGCTGCCGCGCTTTATTTCCGTGCCGCCGACCGCACCGATGCGCGACGCCTCCGGCATCCACCGCCCGCGCGCCTCTGTCTGGTTGGAACAGGTCGTGATCGCCAACCTACCGACACTCTTCCCCGGCAAGGAGATCATCGCCGCCTATCCGTTCCATGTGACGCGCGACGCGGACATCGAAATCCAGGAACTGGAGGCGGAGGACCTGCTCGCGACCATTGAGGAGCAGTTGGAGCGGCGCGGATTCGGGTTCGTCGTGCGCCTCGTCGTGGATGCGACGATGCCGGAACTCCATCGCAATTGGTTGATGGAGAAGCTGGATGTCCATCCTTCCGATGTTTATACCATTGACGGGCCTCTCGATCTCGAAGACCTGATGCAACTGCTGCGCATTGACCGACCGGACCTCAAAGACCTGCCGTTCGTGCCGCAGGTCCCCGCCGCCCTGCGGGACAGCAGCGACATCTACACGGCGATCCGGCAGGGGGACATCCTGCTCCACCACCCCTACGATTCGTTCGTGCCGGTCGTGGACTTCATCAAGAGCGGCAGCACCGACCCGGCCGTCCGGGCGATCAAGCAGACGCTCTATCGCGTCGGCAAGGACAGCCCGATCGTCGAGGCGCTCGCCGAGGCGCGGGATGAAGATACACAGGTCGCCGTGCTCGTCGAACTGAAGGCGCGGTTCGATGAGGAGAACAATATCGAGTGGGCCAGGGCGCTGGAAAGCAAGGGCGTGCATGTCGCGTACGGGATGATGGGGCTAAAGGTGCATTGCAAGGTCGCGCTGATCGTACGGCGCGAGCAGGACGGTATTCGGCGCTATGTCCATCTCGGTACCGGCAACTACAACGCGAGCACCGCCCGCACCTACACCGACCTCGGCCTGCTCACCGCGAACGAGGAGATCGGCGCGGACGTTTCGGACCTGTTCAACTATCTGACGGGTTACTCGGATCAGCGGGAGTACCGCAAACTGCTCGTCGCGCCTGTCAATCTGCGGCAGCGAATTACTGAACTGATCGAACGCGAAACCGCGCTCGGGCCGAAGGGTCGCCTGCTTTTCAAGACCAACCATCTCGTGGACGAGCGGATCATCGAGGCGCTCTACCGGGCATCGCAGGCAGGCGTCAAGATTGACTTGATCTGTCGCTCGACCTGCTGCCTCGTGCCGGGTGTGCCGGGTTTGTCCGAGAATATCCGCGTCATCAGCCTCCTCGGTCGGTTTTTGGAGCATCACCGGATCTATTTATTCGGCAACGATGGTCACGAGGAGATCTACCTCGGCAGCGCAGACCTCCACCCGCGCAATCTCGACCGGCGCGTGGAAGTGCTCTTCCCTATCGAGGACCCAGCGATCCGCACGCACATCCGCGATGAACTACTGGAAACGTACCTGCGCGACACGGACAAGGCGCGCGTCCTCGGTTCGGATGGCCGCTACCGCCCCGTCGAGCGCCCGGCAGGTGTCCCCCCGTTCAATGCGCAGGAATGGCTGCTCAACACCGTCACCGGAGGCACGGGGCGGTTTGGGGACTGAGCGGGTGAGCGCCGGGTACTGAGATGGTGGTGGCGGGCTTTCCAGCCTGTCTCCCCCTCGCAGGAGGCAGGCTGGAAAGCCTGCTACCACCAAGGAATTCGTCTCGCGCTACGCACCTTTGCGTCGGACGCGCAACACGGCAATCTTGGTGGAGTGGTTAAAGGGGGCGGGGTCCACGAAGGGCGCACGCACGCGGGTTTCGGGGTATCCGGTGCAGTCCGGCGGCACGGGGATTAATTCCTCGATCGCGAGGTAGCCGTCCGTGCAGAGCGCTTCGAGCGTCCGCAGGTACTCCGCGCCCGAGACGAACAGGGCGTTGTTGATCGCGATGAGATAGCCACCGTCGTTGATGAGCGGGCGCACTTTGTTGATGACGCGATGGCTCTGCGCGACGAGGTCAACGGTGCCCTTGCCCGTCGCGGCGAAGAAGGGCGGGTCAACGAAGACGCAATCGAACCGCTCGCCCGTCCGCTTCATGTGGCCGATCCGCGTCCAGAAATCCCCCGCCTGGAAATCCGCCTTGATGATCGGAAAGCCGTTGAGCATGTACGAAGTCTTCGCGACGTTCAGGTACTCGCGCTTCAGATCGGTCTGCACGACGCCCTTCGCCCCGCCCGCCATCGCCGCCACGCCGAGGCTGCCGGTGTACGCGAAGGTATTCAGCACGCTCATCCCGCCGAGGTGTTGGATTGCCCATGCACGCAGATTGCGCGTGTCCAGATACAAACTCGCATCGCGGTGCGCGAGCAGTTCGAGGGCGTACCAGACGCCGTGTTCGCGCACGCGCGCGTCCGGCTGCGTGCCGAGGCGCAACACGCCGTGCCGTTCCGGGATCGTCGGCGCATTGCGCGGCTTGACGACGACGGTATGCACCCACGGCAACCGCTCCATGAGGAAGCGCGTCGCCGCCGCGATTGTCGCTTCCCCGTTCGCGGGCGGATCGGCGTAGTTGTGAAGCAGGAGCGTTTCGCCGTAGCAATCCGCGACGAGATCGGGTGCGCCCTCGAAGAAGCCGCTGAAGAGCCGTATTGCTCCCTGATGCCGTTCGTCGAGCAGCACCGCCCGCGCCGCGAGTGCGGCATCGAGGAGGGGAGGGAGTGGCTGGTCGGGGAGGGGCATGGATTACTTCTCCACGTCGCCTTCGGGGAGCCTAACCCCCCTTTCCCCTTCCCGCGAGGAAGGGGGAGGGAACTCGCTGCAAGATCAGGGTGTTCGGGAAACACCACAGCATCGCGACGAGTCACCCCCTTCCCACGCCAAGGAACGGAAGGGGGCGGGGGGTAGGTTCCCCTACGTCGCGTTGTTCTGGCCGATCAGATAGGTAACGAGGACGAGAATCGTCGCGGCGGCAGAGACGAGCGTCAGATTGATCGCCTGCTCACGGCCGCTGAACCGCTTGCGCACGTAGCCATGCTCCATCCCAACCGGGATGAGGACGATCAGCGCGAAGAGGTAGTGGATCATCACGTTCCGCTTGCCGCTCGCCAGCAGGCCGATGCCGAGCAGGTACTGGATGACGAGAAAGAGGGAGGCGAGGTACGAGACGTATTTCCCCGCCGCGATCGTCCGCCCGGCGATGCTGATCGCGTAGATGATCGTCGCCGCGAGGAACAAAACAAAGACAGCGGTGCCCACAAACATATGCACTGTGCTCATACACTACTCCCCTGCTGCGACTGCCACGGCGCGCACCATCGGACGCCGGTTCCTGCTGGCGCTAGTGTAGCACTGGTTAGCAACGAGCAACGAGCAACGAGCAACGAGCAATGAGAAGGCCCTCTCCACTCATTGCTCGTTGCTCATTGCTCCTTAGCGGGATACAGGGATAGGTATCGGGGTTGGCGCTGGGTTGGTATTGGTTCCGCTGGTAGTGCCGGGCGGCGGCGAGCGTGGGGGGGATTGACGCTGGGGGCGGCCGAGGGCAAGGGCGGCGGGCCGGGCCGGGGGTCGGGGGTGCCGATATATGCGAAGCCGTTCGTCAATGTCTGGCTCTGACCGTCGGGGTTCGTCACGACGACATTCACTTTCCCAGTCGCATGCGGCGGTGTCGTCACGGCGATTTCCGTACTCGACGCGGCGACCACCGGCGCGTCGAGACCGTCGAACGTCACCGTTGCGCCCGGTTGGAACGCGGAGCCGACGATTGTGACCGTCTTGCCTCCTGTGATGAACGCCGATGGCGGTGTCACGCTGGTCAGGTGCGGCGGGATCGCCACCGTGAACGTCAGTGCGGCGGTCGTCGTGCCGTCGGTATTCGCGACGGCGACCGTGATCGCGGAGAACGAGACGCCGAGGGTAGGGCGAGACACGCCATTCCAGAGCACGGTCGCGCCGGGGCGGAAGTTGCCGCCGTCAATGGTCAGGGTGAACGCCACACCACCCACCGGCGCGGTACTCGGCGTCAATGCGGCGATGGTCGGCGGCGCGAGATTGGAAGAGACGGCGGCCATCGCGTTGATTCGCCCGAACTGCCAGTTCGTGCTCGTACCCGCGATGGGATCGGCGCTCTTCTCAATCCGCTGGACGACAGCGTCCGCGCTCGTCCCCCATGCCGTGGACCAGACTAGGGCGGCAAGACCCGCGACGTGCGGCGTCGCCATTGAAGTGCAGCTGAAATAGGCGTACGCGCTGCCGCCGTTCTGCGACAGGGTCGGGTTGACGGTTGAGAAGATTGCCGAGCCGGGCGCGGCGACCTGCACCCAGGGGCCGAAATTCGAGAAACCGGATTGTGCGTCGTTCGCGTCGGTGCTCGCGACCGCGAGGACATGCGCGCAAGTAGCGGGTTGGAAGGGGACATTGCCGCCGTAATTGCCCGCCGCCGCAACGACAACGACATTTTTGCCCCAAGAGTAGTCAATCGCGTCCTGGAAGACCTGCGAGCAAGCGCCGGAGCCGCCCAGACTCATATTGATCACATTCGCGCCGTTGTCCGCCGCCCGGCGGATACCATCGGCGATCTGGGAGTCGTAGCCGATGCCACTGTCGCTAAGGATTTTGCCATTCAGCAGTTTGGTATCGTAGCCTAGCCCCGCGACGCCGGTGGCGTTGTTGGTTGCGGCGCTGGCGATCCCCGCGACGTGCGTTCCGTGGTTGCAGCGGTCGTCGGTGCCATTTGCGCTGCCGGTGAAGTCCTGGTGAGCAATGACCTTGCCCGCGAGATCGGGGTGCGCCTCGTAAATGCCGCAGTCGAGGATGGCGATTTTTACGTTGCCGGAGCCGTTCGTCGTGCTCCACGCGGCGGGCGCCTGGATCTTGTTCATGCCATATTGATTGCCGAAATATTGGTCATTCGGCAGGTCGAGCGCGTGGACGATGTAATCCGGTTCCGCGTACCGGACGCGCGGATCGGCGCGATAGGATTGGATCGCTACTTCGAGCGACGGTGCACCGGTGGTGTCTACATACTCCGCCGTATCGCCGACGCGCTTCACCGCTGTCGGGACAATCGTTCCCCGGCTCGCGGCGACGCGATGCACCGCCGCCCGTTCCGTCGCGCCCACGCCATCCTTGAATCCGACGATGGATGCGATCGGCGACGGCATCCCGACCGTCCGCCGTGCGCGTGAGCGATGGCATCGCTCCAGGATCGGGCGGCATCCGTTCCGCAGTGGCGCGTTCTGGCGACGCAGCTTTCACCGTGACTACGCGCGCGGTGACGCCAACGATACGAGTGCGCATGAGCGACACCGATGCAGGCGCGTGGACGCGACAAAATGTGAAGGAGTAACGGAATTATCGGCACGAGAAAGGGGCATCCACATGGGACGCCCCGATCATTTGGCGCTGAATGCTTATGCGCCGCCCGCTGCTGCTTGCTGTGCGCTGCCTCCGGGCGCCCTCTGGGCAGGATGCCGCGCCTGGCTCCGCCACGGGCTTGTCGTCAGGATGGTGCGCACCTCGTCCGGGTGCGCGGCGATGAAGCGCAGTTCGTCCGGCAGGAGCGGCTTCTGGTTATGGCCGTTCGCGACCTGGACGAGTTCGAGCACATCAGCCGCCTGCGCATTGTCTGCGAAGGTAATGCCCAACTGCTCGTAGACATATCTGAAGCCCGCGAGGCCGCCATATTCGCCGGTCGTGATGACGCGGCCCGTCGGCGTTTCCTCCAATTCGGGGCGACCGAGCGTTTCGTAGTCGTAGAGTTCGTAGTTGTGGCGGTCTTTCAGCGCGCCATCGGCGTGGATGCCGCTCTCGTGCGCGAAGGCATTTGCGCCGATACCGACCTGTCGGATTGGCACAGGCAGGCCGTAGGAGCGGGCGACGTAGTTGCCGAGTTTCCACGCCCACGACAGGTCCAACTGCTCGCTGAGTTCGTACCCCTGCAAACCGTTCGCGTACGTGATCGCGAGGATGCAGGAAAGGAGATCGGCCTGCCCGGCGCGCTCGCCGTTACCGTTCACCGTCGCATTAATGTAGGCGTCCACGCCCGCGTCAACCGCCGCCTGCGCCGCGAAGACGCTGTTCGCGTTCGCCATACCGAGATCGTCGTGGCAGTGCGGCTCGATCGGGATGCGCACCGCCTCGGCGAGCCGGGTGATGCGGTCATAGATCGTGCGCGGCGAGTCGAAACCGAGCGTGTCGCAGTAGCGGAAGCGCACCGCGCCCGCCTCCTTCGCCGCCAGGGCGAACTCGATTAACTGCTCGATGTCCGTACGGCTCGCGTCCTCCGCATTGACGCCGATGGTGCGGATGCCGCCCTCTTTGGCCGCCTGTACCGCGTCGGTCATCTCCCGCGTGACGGCGGCACGATCCAATTTGCCCCGAAACTTCAGTTGCAGCATCAGGTCGGAGGTACTCATCGAAAGGTTGAGGTCCGTGCAGCCGACGGCGACCGCCCGCTCGACATCGCCCCGGAGCGCGCGCACCCACCCTTCGAGGACCATCGTGCCAAACGCGCCGTTCGCCTTGAGCGCGAGGTTGCCTTGCAGGTAGTGGTATTCGTGATCGCTGAATGGGAAGCCGAACTCCGACTGATAAACGCCGATTTTGGAGAGGTACCAGTTAACCATCGTCTTTTGGAATTTGGACAGTTTGATCCGCGAGGTCTGCA
Source organism: Thermomicrobiales bacterium (assembly GCA_038231255.1). Classification (GTDB taxonomy): domain Bacteria; phylum Chloroflexota; class Chloroflexia; order Thermomicrobiales; family JALYUS01; genus JALYUS01. The sequence goes on along the minus strand of JBBRLR010000007.1, from coordinate 16,027 downwards.
CGCCGTCCCGATTGGTGACATCAATGAAATGAATCCGCGCCATCCGACCAACTCCTTGCGGGCCTTCAGCGGGCGCGCCGCTAAAATCCGGCACGCCCCCTCGACCCATGTTTCCGCGACCGCGCAACACATTGAGGCTGCATTGCGCGTGTGACCGACAAGGTCAACTCGAACATTGTGCTGCCGTCGCGAAAGCGGTGTCAATCGGAGAACAAAGCGGAATCGTTATTAGCATCCGCTGTCGCTGTGCTCACGGTATGCGTTCACGAACCAGGGGTGGATAACGCTGAGCGTTGCGCGTCGTTCCCAGAGGTAGCGGAGATAGACGAGCGCCGCCGCATCGAGTGAATGCGCGAGCGCGGCGAGCAATTCATCACGATACGGGGGGATGCCGGGTTGATCCCAGGCGATCTTGTCCGCGACGAAGACGACCGTATCGAGCACGGAGGCGTTCGCTTTGAGTGTCGTGTGGCAGCCGACCGCGCTCAGGACCGCACTATCCCGCTCGCCAAAGATGTCCCGCGCGAGGACGGCGGAGAGCTTCTGATGGAGGATCATCGGAAATGCCGCCTCTTCGGACAACACATCCACACCGAACATCCGCCCCACCGGGACCCGCTCCGCTGTCGGAAGAACGGTGCTGACATCGTGGAACCAGCCCGCGCGTTCCGCGCCGTCGGTGTCCGCACCGACAACGGTCGCGATCCGCCGCGCCTCCTGTGCGACTGCCGCGCAGTGTTTCGCTGTCGCCGGGCAGCCGTGATGAATGAGGAATGTGGGAATGTCGCTGCGGGGTGTACCGGAAAGCGTTATCCCATCCCGGAGGCGCGCGAGGAGGCGTGCCGCGTCATCGCCGGTGTGCATTTCATACATCCTCGTCTGTATCGGATAGAACCGCATCGCTTGGTTCGGGAACAACGATCTTGCTCCCCGGTACGGATTGCTCCTTGATAACGATCCACTGGACGCCCGCATCGGGGTCAATCCACGTCACGCGGTGCCGCTCTCTCGGCTGCACCATCACGATCATCCCTGCTGCCAGCGATACATCGCGCCCCTCGATGCGGAGCATCGCGCTGCCCCGGAGCACCACGTAGTATTCGTGGAAATCGTGGTAATGATAGACCTCGCCCAGTGGCACCGCAGTCATCACACCCGGCACGGCGATCTCGATGGGCGAGCCATTCCAGTGCCCGCACCGCCACGGATTCTCCGACTCCCGATATATCCGCATAGTTCTCCTTAGGACGCGTTTTCCGTGGCGGAGAGGAACTGATCCGGGTAGCGCGCGAAGGTGACGAGCGTTACCGCCTCGACGCGCACGTAGATGCCCTCGCCCCAGTCACGCACGCTCGATCCGTTCGCCGCCTGATGCATTGCCTCCAGCGCCGCGAAGTCCGTATGATCCACCGGGATGACCGTTGCGCCGCCATGCGCGATGATCGCCAGGTCATCCCCAACGAAATGGGTGAGGCTGACCGCCGGGCGCGCCGTCACCATCCGCGTCCGTGCCGCCGTGGCGACGGTCGGGATGTGGAACTGCCCGCGATAAAAGAGCGAGCCGATTGGCGCGACGCGCGGCTCCCCCTTCGCCGTCACGGTCGCAAACGCGACGTTCTGAATGCCCTGCAAGTACCGCACGAGTTGCCCCGCCGAGAGCGAATGCTCCGGCATCTCGAACGAACTGCGCAGGAACGTCCCCGCCCGCTCGATGCTCCGGTCCAGCAGTGTCTGTAACTGTTCCATGTCCTCTGGTGTTTCGTGCATACTTCCTCTTTCCTGCAGAAACGCGTATGACACCCCGGAAGTCCTGAACCGCCAAGACGCCAAGAAGAGAAGTAGGAACAACAATTCAGATTACTTCTTTGTGTCCTCTTGGCGTCCTTGGCGTCTTGGCGGTTCAAATCATTTTAGGCCAGTAGACCCTGTTCCGCTCCCGCCAACAGGGCGCGCAGGCGGTTAGTACGGAGATGGTAGTAGAGGCGATGCTCGTCGCGGCGGATGTCCACGAGGTCGAGTTTTTTCAGGCCATTAAGATGATGCGAGACGGTTGCGATGCTCAGGCCGAGCAGTTCCGCCAGCTCCTGCCCGTACCGGGGTGCGGCAACGAGCAACTGAATCAGCGTCCAGCGTGCCGGGTCGGCGAGCAGGCGGTAGACATCTTGATACGTTCCTTGCGGTGCGACCACCGGCACGATCTCGCCCGGTTCCGCTGGCGGAGTGCGCGTGGAGGTCAGCCGCATGTCCACGCCGTATGCGATGGCGTAGATTCCGAGATCGCGCATCGCATCGGGGGCGTGATCGGGCGGTATCGTCGCCCAGCCATCGCCGAGGAATGCTGACGGCCAAAAAAGCAGGCGTGGCATATCCCGCGCATTCTGACGTGTGTTGGGCAGGTGCGCGACGGCGAAGCCCAGCGGATCGTCGGCATAGGCCGCCCGCATCCACGCCTCGGCGGTTCGCTCCGTCGCGTAGAGTTCGGGGAGTAGCGGCGCGAAGACGTCATCGAATAGCCCCGTGAGCAAGTCCGCGAGCCGTTGCCGTGTCCGCGCCGGATGCATAACAACATCCACGATGCGCAGCGGGTCGGGCGGTTGGGGATAGAGGAATCGCTGCACATACTCCATCGCCCACGCAGGATCGTCCACGAGCGACCGGAGCGCGCCGGGGCTACGCGGCGCGTCGGGGCGGAGCGTCCCTCCACATGCGAGCGCGTGCAAGACGACCGCCGTATCCGGCAGCGCGCGGAGCGCTGCGATCAGTGCGTGGGAGTCATCGGCATCCGGCAGCGCCCAAGCCACGTGGAATGCAAGCGTCCCTATCGGGAATGCCGCGTCGAACGATGACTGGATAGAACGCATCGGCTCCGGTTCGATTCGCTGCATGAGGCCGAAGAGCCGGTTCGCTCCCGCCTCGCTCCCGCTACCGATGGTATTCGCAAGTAGGTACAGTCCAAGCAGGCAATCAATCAGCGGCAAGCACGCGAACATGACGCGCTCATCCCAAACCGATTCGTCTTCCCGCAACGTGACGTGAATCACCAACCCCCCTCTAGATCGAAACGTTCCCCTTCCCCCGTGGGGAAGGGGGCAGGGGGTTCGGGCGAGTTATGCGTTGACGAGTTCCGGCACCGCCGCGATCACGTCCGAAATGATGTCGTCCGATGTGATGCGCTCCGCCTCGCCCTCGAAGTTGAGGATGATGCGGTGCCGCAAGGCCGGATAGGCGACGGCGCGGATATCCTCGTGCGCGACGGCCAGCCGCTCGGACAGGAGGGCGCGGATCTTCCCGGCGAGGATCATCGCCTGCGCGCCGCGCGGGCTGGAACCGTAGCGCACGAAGCGGCGCACGCTTTCCGGCGCGAGCGACTGCTCCGGGTGCGTCGCCAGCAACAGTTGCACCGCGTACTCGTTGATATGGCTGGCGACGGGCACCTCGCGCGCCAGATCGCCCATGCGGATGATGTCAATGCCCGTCGCGACGGTATGCACTTCTGGTGTGTAGCCGCCCGTCGTGCGACGGAGGATTTCGCTCAATTCCTCGGCGCGCGGGAAGCCGACGACCAGTTTGAACATGAAGCGGTCGAGTTGCGCCTCGGGCAGCGGATACGTCCCCTCCATTTCGAGTGGGTTCTGCGTCGCGAGGACGAAGAAAGGGCGGTTGATCGGGTAGATCGTGTTCGCAACCGTGACGGTGCGCTCCTGCATCGCTTCGAGGAGGGCAGACTGCGTCTTCGGCGTGGCGCGGTTGATCTCGTCCGCGAGGATCATGTTCGCGAAGACCGGGCCGGGTTGGAACTGGAATGTCCGCCGCCCCGCTTCGTTTTCGGCGAGGATATTCGTGCCCGTGATGTCGGCGGGCATTAGGTCGGGCGTGAATTGGATGCGGCTGAACTGCAAATCGAGCGCGTCCGCGAAGGTGCGGATGAGCATCGTCTTGCCGAGGCCGGGCACGCCCTCGAGGAGCGCATGGCTCCCCGCGATCATGCAGGTGAGGACGGCCCGCACGACCTCTTCCTGCCCGACCATCAGGTTCGCGACTTCCGATTCGAGGCGGAAGGCGATCTCGCGAAACTGCTCCGGCGTCAACATCGGCGGCGGATCGGGATTGTAGGGGGTTGGCTGGTTGCTATACAAGTAGGACACGCGCTCCCTCGGTTTCAGCGATGCCGCACCCACAAGCGGCCAACGGTGAGTAGTCTGCGCCGCCAGTATACCAGCGACCGCCGCTTCCCGCCGTATGTTCGGTAGAACGCTAGGTCCTTTCCGGTTCCTTGACCATCGCCGCGTAATCCTTGCGCAAGTAGTGGTTCGCGAGCACATGCGCGACGTGCCAGCCGTGCCGCTCATAGAAACGCTGGGCGGGGCCGTGATGCCGCGTGTGCAGAGTAAGTTTGTGCGCACCATGTTGGGCAGCCCATTCTTCGAACGCCACGAGTAGCCGCGCGCCGAGGCCGCTGTTCCGTTCTCCCGTGATAACCATCAGTTCGCTCAGGTGGGCGACGCCCGCGTCCATGCTGCACGTCGCCACGCCAACGATCTTTCTTTCCCGCTTCATCATGATGACGCTCTTTGCGCTCGTCCACGGTTCGGGATCGAGTGATGCCCATTCCGCATCGAGCAATGGCCGCACAATCGCCTCGTCCGTGCCCTCGTGTATCACAATCTCCATCATCGTCGTGCTCCTTTCCGTGCGGCGAGTATACTGCGTGCCATGGAATCGTCACGATTGCCGACCGTTTCGGTCGTCATCCCTGCCTACAACGAGGCGCGCGTGATCGCCCGCGCGCTCGGCTCGCTCGTGGATCAAACGCACCGCCCGCATGAGATCATCGTCGTGGACGATGGCTCGACGGACGGCACGCCGACGATCGTGCGCGGCTTCGGCGGCGTGATGCTGCTCGAACAATCGCACGCGGGGAGCGGCGCGGCGCGGAACCGGGGAGCGGTCGCCGCGACGGGCGACGTGCTCTGCTTCGTGGACGCCGACATGCGCTTCGCACGCGACTTTCTCGCTCGCCTCGTCGCGCCGATTGCGCGCGGGGAGGCCATCGGCGCCTTCCACGCGACGGAGTACGTCGCCAACCCACAGGAGCGGTGGGCGCGTTTGTGGAATGTTAACCAGCGCCTGTCGCTTACCCGTAAACTGCCGGACGACTATCCCGACCGGCAGGCCGTTTTCCGTGCCGTCCGTCGCAACGCCTTCCTCGCAGCGGGCGGCTTCATCGCCGGTGGCTACGACGACGACCTTTCGCTGGCCGAACGTCTCGGCACGCTGGCCGTCGCCGCCCCCGGCGCGGTCTGCTATCACACCAACCCGGCGCGGCTGCGCGAAATCTACGGCCAAGCTCGCTGGATCGGCGCGAGCACCGCCGTTCCGCAGACCGCGCGCGAATTCTGGCGCTACTGCCCGCTCAACCCGCGCGGCAAGAACTGGCGCGCCCTCGCCCGCCCCGGCGAACGCGCCCTACCGATCTTCCGCCTCGTCTATGGCGCGGGCATCTGCGCCGGCATGCTCCGCGCCCGTCGTGGCCGCAAGGCGAAGTAAGCGGGGTGAGGTTTTTTAAACCAGTGAAAGTTCAATCACCCTCGCTGGCGATTGGCTGATCGCGGCGGTGAAAAAGGAATGGCCGAAATGTGAGTAGCATCTCTCTACGGGTTAGGATGATGAGAGGCCACCGAATCTCGATGTTGAGGAGGATCAACATGACGCTCGATGAACTGCGGCGCATTGCCGCCGAGGTCGCGCCACGGCGGGGATGGGATTTCTCGCAGGTGCGGGACGACCGCGATCCCACACCGTGGGACTACTCCGACGTCGTGCACCGTTATCTGCGGCCGGACGATCGGGTGCTGGATGTCGGCACCGGGGGCGGTGAGCGGTTCCTCGAACTCGTGCCGTCGTTCGGGTTCGGTGTCGGCGTTGACCCCGACCCGGCGATGATCGAAACGGCGCGGGAGAACACGCCAATGTCGCTTGCGGAGAAGGTGACGTTCATTGCGGGGCGGGCGGCGGCGTTACCGGCGCCCGACACGTCGTTCGATGTCGTGCTGAACCGGCACGCGGTGGTGGATGTGGCGGAGGTCACGCGCGTGCTGCGACCGGGTGGCTGCTTCATCACGCAGCAGGTCGGCGCGCAGAACACCTTCAACATCACGTCGCTCTTCGGCTGCGGGCCGGGGATGGGCGGCGAGCAGCTCCTGCCTCATCAGGAGATTCCCGCCCTGGCCGATGCCTTTCAGGAACGGGGTTGTGCGATTGTCTCCTACGCGACGTACAACGCCCCGTACTACTTCCGGGATGCGCCATCGCTGCTGTTCTGGATGCAGGCGGTCGGTGTGCCGCCTCACTTCGACATCGAGCGGGACTGGAAATCCGTGGACTATCTGCTGACCGAATACATTACCCCGCGCGGCGTTGAGACGAACGAGCATCGCGAATTGTTGATCGTCCGTGTGCCTGTGTAGGCGGCAATAGCGTAGGCTTCAGCCTGCGTCCCCGTTATTCGTATCATATTAGGACGCAGGCTGAAGCCTACGCTACCGAATCAATGCCAATCGTGGGTCAAATTGTCCTTGATGAAGTCCCAGTCAATCTCTTCGCCGAGACCGGGGCCTTGCGGCATGGTGACGTTGCCATCGCGATCAATCGTATCAATCGGCGTCTTCAGCCACGGCTTTTCGGCGTCGAAGTCAACGTGCGGGTGCAGCAGGCCGCGCTCGTAGAACTCGCCGGGGATCGCCATCGCGCCGAGCAGTTGGAGGTTCGGTGCGCCGCCACCGTGGATCTCGCAGCGGACGCGGAACGATTCGCAGAGATGTACCGTCTTCATCGCGGGCGTGATGCCGCCGACATCGAAGACGCCGACGCGCGAGATGTCCGACGCGCCGCGCACGATCCACTCCGCGCGGGTATACATCTGCCCGTGCGCCGTCTCCGGGCCGCAGATCTGCAGTTTCGTCAGGTTCTCGGTCAGCCAGACGAACGAGGAGGTGCTGTGCTCGTTCATCGGCTCCTCCATCCAGTAGTAATCCAACTCTTCGAGCGCACGACCGAGGTAGAGCGCTTCCTCGCGCGTGTAGTCGTGATGCGGGTCGAGCATCAGTTTGATCTCGGGACCGACCGCGTCGCGTACCGCCGCACAGGCGGCGATATCCCGCTTGAGGTCGGGACCGTGCGGCGACATCCAGGTGTGGAGTTTGAAGGCGGGGTAGCCCCGCGCCTTGCACGCCTTCGCGAATTCGCCGTACGCCTCAGGAGTGTCGAGGCCACCGGGGATGTCGTCGCCGCACATCGTGCTGGCGTAGGCAGGCACCTTCTCGCGCGTCGCACCGAGCAATTTGTAGACCGGTAGGCCCGTCAGGTGGCCGGCGAAGTCCCATAAGGCGCAGTCAATCGCGGCGAGGTTGCGGTCGTCCAGCGCGCGCCGCTCCAGCCGCTGCCCTTGCAGCAATTTGTACCAGATCGCCTCCCGGTGCAGCGGGTCCATGCCGACGATGTAGCGTCGCGTCACCTCGGTCGTCGCTTCCGAGCCGCCGAAGCAGTAACCGTCAACGCCCGCGCTCGTCCGAATGCGCGTCAGGCGCTGTGTCGCCTCGTGTTCGGGCGCCGGGTGCCCATGCCCCTCGTCGTCGCGCCCGGTGTGCGAGCGATAGGTGAAGGTGAGGCTTTCGACGGCGGTGATTGTCATGTTCTCGATATTGGTTGCCATAGGGTGCTCCCTCCTCGATACGCGGCCAGGCAATGATGGCGATTATCGCACACACCGCGTCGCACGTCGGAGAAACGACACGCATTGGTAGCGTAGGCTTCAGCCTGCGTCCCTGTATCACCATCGCAGGTTGAAGCCTACGCACCTCAACAGGGCGGGGCGTCGCCGAACGAGCCGTGCAGCGGGCCGCTGGTGGCCACGCGAATCTCCTCGATGGGGAACTTCGGCGTCCGATCTGCGTAGAGGAGGCCGTTCGTCTCCTGATAGGTGTCCGCGAACTGCGTGTAGCAGAAGCCCGCGAAGAGCGAGGTGGAGCGGACGACCGCGAGCAGGCGCATGTACCGCTCGGCGAACTCCTCGCTGCTCCCGACGCGCGAATACCCCCACGCACCGGGGTCGCGCGACAAGGTGAGGCCACCGAACTCGGTCAGCATGATTGGCTGATTCCTCTGCTGGTCTGCGGCGAGCGAGACGAGCCGACCGGCGGGTAGGGCGTTCTTGAAGAGGTTGGGGATCGCTTCGGGCGACGAATAGCGGCGCTTCATCCGCTCCAGACTGTCGTCGTAGTCGTGGATGGCAATGATGTCCGTCGCGACACTCTCCCACCCGTCATTGCCGATCACCGGGCGGTCGGGGTCCATTGTCTTGGTCAGGTGATAGAGTGTACGGACATAATCGCGCTGCGACGCGATGTTCGGCAAATCCGGCACGCCCCACGACTCGTTGAATGGCACCCAGGCGATGATGCACGGATGGCTGAGATCGCGGTCTATCGCCGCCAGCCAATCGCGGACAACGCGCTCGACTGAATCCTTCGTGAAGCGGTACGCGCTCGGCATCTCCTCCCAGACGAGCAGGCCAAGCCGGTCCGCCCAGTAGAGGTAGCGCGGGTCCTCGATTTTCTGATGCTTGCGGACGCCGTTGAACCCCATCGCCTTCGCCAGTTCGACATCCCGCCGGAGCGCTGCGTCGTCCGGCGCGGTGAGGCCGCTTTCCGGCCAATATCCCTGATCGAGCACCATCCGCAGCGGGAACGGTCGCCCATTGAGCATAAATCGGTCACCCTGCACCATTGCGGAGCGCAGGGCGGTGTAACTGCGCGCGTGATCGAGGAGAGCGTCCTGCCCGTCCCAGAGCCGCAGCTCCGCGTCAATCAGCGTCGGGCGCTCGGGGCTCCAGAGGAGTTCGTTGCGATAGTCGTCAATGCCGGGGTCGGCGAGCGCGATGCGGCGGGTGACATCGCCGCCGAGCACCGCGTAGTTGTCGTCGGCGAGCAGTTTCCCCCCAGCGTGCAGCGTCACCTGCAACCGGAGGCCATCGCGGAGCGGCCCGGTGATCGTCGCTTCCAGGGCGACCTCCCAGCGACCGAGGTTCGGGAGCCAGGTGATATTCCGAATCGCGGTGGCGGGGACGGCTTCGAGCCAGACTGTCTGCCAGATGCCGGAGGTGCGCGGATACCAGATCGCGTGCGGCTCGCGCTGCCAGTCTTGCTTGCCGCGCGGTTTGGCGAGGTCGTGCGGATCGTCGTCGGCACGCACGATGACGGTCTGCATGTCGTCCGGGGTCAGGTAATCGGTGATGTCCGCGCTGAACGGCGTGTAGCCGCCCTCGTGTCGTGTGGCGATCGTCCCGTTCACCCAGATGGTCGCGGCATAGTCCACCGCGCCGAAATGGAGGATCAGGCGCGCGTCGGGTCCGAGCGCGGGGCGGTCGAAGGTGCGCCGATACCAGCAGACGGCATGAAAATCGGTGTCGTCCACGCCGCTCGCTGGCGTTTCCGGTGCGAATGGTACCGTGATTGCCGTGTTCCAGCGCACCTCCGATGGTACGCGCCAGCGTGCAGTTCGTTCGGAAGCGAAGTCCCACGGGCCATTGAGAGAAATCCACGCGTCGCGGACGAGTTGCGGGCGGGGATAGGCGTGATCGGCGATGTGCGGCTGCGTCATGCGGCGGCTGTTCCTGCTCTCAAAATGCTCGACGGCACGATTGTACCGGGCCGGTGGCCAGTACACGGAGTGTAGGCATCCACCGGACGATGGTCAACCGTTCGGCGCTCCTGCACTATTTGGGCGGATACAGGAGCCGTTCCGGTCGCCGCCACCAGCCGGGCGTGGCGAGTGCGGGGTGGTCGTACGGCTCGCCCGTCGCCATCGAGCGGACCATCGGCGCGAGGATCGTTGGCTGCGGCGGGGTGGTGCGGACATCGAAGACGCCCGGTTCGTAGTAGCCTTCATCGCGCGTGACGAGCGTGTGCCAGTTGTGCGCGCCGAAGAGTGACCAGACGGTTACGGCGCGCAGATCAACGCCAATGCGCCAAAGGTTTCGCGCGGTTTCCCAGAGTTCCTGTAGCCAGCGCAACTGCTCCTCCGGCTCGCCGCCGAGGTGTGCTTCGGTGATCGCAATCGGTCGTTTATAGCGATCCCAGGCGTCGTAGAGCAGTTCGTCCGGCCCGGCGATCCCCTTGCGGCGGACACGCACCGCCTCGACATCGGCGTAGCGATCCTGCCCGTTCCCGCCGTGTGTCCGGGCCGGGTAGGTTTCTATATCCTCGTCGAGGAACCGCTCGCTCGTGATGTAGTAGTTGATACCGACGATGTCCGGCACACAAGCGTTCTCGCCAAACCAGTCGAGTTCGGCATCACTGATGCCGCTATGTCGCATGTGCTCCCACGCGCCGTTGTACTCGATGCGGCCGCACAGCAGGTCGTAACTGAGCCAGCGCCGCTCGTTCTCGAAGTCTGCCTGATACTGGAGCAAGCCGGTGCTGAATGTTTTGCCGAGGTCTTCCGTCTGGATCAGCTGGGCGGCGGGATTGACGGCCCGGATCGCCCGCATCGCGAGGATCACGGCGCGGCACTCGTTAATCAGGATGCGATAAAACGTCGCCGCGTCGTGCCCGTGCGGGTACCAGTAGCCGTACAGTCCGCTGAACCGGGCCGTCGTTAGCGGCTCGTTGACCGGCGTATAGTCCATCACCCACGGATAGCGCGCCGCGACGGCCCCCGCGTACTCCGCGAGTTGTTCGGGGAAGGCGGGGTCGAGCAGGTTCGTGTGGCGCGGCCCGCTGCCGTGGTGGACGAGGCCGACAATCGGGCGGATGCCGAGCGCGCGGAGGCGATTTAGCCGTTCGTCCGGCCACGTCCAGTCCGCGTCCGCGATGCTGGTCGGCGCGGTGCGCTCCCAGAGGATCGGGTAGCGTACCGCGCCGACGCCAAGCGCGGCGATCAGATCGAGATCACCGATACGGGTGGCGTGACCGTTCCATTCCATCTGGTCGAAGTAGGCATCGCCCACACGGTTGACGGTGGATTCGATGCCCCCCCAGACTTCCAATGGTGATCGGGGTGATTGCCTCACTGTTCGCCGTCGGCGGGCGGTGCGCCAATCGCGGACGGTGCGCGCGAGGCTCCAATCGTGGTAAGCGGTGTAGCGGGGCGCAGTGGGGTCGTTCGCCATATCGGTGCCGCCTCGATCCCTACGAGTACGTCGCGCTGCGTCGCGGCGATCCGGTCGAATAGCGCGAGCGACTGCCCGACCACCTGATCCATATTGTAGTACTTGTATGTCGCCAGTCGCCCGACGAAGTGGACATGCGGCGTCGCGTCCGCCAGGTCCTTGTACAAGTGGTACCGCTCGGTATTCTCCGGGCGTGGCACGGGGTAGTACGGGTCGCCCTCCGCGCGCGGGAACTCGTAGACAAGGCTCGTCTTCGGATGCTCCTGGCCCGTCAGGTACTTGAACTCCGTCACGCGCGTATAGGCATGGTCGTTGGGGTAGTTGATCACTGCCGCTGGCTGATAGACGGGCGTATCCAGCGTGTCGAAGCGGAAGTGCAGCGAGCGGTAGGGGAGTTTGCCGTAGCGATAGCCGAAGAACTCGTCAATCGGGCCGGTGTAGACCATCTGGCGATAGGGGATGGCCTGCTTGATCTCCTGATAGTCGGTGTTCAGCATGATCTTGATATTCGGATGACTGAGCATCTTCTCGAACATCCGCGTGTAGCCGTGGCGCGGCATCACCTGGTAGGTATCGGTGAAGTAGCGGTCGTCGTGGTTCATCCGCGCGGGCACGCGGGCGGCAACCCCGGCATCCAGTTGCGACGGGTCGAGACCCCACTGCTTGCGCGTGTAGCCGCAGAAGAACTTCTCGTACAAGTCTCGCCCGACCTTACTCACAACCACGTCCTCGGACGTGCGAATCTCGGCGACCGGCTCGGCGACGGCGTCATAGAACGATGCAATATCCGCCTCGGTGTATTGGCTCCCGTACAGCTGGTTGACGGTATCAATATTGATCGGAAAGGGGACGTGCCGGTCGTCCACCGCAGCGAGGACGTGATGTTCATACGGTCGCCAGGCGGTGAACTGCGACAGATGCTCGTAGATACGCTGCCCGTTCGTATGGAAGATGTGCGGGCCATATTTGTGGACCAGAATTCCCGCGTCGTCATAGTGGTCGTACGCGTTGCCACCGATATGCGGGCGGCGATCCACGATCAGCACCTTCTTGTTCAGTTGCGAGGCGAGGCGCTCTGCGACCACGCTGCCCGCGAAGCCGGCACCGACAATTAGATAGTCGAACATCCTATTTCCCTTCTTTTTGCCCCTCGGTTACTCAGTCGGCGGTCGTGGCGACCGCGAAGGTGTCGAGGCGGTCTTCCTCGTCGGATGCCGCCTCGATGACTTCCTCGATCAAACGGTGCATGCGATCCCACGTCCGGTCCCACGATTCCTGCCCGAGGAAAGTATCTACGCGCCGGATGCGCACCGCCGCGTCCTCCAACAAGGCATCCTCGACCGCTGCGACGAAGCCCGGGATCGTCCCCGCGATGTGGACAAGGCCGCGCACGCCGTAGGGCCGCACGACATCGCGGATCGGCGTCGAAACGACGGATTTGCCCGCCGCCAGATATTCGGGCGTCTTGGTCGGGCTGATGAAGCGCGTGGATTCATTGATCGCGAAGGGCAGTAGCGCGAGATCCCACCCGGCGAGATACGACGGCAGATCGTCGTACTCCTTCGGACCGAGGTAGTGGATATTCGGCGCCTGCGGCAGCGTCGCCGGGTCCACCTTCGCTACCGGCCCGATCATTACGAGCTGCCATGCCGGATGCGCTTTCGCGATACCCGCCAGCAGATCGAGATCCATCCGCTCGTCAATGACGCCGAAAAAGCCGAGGCGCGGATGGGGAATGTCGCGCTGGTCGGGCGGATCAACCGCTGTCTGCCGGGCGCGGGCAAAGTGTGCCACATCCACACTGCTCGGGAAGGCGAAGACGTGCGGGTGCTGGCCGCGCTTCGCCTCGTAGAGTGTCTGACCGCCCGTGAAGACGAGGTCCGCCCGCGCAAACAGTTCTTTTTCTCGCGCCTGCATCTCCGGCGGTGCGCTCGTAAATGCTGAAAGTTCGTCCATGCAGTCGTAGACGGTCGCCAGCGGGGCGAGGTGCCGCGAGAACGACATCGCCATCGGCGTGTAGTACCAGAGGACGAAGGAATGGACGTGGCGCTCGGTCAGCAGCGCATCAAGCAGACGCTGCTGGATTGCCTCGGATTCGCGCGCCACTGTGCCTTCGGGCAGATGCGGCACCGCGACCCAGACACCGGGCCGGGGTGTGCTGACCTCCATACGTGCCGGTCCATCCGAGATCATCGGTTCCTCGACAAAAAAGACCCGGTGCTGCCGCGCGCACCGGCTCAGGAGATGCTGCGGGCGCTGGAAAACGAAATGCCAGCGCAGATGCGACAAAACGACGACATCGAACGCCGGTCGCTGGCTCGGAATCTCCGACAGGATGCGATCTACTATTTGCGACTCATCATCGAATCCATGCGCCACCGGCGCGTCCGGCACGCGCGAAAATGGCGCGAGCGGGTCGCGCCGTTCAACACTCTGTAACCTCTCCATCTCTCCTCCTTCATCCCATCTCGGCACGCACATCTATGCCCCCGCTGTCACCGCGCGGGAAGACAATGGACGACGTTGTTTCGTCACATCAACGAGCCAATCGTATCTACGACCGCATCGTTGGCGATGCGGAGGGGGTCTTCGACAGGACGCGGTTTCGCGTCATGATTACCCGAGAATACATGCGACGGAGTACTGCACGACCCGGAGCGGCCGCTCACTCTGACCCACCGCTGCAGTGGCGTATAGTCAGAACAATGTTCTGAAAATCGCACGTTCTGTGCCAGAAATGATGGGATGGAAGTTACTCCCCGACGAGTAACGGCGATGGGCGCGATGTGGTTGGACGGCGGCCCAAACGGTTTTGCCGTACAATCGCGTGCAGCGAGCGGAGGGCGGTGCGGCGCGTGCAGAGGGGATGGCAGGAGCATATGCGAAGAGACGGCAACGGGATTCTGCTTGGTATCGCGCTTTTTGCAGTGGTGGCGATGTTCGGTGCGACCGTTGCCGCCGCTGATCCGGAGATTGCCATCGCCGCGACGCGGCGGGACGCGAGCGGCACGGTCGTTCGTCTCCTCTCCGTCACGGACAAGCAAGGCAATGTCGTGCCGCTACTGACGCAGCTTGGCGAGTATGTGATTGCGAGCGGGCAAGGATTCCCGGCGAACCAGCCAGTGCAGGCCTATCTGGTCGCGGGCAATCAGGCCTATCCCCTGGCATTTCAGGACCTCACGGCCGCTACAAGCGCGCCGCAGGCCGTGCCGATGACCGATACCGGCGGCGCATTCCAGAACTTCGCCTTCACGTTGCCGGCACCGGGACAGATCGCGGCGTCCGATGGAGAAATCCTTGTCAGCGTTGGATCTGCAACGGCGCGCGCCCCGATTACCGTTGATTCCGGTGTCGCGATGGCGGGGCGGGGCGACAAAATCGCTGTCGGCATCGGCGCGGCATTCATGGCCGTCGCCGTCTTGCTGATTCTGCTTCTGTTGCGCGGCTTGCCTGTGTACCCCCTCGGGCAGACGACCGCGCGACGCACGAAGGAAGCCGAGACGACGTAGCGAAGTACATCAAGGAGAACGATTATGCCACTGACGGGAAAGCGGGCGCTGGTGACGGGCGCGAGCAAGGGGATCGGCGCGGGGATCGCGCTCGGGCTGGCGCGCGAGGGTGCGGATGTCGCGGTCAATTACCACAGCGACGCCGCCGGTGCGGAAGCGATCGTGGCCGAAATCCGAGCGCTCGGCCGGAATGCCGTCGCGATCGGTGCGAATGTCGGCCAGGTCGCGGAGTGCCAGCGACTGGTGCGCGAGGCGGCGGAGGCGCTCGGTGGCCTCGACATCCTTGTCAACAACGCCGGTATCACGCTCTGGGAGGATTTCTTCGCGACGGATGAGGCGCACTGGGACGCAACGCTCGACACGAACCTGAAAGGCACATTCTTCTGCACGCAAGGCGCCGCCCGCATCATGCGAGAGCAGGGCTGGGGACGCGTCGTTAACATATCCAGCGGCGCGAGCAAGTCCGCCTTCAAGAACGCGACGCCGTACAATGCCTCCAAAGGGGGTGTCAACATGCTGACAGTCGGCACAGCACTCGAACTCGGCCCGTACGGTATCACGGTCAACGCCGTCGCCCCCGGCGCGATTTTGATCGAGCGGACGAGCCACGAAATGCCGGACTACGCGGGTGCCTTCGCCGCCGCGACGCCGCTTGGCCGCGTCGGCTACCCGGACGACATCGCGGGCGCCGTGCTGTATTTCTGCTCGGACGCCGCATCGTACGTTACCGGGCAGGTCTTCTGGGTGGATGGTGGCCTTTCCCTCCGCTCCGGTCGTTTCGGCGACCGGAACGCCGCGAAAGAGTAGCGGTATCGGCGGTATTCGGACGATGTGGCGACTATCGCGGAATAGGTTGTGAAACCCGACCGTTGTTAAAACGACAGTGATGGGTAGATTGTTTTGATCTATCCCGGTATACTCTCAGGGCGGCGTCCATTGCCGCGTATCAGCGAGATGAGATGACTACCACAACGATGATTCCGCTCAGCATGGTTGATCTGCACGATCCGGCGCATGACGCGTACGGTCGCCGGATCAACTACCTGCGCATCAGCCTGACCGACCGCTGCAATCTCCGCTGCGTGTATTGCATGCCCGCTGAGGGTGTGCGGTGGCAGTCAAAAGAGGAGTTGTTGACCGATGACGAACTGCTGCGCGTCGTGCGGCTCGCGGCGGATGTCGGCTTCACGAAGATTCGCCTGACGGGCGGGGAGCCGACGCTGCGCCGCAACCTGCCCGACCTCGTGCGCGAGATCGCGGCGAACCCGGCGATCACCGACATCGCGATGACGACCAACGGCATCCTCCTGTCGCGCCTCGCCGAACCGCTGGCGCGGGCGGGTTTGAAGCG